>CAZVCT010000129.1:0-4833 GCA_964625655.1 uncultured bacterium
AGCCGCCAGCCTTCCCTGCCCGCCTCCGCGAGGGCTTCGAGCTCCTCGTCCCTGCTCAGCGGTCCGAGGACGCGGGTGTCTGCCGTGGCGACCTGGTCGAACTGCACCCGGAACCGCTGCTGCGCCGCCTGCTTCGTGACGCCGAGGGCGTCGCCTACCTGCGACCAGCTGCAGCCGGCCGCGCGGGCGGCGTACACGACGTCGTGCTGGATGGACTGCACGGTGCGGGAGAGCTCCTCGAGCTTCGTCACGTAACCGAGCAGCTCGCCTGGGCCGGCTTCGGCGCTGCGCGGTTCGGCGCCGCCTTCGCCTGCGAGCCAGCCTGAAACCAGTCGGGCGAGCTCGTCCTGTGACGAGGTCATGGGTGGCGGTCGCGCTGGGCCCTGGCCCACACGTCGGTCACGATGCGGTAGATCATCCACGCCACGACCCCGTAACTGACCGGCACCCAGAAAGCCATGGTGATAGGAGCGCCGATCACCAGAGCGATGACGACCGAAAGCAGCGCGATGGCGACGCCCACGCCGATCAGCGTTCGGTACAGCTTGATCCGTCTCTGAGTATGCTCCATGCGTCAACGCTACATTGACGCGGCACAATGTGTCAACACTTCATTGACGCTCCGGTTCGCGCCATCCTGGGGTCCCAGGCTTCACGTCATGGCGGCGCTTCGTACTCGTCGGGTCACCGAAATCCGCAGTGGGCCACCATCGACCGTTCCCGTCGCCAGCGCATCGTTCCGCCGAGTGTCGCCTGGCTCCGCGCACCTCGCACGGTGGCGCGCCACCGCGTAATCTTTGGCATGCCCACGCGCTTCCCGCTCCTCGGCTTCATGAGCCGCGCCGCGCTCGGCGGCCTGACAGTAGGCCTCTTCGTCGCCATCCTCGCAGGGCCGCTTGGCGCATCGGCGCACGCCCAGTCGGACGCCTCCTCCAGGGCGCTGCTGGCCGTCCTGGCGGCGCTCGAGAACGACTACCTCCACGAGGTAGAGCGCGACGAGCTGATCGAAGCGGCCATCGAGAGCATGATCGAAGCGCTCGACGACCCCTACACGTCCTACATCCCACCGCGGACCGCCGCCATCCAGGGCGAGAACCGCCGCGGCGAGTTCGGCGGCATAGGCGCGTCGTTCAACAAGCCACCGGGCGAGCCGTTGCGGGTGACGCGCGTGTACGAGGGCCTGCCGGCGCACTCGGCGGGACTGCTGCCGAGCGACGAGGTGACCGAGGTCGACGGCGTCGCCGTGCAGGAGCTGGACGTCGAGGCCGCCATCGACCTGATCCGCGGCCGCATCGGCACGCCCGTCGCGCTCACCGTCCTAAGGGGCGACGGCGTCGAGCCGCGCCTCGTGACGGTCGAGCGCGCCCTCATCGACGTGCCCGTGGTGAACAGCGCCACCCTGCCGGGGAACGTCGGTTACGTGCAGATCGAGACTTTCGAGAACCAGCTGGTGCTCTTCCAGCTGCGATCGCACCTCACGGCGCTGCAGGAGCAGCAGATAAGCGCGCTCGTCCTAGACCTGCGCGGCAACGGCGGCGGCTTCCTCGCGCAGGGCATCGCCGTGGCCGACGAGTTCCTTCAAAGCGGCCAGATCGTGTACACGCGCTCGCAGGGCGTGACGCGCGTGGGCGCCACCGCCGACGCGCAGGCAGTGCAGCTGCCGCTGGTGGTGCTGATCGACCGCGACTCGGCCTCGGCCTCCGAGATCGTCGCGGCGGCCCTCCAGGACCATGGCCGCGCCGTCATAGTGGGCGAGCCCAGCTTCGGGAAGGGCGTCGGCCAGAGCCTGCTTCCGCTGCCCAACGGCGGCGAGCTGAAGTACGTGACGTTCGAGTGGCTACGGCCCAGCCGCGCCAGTGTCCACGAGGTGGGCGTGCAGCCCGACGTCGTGGTCCCCAGGCCAGCAGCGGAAGCGGCCACGACGCCCACGCTGTTCGGCCGCGACGGCTTCCTGCGGCCCGGCGAGGCGTTCCCCGACCCCGAGACCGACCCGGCGCTGCTCGTGGCGCTCGAGCAGCTGGCGTCCGCGCTGGCCGCGTCCGAACCCCGCTAGGACCATGCGCCGCCGCCTTCTCGAACCCGTCTTCCACCCGCGAACGCCAAGCGCGTGACGGGCCGCTTCCCGCTGCGCCCGGCGCTGCTGGCCGTCGCCGCCTGGACGGTGCTGCTCCTGCTGTTCGCGACGCAGTACTACGTCGCGTTCCGCGCCGCCGGCCAGCCCGTCACCTGGGTGTCGCAGCTGCGCCGCGAGCTGCCGGGCTGGGCCCTATGGGCCGCGCTGAGCCCGCTCGTCTACCTGACGGCGCAGCGGCTGCCCCTCATCGGAGACCCGAGGCGATGGCGTAACGCCCTCCTCCACGTACCCATCGCCGCAGGTCTCTTCCTCCTCCACCTGCTCCTCTACAACATCGTCATCGACGTGCTGCCACTGAGGCCCGACGTCGCGGCCGCCGGCATGAGCTTCCAGGAGCGCATGGTGCAGAGCCTGCAGATGAACTTCGCGACGTTCTGCCTCATCTACCTGGGGGTCTCGGCGGCGTCCTACATGCTGGCCTACCAGCGCCAGCTGAAGCAGCAGGAGGTGCGCGCCGCGCAGCTGCAGGGCAACCTCACCCAGGCGCGCCTCGACTCGCTGCGCATGCAGCTGCAGCCGCACTTCCTGTTCAACACGCTGCACGGCATCTCGGCGCTCATGGAGCGCGAACCGCGCACCGCCAGGCGCATGATCGCGAAGCTGAGCGACCTGCTGCGCTTCTCCATCGACGAGAACGACGAGCTCGTGCCGCTCGAGAAGGAGCTGACCCTCCTGTCGCGCTACCTCGAGATCCAGGGCATGCGCTTCGGCGACCGCCTCACCTGGCGCCTCGACGTTCCGGACGAGTGCCTGGCTGCGCGCGTGCCGCGCTTCCTGCTGCAGCCGCTGGTCGAGAACGCCATCCAGCACGGGCTGGGCGGCAGGGCCGAGCCCGGCACGCTCGTCGTCACCGGCAGGTGCGGCGGCCAACGGCTGACGCTGCACGTGGACGACGACGGCGTGGGCGCCCCGCCACCCTCCGAGCTGGTGGAAGGCGTCGGCCTCACCAACAGCCGCGCCAGGCTGCAGGCGCTGTACGGCGAGGACGCCAGCCTGAGGCTCGTCCCTTCCCCGCTGGGCGGCACGCGCGCCGAGCTCGTACTTCCCTACGGAGGCGAAAACGTATGAAGGGCGCCTCGCACCTGCGCGTGGTCGTCGCCGACGACGAACCGCTGGCCCGCGGTTTCCTGGCCGACAGCCTCGCGAAGGTCGAAGGGGTCGAGGTCGTGGCCACCTGCGCCGACGGCCACGAGACCGTGCGCGCAGTGCAGGAGTCGGGGCCCGACCTGCTCTTCCTGGACATCCAGATGCCGGGCCTCGACGGCTTCGGCGTGCTTTCCAAGCTGCCGCGCGGCGCGCTGCCCGCCGTCGTGTTCGTCACCGCCTTCGACGAGTACGCGGTGCGCGCCTTCGAGGTCGAGGCGCTCGACTACCTGCTCAAGCCGTTCGACGAGGAGCGCCTCGAGGCGACGCTTTCGCGCGCGAAGGCGCGCCTGGAGAACGGCGGCGGCGGCCGGCTGGACGCGCAGATCGTCCAGGCGCTGGCGGCGCTGCGCCGCGCGCCGCCAGCGCGCCGCCTGGCCGTGCACGAGGGCGACCGGATCCGCCTCGTGGACGCCGCCGCGGTCGAGTGGGTGGAGGCCGACCGCAAGCAGGTGAAGCTCCACCTCGGCGGCATTGCTCTGCAGGCGAAGCAGAGCATCGGCTCCCTGGAGGCGGCGCTGGACCCGGAGCAGTTCGTGCGCGTCAGCCGCTCGGCCATCGTCAACCTGTCGCACGTCCACGAGATCCAGCCCTGGTTCCAGGGGCAGTACCTGCTCGTCATGACCTCGGGGGCCAAGGTCTCCACCACCCGCACCTACCGCGCTCGGCTCGACTCGCTCATCAAACGGAAGGGATGAAAGCATGAGACTTCTCGTCATCGGCGGCACGCAGTTCCTCGGCAAGCACCTCGCACGCATAGCGGTGGAGCGGGGGCACGCCGTGACCCTGTTCAACCGCGGCAACCTCCCGGCTCCGGAAGGCGTCGAGCACGTCATCCAGGGCGACCGCAACAAGGACCTGGAACTACTGGAGCAGGGCGAGTGGGACGCGGTCGTCGACACCTGCGGCTACTTCCCGCGGCAGGTGCGCGCGTCGGCCGAGGCGTTGGCCGGCAGGGTGCGGCACTACACCTTCGTGTCGACCGTCAGCGTCTACGAGGACCAGACGACCGCCGGCCTGGACGAGGACGCCAAGCTGGCGCAGCTGGACGACCCCACCGTCGAGGAGCTGCGCCACGACACCTACGGCGCCCTCAAGGCGCTCTGCGAGGCGGAGGCCCGGGAACGCTTCCCCGGAGGCGTGCTGGTGGTGCGGCCGGGCCTGATAGTCGGCCCCGACGACCCCAGCGACCGCTTCACCTACTGGCCCGTGCGCGTGGCGAAGGGCGGCGAGATGGTGGCGCCCGTGGAGCCCGAGATGCCCGCGCAGTGGATAGACGTGCGCGACCTGGCCGGCTGGATTCTGGACGCCGTTGAGGCCGGCCTGACAGGCACCTTCAACGCCACCTCGGATCCCGGCCAGTTCACGTTCGGCGACCTGCTGGACGCGGCCCTCGAGGCCTCTGGCAGCGGCGCCACGCCTGTCTGGGCCAGCGACGAGTTCCTGCTGGAGCAGAAGGTGGGACCGTTCGTAGAGCTGCCGCTGTGGATCCCCGGCGAGCACATCAACTTCTCGCTGCTGTCCAACGCGCGCGCCAAGGCCGCCGGCCTCGTGGC
>CAZVCT010000130.1:0-4708 GCA_964625655.1 uncultured bacterium
TGTACTGCATGACGGCGTCGTTGTAGAACTGGCGCGCGTAGGCGATCTTGTTCTCGACGCCCGACAGCTCTTCCTGCAGGAGCAGGAAGTTCTCGTTGGCGCGCAGTTGCGGGTAGTTCTCGGCGATGGCGAAGAGGCGGCCGAGCGCGGCCGACATCATGTTGGCGGCTTCGGCCGATTCGTTGACCGACTGGGCGCCCATCATGGCCTGCCGGGAACGCGCCACCTCCTCGAACACCTGCTGTTCGTGGGCGGCGTAGCCTTTCACGGTCTCCACCAGGTTCGGCACCAGGTCGGCGCGGCGCTTCAGCTGCACGTCGATCTGGCTCCAGGCGTTCTGGTAGCGCTTCTCGTACGCGATGATGCGGTTGTAGACGGAAACGGCGTAGAACGCCAGCAGGGCGAGGATTATCAGGACGATGAGGCTTCCCATCGGATCGGACCTCCTGACGGGATTGTAGCGCAGCGCACGCCTTCCAGCGCGGTGGGCCGGGCCGCACGCCCGGCGACAGGCTCAGCGCTCGCGTTCGCGGATGACCCCGCCGCCGAGCAGGCGGTCGCCTTCGTACAGCACAGCGCTCTGCCCCACCGCCACCGCGAACTGCGGATCGTCGAACTCGAGGCGGAACCGGTCGCCTTCAAGCAGCGTCAGCCGGGCCGGCTCGGGGCGCTGCCGGTAACGCACCTGCGCCTGCACCCGCTCGGGCACGAGTCCGTCCTCGAGGAGGAGGTTGCGGCGGTCGGCCACCAGGCCGCGCCAGTGGCACATCTCGCGTGTGCCTACCACCACCTCGTTCGTGTCGGCACGCAGCTCGAGGACGTAGCGCTCGAGGTGCGAGCTCCTGAGGCCCAGGCCGCGCTTCTGGCCGACCGTGTAGTACATGACGCCGCGGTGCTCGCCCACGACCTTGAAGCCGTCGGTTGCGTCGAGCACGGCGCCCGGCTCGGCCTCGGCGACCTCGTCCAAGTACTCCTTGACGGTGTTGGGGATGAAGCAGAGGCCCGACGAGCTCTTCTTCTGGGCGGTGCGCAGGCCGCGCTCCTCGGCCAGCTCCCGGACCTCGGCCTTGCTCAGCTCGCCGAGCGGGAAGAGCAGGTACGGCAGGATCTGCCGCGGCAGCGCCCACAGGAAGTAGGTCTGGTCCTTGTCGTCGTCGGCGCCGCGGTGCAGCTCGGGGCCGTGCTCGCCGTCGATGCGGCGCACGTAGTGGCCCGACGCCATGTACTCGCAGCCGAGCGCCTGGGCGCGCTCGACGAAGGCGCCGAACTTGATGTGCCGGTTGCACCAGACGCACGGGTTGGGCGTCTCGCCCGCGCGGTAGCCGGGCACGAAGGGGTCGATCACGACCTCCTGGAAGGCCTCACGGAAGTCGAGCAGGTAGAACGGCACTTCCAGCGTGTCGGCCACGCGGCGTGCGTCGTAGGCCGCGTCGGGGCTGCAGCAGAGGTCGAACGCGCCGCTGGGCCGCTCGTCGGGCCAGAAACGGAGCATGCTGCCGACCACCTCGTACCCCTGCTCGGAGAGCAGGGCGGTGGCGACCGACGAGTCGACGCCGCCCGACATGGCGGCGAGCACCTTGACCGGTTTCACGGCAGGTTCCTTGGCGGCAGCTTCGTTCACGGCAGCTTGGGCGCTGCGCAGGGTGGCGGTCCCGTTCACGAGGTACGATTCTACGGCTCGGCGGCGCCCGGCCCTGTCGCTCATGGGCGGTCGCGCCGCTTCCAGGCGCGCCAGCCGGCATGTGCCGCTACAAGCGCGCCTGCCGCGTGCTGCGGTAGACTCCCTGACGGAGGTGCACGTGAAAGCCGGTCGCATCATCGGGATCCTGCTGTTCGTTCTTCTGATCCTCTACCTGCTGCTGTTCCACGCGGCCAACCCCGTGCTGGTCACGCTGCCGTGGCTCTCGGCGCTGCTCCCTCCGCTCCCCGTCTCGTACATCGTGATCCTGGCCCTGGTCGTAGGCCTGCTGATCGGCTGGCTGCCGGCGCGCGCGCTGGCTTGGCGGCGCGGCCGCGAGGTCAAGCGCCTCCAGAAACGCGTGGCCGAGCTGGAACCGGCCAGCGTTCCCCTGGCCACCACCGACCCGTACTACAAGGACGAGTACCCGGTGATCCCCGATAGAACCGCTCAGTACCGCGCCGATCCGCTCGACGACACCGAAGCTGGTTGATGACCCGCCTGGCCCCTGAGCTGCGCTGGGCGGTGCGCCCCCCGGCGCCGCCCGCCGCCGTGGCGGCGCTGTCGCGTGCCTTGCAGGTGCCGCCTTCGCTGGCGGCGGTGCTCTGGTCGCGTGGCCTGCACGACGCGGCGCCCGACCACCTGACCCCACCTCTCGTCCTGAGCCCCAACCCCGCGCTGCCCGCCGCCGCCGAGCGGCTGGCGGACGCCGTCCGCAGCGGACGCCGCATCCTGATCCACGGCGACTACGACGCCGACGGCATCAGCGGTACGGCCGTCCTGCTGCTGGGTCTGCGCGAGTTGGGGGCAAAGGCCGAAGCGTTCATCCCCGACCGGCTCACCGACGGCTACGGCGTGAACCCCGAGCGGCTCGACGAGCACGCCGAGCGCGCCGAACTGTTCATCACGGTCGACTGCGGCATCACGAACCTGGAAGAAGTGGCAGAACTGCAGCGGCGCGGTGTCGAGGTCATCGTCACCGACCACCACACGCCCGGCGAGCAGCTGCCCGACTGCCTGGTCGTACACCCGGGCCTCTCTCCCCTGGCGCGTCAGGGGCTGCCCGAGCTGACGGGCGCCGGCGTCGCCTTCCACCTGCTGTGGGCGCTGCGGCTGAACCTGGGCTTGGATGCCCCGCTGGAGTACGCCGACCTGGCGACGCTGGGGACCATCGCCGACGTGGCGCCGCTGCTGGGCGAGAACCGGGCGCTCATCCGCGAGGGCCTGGCGCGCCTGCCCGACTCGCGCTGGGCGGGCGTGCGCGCCAGCGTCTCGCAGGCGCGGCTCGGCCAGCAGATCAGCGCACGCGAGGTGGCGTTCGTGCTCGCCCCGCGCCTGAACGCGGCCGGCCGCCTCGGCGAGGCCGACCTGGGGCTCGAGCTGCTCACGACGAGCTCCGAGCGTCGAGCCCGCGAGCTGGCCGTCTACCTGGACGCCCGCAACGTCGAGCGCCGCAAGATCCAGGACGCGATGTACACCGCCGCCCTGGCGAAGGCCGACCCCGAAGCACCGGCGCTCGTGCTCGAGGACCCGAGCTGGCACCCGGGCGTCATGGGGATCGTGGCCAGCAAGCTGCTGGAGACCTTCTACCTGCCCGTCTACATCGCGGCCGGCGGAAAGGGGAGCGTGCGCTCGACGCCCGGCATCTCGGCGGTCGAGGGCTTGCGCGCCGCCGCGCGGCACCTGAAGCGGTACGGCGGGCACCAGCAGGCGGCCGGCTTCTCGCTCGACATGGCCGAGTTCGAGGCGTTCAAGGGCTCGGTGCACGACTGGGCGCGCGGCTTCCCGCGGCCGGTGCCGAAGGTGGTGGCGGACGCGGTGATCGCCGCGGAAGAGATCAACGACGGGCTCTGGCAGGCCATCCGCCAGCTCGAACCGTACGGCGAGGGGCACCCGGCGCCCCTCTTCGCCCTCGTGGACCGCCTCGACGTGGCGCGGGCCGTGGGGAAAGACGGCAACACCCTGCAGCTGCGCGTGGGCGGCGTGAAGGGCGTGGCGTGGCGCAAGGGCGAGATGGCCGGAGCGCTGCCCGCCGGCAGCATCGTGAACGCGGCCGTGACCCTGAACGAGTCGGAGTGGCGCGACGTGAAGAGCCTGGAGTTCATCGCGGAAGCGGTACGGACGGCCGCTCCGCTCGCGCTCGACGAGGCGCAGGCCGTGGAAGCGGCTGACGTGGCGGTGCGGCGCGCGACCGACCCCCAAGCGCGCGGCGCCAGGCTGCGCGAGCTGCCAGCCGGCGACCCAGTGGACGCCCTGGAACGCCTGGCGGCCGGTGAAGCCGTGACGCTCGACCTGTCGGACGTAGAACTCGATGAACTGGAACGCGAAGCGTCGAGCTTCCCGACGGTCGGCGAGCTGCGCCGGGGCCTGGTGGCCCTGCGGCGCGGCCAGCGGCCGCCGTTCGGCGCCCCGAAGGCAGGGCGCATCGAGACCGCGCTGAAGGAACTGGACCTGACGGACGAGCGGGGGCACGCGCGGCGGCTGCCCAGCGGCATGCGCCTATCGCCCTACGCATCCCCTTCGCTGCTGGACGGCCTCGTCAGACGTTACCGGCTGCGCACCTTCGTCCACGCCTACCGGCACCTGGACGACGCCGGCTTCGCCGCCACGGTGGCCGTCCTCTTCGGCCCCACGGCCGTCGCCGAGCTGGCTGCGCAGCGGGCGCAGCCGGCCCTCGCCCGCGCGGCCTCGTGAACGCGCGGCAGCTTCTTCGTTCGCACGCTGGCTAGCGAGGTCGCGCCTTGCCTACGCTCAGCCAGCGTGCTCGGAACCCGCGCCGCCGCTGCGCGACCCGTCGACCGAGAACGAGACCTTGACGTTCACCCGGTACTGCGTGATCTGGTCGTTCTCGACGATGGCCTGGAAGTCCTTGACGTAGATCGACTTGATGTCGCGGATCGTGCGGGACGCTTCCCGCAGAGCGACGTTGACCGCGTCCTCCCAGCTCTTCTCCGACTGAGCGAGCAGCTCCACTACCTTGACTACACCCATGGGGCTCACCTCCTGGCCGAAAGGTAGCAGGCTTCCTCC
>CAZVCT010000131.1:0-4679 GCA_964625655.1 uncultured bacterium
CGCTTCGACCTCGCCACGGCCACGCTGCTCGAGTACGAGCGGAGCCTGGACCTGATGGAAGGCGTGCTGCGGCGCGACCTCGTGTGGCGCACCGGCACGGGCAACCGCGTCCGGGTGGAGAGCCGGCGGATGGTGTCGTTCGCGCGCAGGAACCTGGCGCTCCTGGAGTACAAGGTGACGCCGCTCGACGCGCCCGCCGCCGTGCGTCTCGAGTCGTTCCTCGTGAACCGGCAGGACGCCGAAGGCGAGTTCGCGGCGCGCCAGACGGCGGCGGGCTTCGACCCGCGCCGCACGGACGACCTGGTGGGCCGCGCGCTGATGCCGGAGCTGCAGGAGCAGCGCGAGGGTTACGTGGGTCTGGCCTTCCGTACCCGCCAGTCGGGGCTGGCGGTCGCCGCGGCCGCCATGTACGAGCCGGCGGGGGAGACCACCGTCGAGCCGAACATGGCGACCACCGTGGTGAAGCGCGAGCTGGACGCGGGCGAGGCCCTGAGATGGGAGCGCCTGGTGGCGTGGGTGGATGGAGAGGCCGTCAGCACGGCGGAGGTGCTGGCGCGCGCATCAACTGTGGTCAGCGTGGCGCAGGCGGCCGGAAGCGCGGCGCTGCTGGCGGAGCAGCGCGAGTGGTGCGACGGCTTCTGGGAGGACGCCGACGTTCAGGTGGCGGGCCATCCGGACGTCCAGCAGGCGGTGCGGTTCAACCTCTTCCAGCTCGCGCAGGCAGCAGCGCGCGCGGACGGGCGCGGGGTTAGCGCCAAGGGCGTCTCGGGCAGCGGCTACTCGGGGCACTACTTCTGGGACACCGAGATCTACGTGCTGCCGTTCCTGGCCAACGTGATGCCGCCCGCCGCGCGCGGCGCCCTGGACCTGCGCCACGGCATGCTGTCGGCCGCGCGCCGCCGGGCCGAGACGATGAGCGTGGCCGGGGCGCTCTTCCCGTGGCGCACCATCAACGGCGACGAGGCCTCGGCGTACTACCCGGCCGGCACCGCGCAGTACCACATCGATGCCGACATCGCCTACGCGGTGCTGCGCTACGCGCGCGTTTCGGGCGACGACGAGTTCCTGGCGGGGCCGGGCACCGACCTGCTGATCGAGACCGCGCGCATGTGGCGCAGCCTGGGCTTCTTCGGGGGTCAGCCGGAGCGTTTCCACATCCACTCCGTCACGGGCCCCGACGAGTACAGCGCGGTGGTGAACGACAACCACTACACGAACGCCATGGCGCGGATGAACCTGGAGGCCGCCGCCGACGCCGCGGAGGCGAGCCCGGGCGTTCTGGGCACCACCCCGGCAGAGATCGAGGGGTGGCGCCGCGCCGCCAGCCTCATGGCCTTCCCGTTCGACGAGGGGTTGGGCGTGAACGGCCAGGACGCCGAGTTCCTGAAGCGGCAGCGCTGGGACCTGGCGGCGACCCCACGCGAGAAGCGGCCGTTGCTGCTGCACTTCCACCCGCTCGTCATCTACCGCCACCAGGTGATCAAGCAGGCGGACCTCGTGCTGGCGCAGTTCCTTCTCGGCAATCGCTACTCGGCCCAGCAGAAGCGGCGCGACTTCGAGTACTACGACCCGCTGACGACGGGCGACTCCACCCTGTCGGCGGCGGTGCAGTCGATCATGGCCGCCGAGGTGGGCCTGGAACGCCTCGCCTACCGCCACTTCCGGCGCATGCTGTGGCTCGACCTGGCGAACACGCACGACAACACGGCCGACGGCATCCACGTGGCCGCGATGGGCGGCACCTGGCTGGCCTTGGTGGCCGGCTTCGGCGGCCTGCGTGACGACGACGGGGCGCTGCGCTTCGACCCGCGCCTGCCTGAAGGGTGGAGCTCGCTCTCGTTCAAGCTGCGGTGGCACGGCTCGCAGCTGGCGGTGACGCTGCGGCCGGAAGCGATCCTATTCGTGCTGCTGTCAGGCGAACCCGTGCGGCTGAGCGTGCGCGGGGAGGAGCATATAGTCGATGGCGAACTCGGGGTGGCGTTGGCCTGAGCCAACCGCTTCAGCGCCGCCACATGTACGGAGTGGTCGTCGATACCTTCGCGAGGCCCGAACGCTCGAGTATGGGGCGCGAGTACTCGGTGGAGTCGCTGTGGAGGAGGGTCTTCCCGAGGGCGAGCGCGGCGCGCGCCCGAGCGGCGGTGAGCGCCCGGTAGATCCCCCGGCCTCGCCAGGCGGGAAGCGTCGCCCCACCCCAGAGGCCCGCGAAGGGCGTGCCCGCGACCGGGTCGAGGCGGCCGGCGCAGACGATCTGGCCGCCCGCCTCCGCCACCCATAGCTCCAAGCCGTCGCCGCGTTCCAGGCGCTTCAGCAGTTCGGGGGCGTCCTCGTGCGCCGACGCTCCGCCGAACACGCTGTCCTGCATCCGGCACATGGCCAGGACGTCTGCCTCGCTGTTCACCCTACGCAGCTCGACGTCGGCGGGCAGCGGCACGTCGACGGCGAGAACCTGGGCCTCGCCGATCATGATCGACTCAGGCTCCTCGGGTGCGAAGCCCATGGCGACGAGCGCGGCATGGAGACCCGGAGCGTGGTCGTGCTGTCGGCTCTTCCATTCGGCCCTACTGATGTCTGGTTTCGCCCCGAAGTGTTCACGTGCGAAGGCGACGAGCCGGCGGATCTCGGCGGCGTCGGCGCCGTTAAGGTGGCGGTACGTGACGAAGCCACGGCCGCTGTCGTAGACCGCCAGGTACAGCGGGCCGTGCCGCGTGAAGGTGGCGGCGCCCGCCACCTCGGCGTCCGTTCGCAGGTGCTCGTCGTAAGCGTTCAGGAGTTCTTGCCGGTCCACGAGCGGGATCATAGCCGGAGCCGGAGCGACGGGCGCGTTGCCAAAGCCGGACGCTGTATCGCCTTCCGGCTCAGCTGGCCCGCGCTTCCGGCTGCTGCTTGCTCGGCGCCAGCCGCTTCACGAGCTTGGCGCTGTCGGGGTTGAGTCCCACGACGGTGGTGCTCGTGCCCCGGTCGCGGAAGCGCTGCGCGAGCTTGTCGACGGCCTCGACGGCGGTGACGTCCCACAGGTGGGCGTTCGTCAGGTCGATGACCACCTCGTCCAGCTCCTCGGTGGGGTCGAAGCTCTCCAGGAACGCTTCGCTGCTGACGAAGAAGAGCTGACCCGCCACGCGGTAGGTGCGGCGGCGGTTCTGCGCATCGAGTTCGCTGGTGACGGTGACGATCTTGGCGACCTTGCGGGCGAAGAAGACGGTGCTTAGCAGCACCCCGACCAGAACGCCGAGGGCGAGGTTGCTGGTGGCGAGCACGACGGCCACGGTCGACACCATCACGATGGTGTCGGTGAGCGGGGCGCGCACGATGCCGGTGAGGCTGCGCCAGTCGAAGGTGTTGATGGAGACCATGATCATCACGGCCACGAGCGCGCCCATGGGGATGACGCTGACGGCGTCGCCCAGGACGACGATCAGCACCAGCAGGAAGGTGCCCGCGACGAACGACGAGAGGCGCCCACGACCGCCGCTCGTGACGTTGATGATCGACTGCCCGATCATGGCGCAGCCGGCCATGCCGCCGAAGAAGCCGGTGACGAAGTTGGCGAGGCCCTGCCCCTTGCTCTCGCGGTTCTTGTCGCTGGGGGTGTCGGTGAGGTCGTCGACGATCGAGGCGGTCAGCAGCGACTCGACCAGCCCAACCAGCGCCAGCGACAGGGCGTACGGGAAGATGATCGCTAGGGTCTCGAACGTGAACGGCACGGCCGGCAACGCGAAGAACGGCAGGGTAGAGGGCAGCGCGCCCATGTCGCCGACGGTGGATAGGGGGCTGCCGCTGAACACGGCGAAGAGGGTGAGGCCCACGATGGCTATCAGCGGCGAGGGCACGACCTTCGTGACGCGCGGCAGCAGGTAGATGACGCCCAGGCCCACGAGCACGACCAGGTAGACGATCGGATGCACGCCCACGAGGTGCTCGAGCTGGGCGAGGAAGATCATGATGGCGAGGGCGTTGACGAAGCCGAGCATGACGGGCTTGGGCACGAAGCGCATGTAGCGCCCGAGCTTGAGCCAGCCGAAGATCAGCTGGAGAACGCCGGCCAGGATGGTGGCGGCGAAGAGGTACTCCACGCCGTGGTCCTTCACGAGCGTGACGATCACCAGGGCCATGGCGCCGGTGGCGGCGCTGATCATCCCCGGGCGACCGCCGGCGATGGACGTGATGACGGCGATGATGAAGCTGGCGTAGAGGCCCACCTTGGGGTCGACGCCGGCGATGATGCTGAAGGCGATGGCTTCGGGGATGAGGGCCAGCGCGACGACGGTGCCCGAGAGCAGGTCGCCGCGGACGTTGCCGAACCATTCGTGTTTCAGGCGGCTTAGGACCAGGTTGCTGAGCATTCGTTCTCCTTGGCGGACCGGCCGGCGACCGGCACCGGTCCGCTCGGGTGGCGCCCCGCGCCGCTATTGCGTCGTTGGGGAAAGGCTCTTACTAGGTGTGCTTGCGTAAGTTGGCACGTCCGGACGTAGGAGTCCGGCGCGCTCGTTCAGGTGGGCTTGGGTTCGTGCGCTATCAGTACGGGCAGGGGCGCATGGCGCACGACGGCCTCTGCGACGCTGCCCACGAGCAGGTGGGCTAGGCCGGTGCGGCCGTGCGTGCCCATCACGATCAGGTCCGCGTCCAAGTCGGCGGCGCGGGCCAGGATCTTCTCGTAAGGGGTGCCGATCGCGACGTCGCTC
>CAZVCT010000132.1:0-2278 GCA_964625655.1 uncultured bacterium
TCGAAGAGGCTGCGCACGCGGCTGGCGCCCACGCCCACGAACATCTCCATGAACTCGGAAGCCGACACCGTCAGGAACGGCACGCCCGCCTCGCCCGCCACGGCGCGCGCCAGGAGGGTCTTACCGGTGCCCGGAGGGCCCACCAGCAGCACGCCCTTGGGAATCTCGGCGCCGATGCGCAGGTACTTCTGGGGCGTCTTCAGGAAGTCGACGACCTCGATGAGCTCCTGCTTCGCTTCCTTGTGGCCCGCCACGTCCGTGAAGGTGGTGTTCACCTTGTTCTCGCGGCCGAACGTCTTGGCGCGCGACTGGCCGAACTGCATCACCTGGTTCGGCCCACCCTGCGCGCGCATGAACACGAACCAGAAGAACGCGATCAGCAGCAGGATCGGCAGGAAGGTGATCAGCAGGCCCGTCCATTGGGGCGGGTTGCGGATGGTCACGTTCTCGACGCTGCCGCGCATCTCCTCCAGCAGCGAGTCCGTGAGGATCGCGGTGGTCCTGAAGCTGCGGATCGTCTGCGGCTCGCCTTCGATGGTCACCTGGGTCTCGGTGACCAGCTCGCCGGTGATCGTGCCGCTGCTGCGGTCCACCACGACGTTCGCGACCCTGCCTTCCTCGACGAGGCCGGCGAAGGTCGAGTAGTTGATGTCGCGAGCGGCACCGTTGGAGTTGAACTGGTTGAAGACGAAGATGCCCAGGATGAGCAGCATCACGACCAGCCAGGGATTGAACGATCGTCTCAACGAAAGCCTCCAGGGTTCGGGCGACGACGCCCGTCTGGGAGAGAGTAAGTGATGGCGGGGGCGCCCCGAACCTTATCCGTAAGAGGGTATCACCGCCGCATGAGGTAAGCCTGTATGGAGCGGGACGTCCGTGAAGCCCCCTTCATCTTCCATCAATCGAACTTGAACCCCTTCGGCACCGTCACCAAGCCGCTTTCCGACACCGTCATGCCCCGCGCACGGTCGGCCTCGAGGTCGACGCCCACCTGCTCGCCGTCGGGAACCACCACGTTCTTGTCGATGATGGCGTTGCGCACCACCGCGTGACGCCCGATGCGGACGTTGTCGAACAGCACCGAGTTCTCGACGAGCGAGTACGAGTTGAGGCGCACGCGCCGGAAGGCGAGCGAGCGCCGCATGGTGCCGCCCGACACGATCACGCCGCCGGCCAGCAGCGAATCGAACGCCTGGCCGCGCCGGTTCTCCTCCTCGTGCACGAACTTGGCGGGCGCCGAGAACTCGGCCGAGGTGCGCAGCGGCCACTCCTCGTTGTAGAGGTCGAACTCAGGCCTAACGGCCACCAGGTCCATGTTCGCTTCCCAGTACGAGTCGAGGGTGCCGACGTCGCGCCAGTAGGTGTTGGGCCCGTCCTGGCCCGGGATCGGGTTGCGTGCGAAGTCGTAGGCGAAGAGGCGCCGCCCCTCGTCCAGCGCCCGGGGCAGCACGTCCTTGCCGAAGTCGTGCTCCGAGTCGGTGCGCGCCCCGTCCTCCTCGAGCATCTGCATCAGCGCCTCGACGCGGAAGACGTAGTTGCCCATGCTGGCGAGGCAGTGGCTGGGCCTTCCCGGGATCGGGTTCGGCTTCTCGGGCTTCTCCTGGAACTCGGTGATCCGCCAGTCCTGGTCCACCTGCAGGACGCCGAAGCGCTGCCCCTCCTCGACCGGCGTGGGGTAGGCGGCGACGGTGACGTCGGCGTCGTTGTCGAGGTGGTACTCGACCATGTGGCCGATGTCCATCTTGTAGATGTGGTCGCCAGAGAAGATCGCCACGAGGTCGGCGCCATGGTTGTCGACCAGGTGCAGGTTCTGGTAGATGGCGTCCGCCGTGCCGCGGTACCACTCGGTGCCCAGCTGCTCGTACAGGTACATCTGCGCCGGCGCCAGCGTGATGAAGTGGTCGTCCAGGAACGTCCCGAAGCGCCAGTGGCGCTGGATGTGCTCGGTCAGCGACTGCGCCTTGAACTGCGTCAGGACGTAGATGCCGTAGATGCCCGAGTTGATCATGTTGTTGAGGGCGAAATCGATGATGCGGTACTTGCTGCCGAACGGCACCGACGGCTTGGTGCGCTTCCACGTCAGCGGGTGGAGGCGCGTGCCCCTTCCGCCAGCGAGCACCATGCCGATGGTCTTGACCTTGCGCGTCAGCATCCACCCTCCCTTGGGGTCGAGCATGCGTGGCGTTCTGGCCGCTTCCCGGCGGCCCCGGACCGGTCCACGGATGATAGCGCGCGTCCCCCGCACGGGACGGACGCCGTGACCCTCGCGAGTACCCTG
>CAZVCT010000132.1:2378-4640 GCA_964625655.1 uncultured bacterium
GCCCGGACGACCCGGCACCTGCGCAGCGCGCGGTAACCTCTGCGGGTGAGCGCCACGCGCCCCAGCCTCTACGACTACCCGATAGCCGACCTGCCCCTGCCGGCCGACCAGCCCGACTTCCGGCGCCGGCAGCTGGCGGAGTGGCTCTACCGCCACGCTGCCGACGGCTTCGGTGCGATGACGAACCTGCCCGCGCCCCTGCGCGCCGAACTGGAGACGAGCTTCCGCGTCGACCCGTTCGTGAAGGCCGCGCGCTTCCCGTCCTCCGACGGCTCCGTGCGCTACCTCTTCACGCTGCAAGACGGCAAGCAGACCGAGGCGGTCTACATGCCGTACGACGGACGGCGCACGGTGTGCATCTCGTCGATGGTCGGCTGCCCCGCCGGCTGCGCCTTCTGCGCCACGGGCGCGCTCGGCTTCGGCCGCAACCTCACGCAGGGCGAGATCGTGGCGCAGCTCGTGTCCGTCGCGCGCTTCGAAGGCATCGACCCGCTGTCCATCCGCAACGTGGTGCTGATGGGCATGGGGGAGGCGCTGCTCAACTACGACAACGCTGTCGGCGCCATCCGCACGCTCATCGACCCCGCGGGGCTCGACATGTCGGCCAGGCGCATCACGCTCTCGACGGTCGGGCTGCCCAACCGCATCCGCAAGCTGATGGGCGAGGGGCTGCCCCTGGTGCTGGCCGTCAGCCTGCACGCCCCCGACCAGGAGACCCGTGCGCGCATCATCCCCACGGCGCACGCCCATCCCATCGAAGAGATCATGGCGTCGCTCTTCGAATGGCAGGAGCGCATCGGCCGGCGCATCACCATCGAGTACACGATGCTGGACGGCGTGAACGACCACCTCTGGCAGGCCCAGGAGCTGGCGAAGCTGCTGAAGGGCCTGACCAGTCACGTGAACCTGATCCCCTTCAACCCCTGGACCGACTCGGGCTTCGACGGCACCCCGCGCGGGCGCCTCGCGGCGTTCGAGCAGGAGCTGAAGGATGCGGGCGTGAGTGTGTCCGTGCGCTTCAGCCGCGGGCGCGACGCGGGCGCGGCCTGCGGGCAGCTGGCGCTGCAGGGTTCGGCCGGGGTCGAAGCGGGCGCCGAAGGCGCCGTGGCCCTCCCGTCGGCCTAGGCTTTCTTCCCTCCAGCACGCTCGTTCCGCCCTTTCGGGCGCCCGTGCCGGGTATGGCTTTTCACATGCCGCCGGAAACGGCCCGTTATAGACTTGGCGGCGATTCTCGCGCAGCAGGCGCTGTCTCAAGGCGGCGCACGCGTGACCTGAGGGCACGGCGCCAAGAGCGGCGCTCTGGAGGCTGGAATGGTTCGAGGTAGTCGCAGGTGGAGCAGCCTAACGGCGTTGGCCGTGCTGGCTGCCATGCTCCTGCTCTCGCCGGCATGGGGGCAGCCGTCTATGGCCCAGTTGCGCGCCGAGGTCGAGAAGGACCCGGAGAGCGTGACCGCCTGGGTGGAGCTCGGTAACGCGTCCTACGAGCAGGGCGACCTCGACGCAGCACGCGAGAGCTACATGGAAGCGATCGCGCTCGACTACACCTCGGGCGACGCGCATTACGGCCTGGGCCTGACGCAGTTCTCGCGCGGCGACTACCAGGCCGCGCTCTTCGAGTTCACGGAAGTCACGCGCCTGTTCCCCGAGCGCTTCGACGGCCACTTCAACCGCGCCGTCACCCTCGCGCGCCTGCGCCGCCCGGCGGAGGCGGCCGACGCGTTCCGCTCGGCGCTCGAGCAGGCGGAGCCCGAAGCCAGCACCGAAGACCGCGTCCAGGCCCTCCTCGGCCTGGCCGGGCAGCTCGAACTCACGCAAGAGTGGGCGCAGGCCGCCGACGCCTACGCCCAGGCGCTCGAGCTGCAGCCCGCCGACGCCGACCTGATCCTGCGCCGCGGCCATGCGCTGCACCGCGCCGGACGCGGCCTCGAGGCGCTGCCCGCGCTCACCGAGCTGGAATCCGAGAGCGGCGACTACCGCGTCAGCGCGCTCATCTCCGACATCTACGTAGGCGAGGGCCAGATCGACCACGGCATCTGGTCGCTCGAGCGCGCCCTGCAGAAGGCCGAGCGTGCGGGCGACGCAGCGGCTCAGGCCAGCACGCTCGTGAAGCTCGGCACGCTGCAGCGCAGCCTCGGCCGCGAGACGCACGCCACCGAGTCGTTCGAGCGCGCCGTGGCGGCAGACCCCGCCTCGTGGGAAGCGCAGTACAACCTGGGCGTCAGCTACCTCGAGAACGGCCAGACCCGCAACGCCATCGAACCC
>CAZVCT010000133.1:0-2055 GCA_964625655.1 uncultured bacterium
GTGGGCACCAACCTGCCGCCCCTGTTCCGGCCCACGTTCGTGGCCGGCGAGATGGAGCGCTGGGAGGTGGCCTTCCTGCGCAACCAGGGCTACTTCTGGGTGTACGTGGGGCTCTTGGTGCTCACCATCATCGTGTCGCTGCTCATCCAGAACTCGCGCCTGCGGCACGCCTTCACGGCCATCCGCACCAACGAGTTCGTGGCGGGCGTCATGGGCGTGAACCCGGCGCGCTACAAGCTCATCGCCTTCGTGCTCTCCAGCTTCCTGGTGGGCATGCTGGGCGCCATCGAGGGGCACCGCTTCGGCAGCGTGAACCCAGACGTGACCTTCTCCGTCCACACCACCGTGCTGGCGCTAGTGACGCCCATCTTCGGCGGGCTGTACACCACCGTCGGCCCCATCCTGGCGGCCGGCGTCCTGTCGGGCGTCGAGGAGACGTTCAAGCGCGTGCTGTCGGACGGCTACATGGTGGCCTACGGCGTCGTGCTCGTGGTGTCCATCCTCTTCATGCCGCGCGGCCTGGTCGGCCTGTTCCGGCAGCTGACGACCAGACGCAAGGGCAACGAGAAGTCCGGAGGTGCCGACAATGGCTGACATCATCCTGAGCGCCCAGGGCCTCGGCCGGCGCTTCGGCGGCCTGGCGGCGGTGAGCGACCTCTCGTTCGAAGTGCACACGGGCGAGATCTTCGCGATCATCGGCCCCAACGGCGCGGGCAAGACCACCACCCTCAATATGCTCTCGGGGCTCCTGCCGCCCAGCAGCGGCAGCGTCGCCCTGGACGGCGTGGACATCACCCGCCTCCCCTCCTACCGGCGCTGCCACCTGGGGCTGGGCCGCGCCTTCCAGGTCGTGCAGCCGTTCCCCGAGATGACGGTCGACGACAACGTCATGGTGGGCGCCCTGTTCGGCGGCACCGACGTCTCGTCGGCCGAAGCGCGCCGGCGCGCCGACGCCGCGATCGAGCTCACCAACCTCGAAAGCGCGCGCCACACCCCCGCCGAAGACCTGAACCTGCTGCAGGACAAGCGCCTCGAGATCGCCCGGGCGCTGGCCACGGCCCCCCGCGTGCTGCTGCTCGACGAGGTGATGGCCGGCCTGCGGCCCGCCGAATCGCGCGAGGTCATCGACCTCGTGAAGGGCGTGCGCGAGAACGGTGTGACGGTGGTCTTCATCGAGCACGTCATGCCCGTCGTGCGCGACCTGGCCGACCGCGTGCTGGTGATGGACTACGGGCGCGAACTCGCCCGGGGCACCTACGCGGAGGTCACCTCCAACCCGAAGGTCATCGAGGCGTACCTGGGCGAGGAGGAGGTCGGCTGATGAGCGGCAACGACACCGTTCTGGAAGTGAAGGCTCTACGGGCCGGCTACGGCAAGATCAACGTTCTGTGGGACGTGGACCTGCACGTGGACCGCGGCGAGCTCGTGTCGATCATCGGCGCCAACGGCGCGGGCAAGACCACCCTGCTGCGGGCGGTCAGCGGCATCATCCCCACCCGCGGCGGCAGCGTCAGCGCGCTGGGCTCCGACCTGGCGGGCATGTCGGCCGCTAGAATCGTGCGCACGGGCGTGGGCCACGTGCCCGAGGGCCGGCAGCTGTTCCCCCTCATGACCGTGCGCGAGAACCTCTACAGCGGCGCCGAGTACCTGCCGCACGCCCGGCAGAGCATGCAGCGCAACCTCGACTACGTGCTCGAGCTCTTCCCGCGCCTCGCCGAACGCAAGACGCAGCTGGCGGGCACCCTCTCGGGTGGCGAAGGCCAGATGCTGGCCATCGGCCGCGCCCTCATGAGCGACCCGAAGGTGCTGCTCGTCGACGAGCCGAGCATCGGCCTCTCCCCCGCCCTCTCCGCCACCGTGTTCAGGGCCCTCGAGCAGGTGAAGAGCGAAGGGGTGAGCATCCTGCTGGTGGAGCAGAACGTCCGCAGCTCGTTGAAGATCGCCGACCGGGCCTACGTGCTCGAGAACGGCGAGATCGTGAAGAAGGGCAGCGGCGCCGAGCTCCTGGACGACCCCGAGGTGCGCGAGTCGTACCTGTCGATGTGAGGATCCGGT
>CAZVCT010000133.1:2155-4518 GCA_964625655.1 uncultured bacterium
GCGCCCCTGGCGAGGATCCGCTAGGGGCGCAGTTGTTCGAGCGCCCGCCGCAGGTTCTCGAGCACGTCCGTGCTCACGTCGGCGCCGTGCGGCAGCGCCGAGGTGGTCAGGGCGCCGGTCACGACGAAGGTGGCGATCAGCAGCACCGACTCGAGCCGCATCGACCGCAGCAGCGCCCGGCCGTCCCCCTCGCGTAGGAAGCGCGGCAGGAACGCCAGCAGGTTGGCGGCCGCCACCATCAGGATCAAGGCGAACAGCCCCAGCTTCACCCACAGCGACCAGCCGTACGCCGAGCGCGCGAACCCGGCCGGATCCGAGGCGTGCGTGAGCGCGTTGAAGGCGCCCGTCAGCAGCAGCACGGGCACGGCCACCATCCCGATGCGCGAGACGCGGCGGGCGGCGCGCTGCGCGGATGTCAAGGAGTCGCGGGGCGCCAGGGAGTCGCTGCGCGTCCGGGAACCAACGGTCGTCTCCGAGGCGCCGCCTCCCACGGCCGCCACCCCCTCCGGCGCTTCCGGGCGTCGCCCGAAGCCGCCGATCGCCGCCAGGTACAGCACGGGCCCCGCCCACAGGGCGGCGGCGGCCAGGTGCACGAGGTCGGCCACGAGCGGCGCCCGCCCGCCCATGGCAGCGGCGTGGCTCAGGATGGCGAAGGTGTACAGCAGCTCGGCGCACAGCACGAGCAGCACCACGGTGCCGACGCGCCGCGCGATCCTGGTGCCGTCAGTCCGCAGGCTCGGCAGCGTCAGCACCACGCCCACCAATGCCGCGGCGGGCGCCACCGCCAGGCGCAGGCGCGCCATCTCGCCGTGGCGCGTGCTGGTCAGGTAGCGGCGGAACAGGTCGACGTCCACGCGCCCGAGCGCCGCCTTCAGCGTCACCGCCACCTCGAGAAGCGCGGCTCCCATCAGCAGCAGGGCACCTATCACGAGGCCCGCGCGCACCAGGCGCAGGCCTCTTCGCTCCACGAGGCCCGGGGCCACGACGCGCGCGGTTACGGCGCCGCCGACCAGCAGCATCGCTCCCAGGTAGAGGAGCGCCTTGACGGCGGCGGCTTCGGGGTTCAGTGAACTCGAGCTCCCTTCATCACGTCGGCGCCACGTCCATCAGAAGCGCCCCCTCAGAACCGCGGCTGGTAGCTGAAGACGATGTAACCGGAGATGCTCTGCGAATCGGACGAGAGGACCTCGTAGAAGACCATGTAGTCGCCGGGCTGCAGGTCTCCGGTGACGCTCAGCACGACCTCCGTGGCTTCGCCACCGGTGGTCAGCTCGAGGGCGGGCGGCGGGGTATCCATCTCGGCCGCGTCCGCGCCACCCGCGGCTTCGCCTTCGGCGCCGTCTTCGTCACCGGCTGCGCCTTCATCGCTGCCCTCGGCACCGGCGTCACCGGCGTCACCCACGGTGCCCTGCGGGGCCGTTCCGCCCGCGGCCATGTCCTCGTAGACCGCCATGGCGAGCTCGTCCAGCGCCTGCCACGCCGAGCCGCCGGTGGTGTAGTCGGTCGGTCCGGCGTCGACCTGCAGTGGCACGAGCTCGAAGCGGCCGGATCCCGCGTCGACGGGCGCGTCGAAGACGAGCGTCACCTCGCCCAGCGGCTCGTAGACCACGGTGCGGTCGGCGGGCGAGCTGACTTCCAGGTCGGTCTGCGCGGCGGCCAGCGCCAGCAGGCTCAGCGTGAGGAGCGCCAGCACGTGGCGCAGGCCGGAGCGGTTGACTCTCGTGTCGGTCATGGCAGCCTCCTAGAGGGTCGTTCGAGGGTAGTGTGCCATCCCCCCGAGGTCAGCTCCAGTCGAGGATCACCTTGCCGCACTCGCCCTTGCGCATCACCTCGAAGGCGCGCTCGTACTCGTCGGCCGGGAAGGTGTGGGTGATGACGGGCGACACGTCCAGGCCGGCCTGCAACAGGTTGCTCATCTTGTACCAGGTCTCGAACATCTCGCGACCGTAGATCCCCTTCACCTCGAGGCCCTTGAAGATGATCTGGTTCCAGTCGACGGCGAACTCGCGCGAGGGGATGCCCAGGAGCGCCACCTTGCCGCCGTTGATGATCGAGCCGAGGATCTGGCGGTAGGCGCCCTCGGCGCCCGACATCTCGAGCGCGACGTCGAACCCCTCGCGCATGCCCAGGGAGTCCATCACCTTGTACATGTCGGTGGCCGGATCGGCGACGTTCACCGCGAGCGTGGCGCCCATGCGGGGCGCCAGCGCCAGCCGCTCGGGGTTCACGTCGGTGACGACGATGTTGCGCGCGCCCACGAAGCGCGCCACCGCGGCCGCCATCAGCCCGATGGGGCCGGCGCCCGTGATCAGCACGTCCTCGCCCACCAGGTCGAAGCTGAGGGCCGTGTGCACGGCGTTGCC
>CAZVCT010000134.1:0-4261 GCA_964625655.1 uncultured bacterium
AGCCGCAGTCCCAGCTCCTCTCCGCGTCGTTCCAGCTGACGATGCAGCCCATGTGGGTGCACGCGGCCGACAGCTTCGTCAGCTCGCCCTCCTCGGAGCGGTAGAGCGCCACGGTGCCCTCCTCGTCGCGCACGACCACGCCCTGGCCGCGCGGCACGCTCCAGCTGCGCTGGCCCGAGAGGCGGTCGAAGAGCAGGTGGCGGGTGCTGCGGGCGGTCATCTCGAGCAGGTCCGAGGCGCCGTGGACGTTCAGGCGGCGCGGGTCGTAGACGCTCTCCCAAGGGTTCTCGCGCCCCAGGATCAGGTCGCGCAGCAACATGGCCGCCACCAGGCTGTGGGTCATGCCCCACTTCTTGAAACCGGTGGCGGTGTAGAGGTGTTCCATGCCGGGCGCGGCGCGGCCGATGTACGGCACGTCGTCCAGCGTCTGATTGTCCTGCGCCGACCAGCGGTAGACGACCTCGAGCGGCCCGAAGCGGTGGCGTCCCCACTCCTCGAGGCGCAGGTAGCGCTCCGACGTGTTGCCCCCTTCGCCGGTGGTGTGTCCCTCCCCGCCCAGCAGCAGCAGGGTCCCGTCGTCGGTCGGATGGGTGCGCACCGAGTGCTTCGGGCTCGTGCCCAGCAGCATGCTTCCCTCGAGGCCGGGCGGGAAGTCGCCGGCCAGGCGCACGCCCAGCACGTACGAGCGCTCCACCCGCATGCGGAACGAGTAGAGGGCCTTGTCGCCGATCGGGTAGTGGCTGGCGATGATGACGTCCTTCGCCCGCACCACGCCGCCGTTGGTGGTGACGGTGCAGGGGTCGCCGTGCTTGTACTCGAGCACCCGGCTGTTCTCGAAGACGTGGCTGCCCTCGCCGGGCACCTGCTCGACCAGTGCCAGCAGGAACTTCAGTGGGTGGAACTGCGCCTGCTCCTGCAGCATCACGGCGGCCGCCACCGGGAAGGGGAGGGGCGTGGTGTCCAGGAACTCTATGGGGAGGCCGACCTTCGCGCCCGCTTGCGCTTCGGCACGGAACTTCTCCACCTCGTCCTGGTCCTCGGTGTAGGTGTAGGCGGCGGCGGTCTGCAGGTCGCACTCGATGCCGCGCTCCCTCACCAGGCGCTGCACCTCGCGGATGCCGGCCTCGTTGGCGCCGGCGTAGGCTTGCGCCTTCTCTTCCCCGAAGCGCCGGATCAGCTTGTCGTAGACGAGCCCGTGCAGGGACGTCAGCTTGGCGGTGGTGTTGCCCGTGACCCCGTTGCCCACGCGGCGCGCCTCGATGACGGCCACGCTGAGGCCGGCCTCCTTCAGCAGCGTCGCGGCGCTGATGCCGGCCAGGCCGCCGCCGATGATGGCCACGTCGACCGTGACGTCGCCCGCCAGGCGCGGGAACTCCGTCCCGGCCGTGGTGGCCAGCCAGAGGGACGTCGGTTCGCCAGGGAGGTCGTTCCTCGGGGTCTCCATGGCTCATTGTGAGTAACTAGAGCGCCTGGGCCGGTACGGCCGTCTCATGCGGGATGGCGCGCAGACCGCACGCCGCCTCAGCCGCGCCGATCCACCAGCCAGACCCCGACTGCCGTGCACGCGACTCCGAAGGCCAGCATGTAGCCGAGGCTGCCGGCAACTTCCGCGAAACCCCACCCGTGGTACGCGAGCCCCTTGAGGGCGTCCATCGCGTGGCGCAGGGGCAGGACCTCCGACAGCGTCAGGAGCACGGGGTTGCTGACGATCTCGATGGGCCAGTAGGCGCCGCCGATCATCGCCATCGACACGGCCACGATCGGGATCACCACGTTCATCTGCTGGGCGTTGCCCACCAGGCCGGCCAGCAGCATCCCGAGGGCGGTTACGGCCACGACGTACGCCACGGCCACCAGCAGCGCTATGCCCCAGTTGGGACCGGTGCCGACACCGAAGCCGATCCGGAAGACGCCGAACACCACCAGCAGCTGCACCATGCCCGTCAGGAAGGTGTAGGCGAAGTGGCCGCCGTACATGCCGCCATTGCTCACGGGCGAGACGATCACGCGGTCCCACACGCCCATCCGCCGCTCCTCGAGGATGGCGTTGACGCCGAAGAGCAGCGTGAAGGTCACGAAGAAGAGCCCCATGCCGAAGACGGCTTGGGTGCGGCTGTCGTAGGCGAAGGCCGCGGCGGAGGTCACCTCGCGCGCCTCCACCCGCAGCGCCGGTGTGGCCAGGCGCTCGTCGACCGCGGCGCGCAGGGCGCCCAGGTCGCCCTCGCCGGCGGCCGCACGCAGCGTCAGCTCCTCGCGGTAGAGCCTGCCCACGAAGGCCGCCAGCGCCGGTGCGCTCTCGTCGTTGGGCGCAGCCAGCACCCGCCACTGCGAGGCGCCGAGACGCAGCACCAGCCCGGAGCCGCTGCGCTCGAGGGCTTCCAGCGCCTGCCGTTCCTCGCCGAGCTCGAAGAGGAAGGTCGTGGATCCGGCGAGGGCGCCCAGCCACTCGTCCACCTCCGCCTCGCTCATCCCGGCCTCGGGCAGCACCGTCACGGGGATCGTGCTCACGGCCTGGTAGCCGACCGCCAGCGCCATGACCACGCTCATGGCGATCATGGCGAGGAAGGCCCACGGAACACGGAACAGCTGGAGGAGCTGGGCCAGGAAGACGGCGCGCATCACGCCACCGCCTGGCGCGGGAAGAGGGCGAACGCCAACCCCAGGAGCAGCGCCCCTAGCAGCAGCAAACGGGTTATGTCGGGCACGTAGAAGCTGGGCGCCAAGCCCATGGCGGCGTCCAGGAAGGCGTTCAGCGCCGCGCCGTTGGGAGTCCAGGCGCCCACTCGGGCCAGCAGCGACTCGGTGTCCTGGACCGGGAAGAAGCTGCCGCCCAGGAGCGCGAACAGCATGACGGCCACCGAGTTGAAGACGTTCGACAGCGCCTGGTTGTTGGCGCGGAAGTTCACCGACGTGACCACGGCCGCCAGCGCCCCGACGGCCAGGGCCAGCGCCGCCGAGATGGCGGCCGCGGCCAGCCAGAAGGTCGCAGGCTGGCCGCGGAACGCCCCCAGCCCCACCGTCGCCACGCCGAAGAGGAACGCCAGCTGCAGGAACACGACCGCCGCGCCCGACAGCGCCTTGCTGGCGAGGTAGGCCAGCGGGTGCGCGCCGCTCAGCAGCACGCGGTCGAAGGTGCGGTCGGTGCGCTCCCGGAACGCACGCGACGAGACGCTGCCGGCCACGAAGAGCGCGAACATCACCGCCATCCCGAAGGTGTAGAACGCCACGGACGAGACGCGGCCCCCGACCCGCACCTCCTCGATGCCGCCGTCGATCTCGGGCGGCGCAGGGGGCGGCGTCTGCAGCGCCTGGCTGAGGGCGCTCTGGAAGCTCACCTCGCGGGCGAAGCCCTCGAGCACGTCACGTACCACGCTGGCCCGAAGCGGGGAGGCGTCCGAGAGCGTCAACTCTATGCCCGCGCCCCCTTCCGCCAGGAGCATGCCGGCCAGCAGCTCCTCGGTGAAGCCGGGCGGCAGCGTCGCGACGGCCTGGAGCTCGTTCGCCTCGAGCCTGGCTTGCGCTTCGTCGGCGGGCAGTGCCTCGAGCGTCAGGAGTTCGGCGAGCCCGGGGCTCGTCAGCACCTCGCGGACCAGTTCGACGGGTTCGAGCTGGGTGGCCGCCACCGTCAGGGCCAGGCGCTGTGGGAGCGGCAGGCCGGCTTCAGCGAGCCGTTCCTGGAAGGAGCGGCGCCCCGCTTGCGGGTCGTCCTCGACGACCAGTCCGGCGCGGATGTCGAGCGTCACCGGCCCACCCGCGATGAACCCGCCGAGGGCGAAGCCCAGGATGGCCGTGAGGATCACGGGCATCAGCAGCAGCAGCGCCAGTTCCTTGTAGTCGCGCAGCTGCAGCAGCACGTCCTTGCGGAGGAAGTCGCCGAGGTGTCGCATCAATCGCGCAGCGTCCTGCCGGTCAGGTGCAGGAAGACGTCCTCCAGGCTGGGGGTGCTGACGCTCAGGTTGGTCACTGCGGCGCCCTGCGCCTCGGCCGTGCGCAGCACCTCCACCAATGGCAGCGCAGCGGAGCGCGTGATGCGCACGCCGTCGTCGCCGGCCGCAACCTGACCCGCCCCGGGCAGCGCCTCGAGCGCCGGCACGAGCCCCGCGGGGTAGCTCTCGGCCTGCAGCAGGATGGTGCCCTCCTCACCCGCCAGCGTGCGCACCTCGGGCAGCGTGCCGGCCGCGATGACGCTGCCGTGGTCCATGACGTAGACGCGGTCGCACAGCTGCTCCACCTCCTCCATGTAGTGCGAGGTGTAGAGGAC
>CAZVCT010000135.1:0-1924 GCA_964625655.1 uncultured bacterium
CGCTGCGGCTGCTGTTCGACGCCGAGTTCGGCGCCTGGACGGTCGACCGCATCCAACTGTACGAGAGCCGTCTGTCGGACGCGGGGCCGCGCTACGAGCTGTTGGAAGAGGCGCCGCTCGCGGGGTGAGGCACGACCTACCGTTTAGAAGGCGGCTGTTCTATGCAAGGAGGCGCCGCTCGCGGGTCGAACCCAGAGCGGCGCCTCCTCTATGAAGCCTCATGTATGAAGCCTCATGTATGAAGCGTAGAGCCGAGCCGCGGCTCAGCGACGACGCCGCAGGCGCTCCAGCGCCCCGCTCATGCTGACGCGCATGCGCTCGAGGGCGGCCGAGAGGTCGTCGAGCTCGTCGTTCGAGCGCACATCGACCGGCTCGTCGAGGTCGCCGCGGCTGATCTCGTCGGCCTTGCGGGTAAGCGTCAGCACGTTGTTCGTCAGGCGGCGCGCGCGCCAGGCGGCGATGAGGATGGCCAGCAGCAACGGCACGAGGCTGAACAGCAGGACGTTGATGACGATGCGGTTCACCTGCTCGGTGACGGCCTGGTCGGTGACGCCCACGACGACGGCGCCGATGGGGGTGGAGCCCGACATCAGCGGCTGCGCCACGATCTCGATGCGCTGACCGCCGGCGGCGGGCACCGTGGTGGTGGCGCCCTCCTCCGCCCAGCCGGTGCGGTCGGTGGACCCTTGCTGCACGGCGTGGACGGCGCGTTCGCGCACCGCGTTCTGCAGCTCCAGGCTCTGCTCCGGGAAGCTCGTGCCGCCCAGGAACGAGCCCGAGTACGGGTTCCCCTCCGGGTCGGTGGCGAGGATGAACGAGAGGTTCTGGCGCGCGAACGCCTGCCTGGTGATCAGGATCGTCTCGAGCAGCTGCAGGTGGTCGATGCCCTCGCCGCCGGCGCGTTCGAGCGTGCTCGAGAGCGTGGCCGCCGTGGCGATGGCGGGGTTGCGCGCCGACTCGAGCAGCTGGTCGTAGAGCGCTGGGCGGGCCGTGAACCAGGTGGCGGCCAGCGCGCCCACGATCGTGAGGATCACCGGCAGGATGGCGGTCGAGAGGAGCTTCGAGCGGAGGCTGCCGCGGCGGCGCGGGCGTTCGGTGCTGACGATCGCGCCGGCCTCGTCCTCCGCCGGGCGACGACGCCGGCCGCGCACGGGCGTGTCGCGGTTGCCCGTCTCCGCGACTGGGGCTTCTCCGCCACGGGGCGCGCCTGCGTTCGTGGGCTCACGCGGCCCCGAGCCGACGTTCGGCTCGAGCCCGGCGTCCGCGCCACGGCCGGCTCCGGAGCGCTTCTCCAGCGCCGCGGCGGCGCGCCGAGCGCGCGTGGCCACCTCTTCCGGGCGGGGCTGCGGTGCGCCCGACGCCGAAGGCGCGTCGGCTGGTGATTCGTCCGGTCCGGTCGGCCCCACGCCCAGGGCGTCCGAGGCGGTCGCATCGGACTGGGCCTGGTTCCAGCCGGCGGCGCTCGATCCGAACCCGCCCGAGCCGAAGCTGCCGGCTCCGTACTCCTCGTCCTCGTCATCGTCGTCGAACCCGAACTCGGCGTCGCGTCGGCCATCGACGGCCTGCCTGGGACTTGCAGGCGTGGCCGGCGGCACCGGCGTGTGGGTCGAGAGCGGCGCGTCGTCGAGGTCCATGAAGGTCGGGCGGATGATCGGCTGTTCCAGCTCTTCGTCGGCGCCGTCGACCCTTTCGCTATCGAGCCTGTCGCCGTCGAGCCTGTCGCCGTCGAACCTGTCGCCGCCGAACCTGTCGGCATCGTCCGCGCCGTCGGTCTCGTCGGCCCAGGCCACGCGGCCGTCGGCCGTGCCGGCAGCCGGAACACCCGCGCCTAGGGCGGTGCTGGAGAACGGAGTCCGCTCCGATCCCGTCAGCACGCGGCGCCCCGTGTCGGCGTCACGTACCTCGGCGTCCAGGCCGGCCTGCC
>CAZVCT010000135.1:2024-4150 GCA_964625655.1 uncultured bacterium
AGCACGCGGCGCCCCGTGTCGGCGTCACGTACCTCGGCGTCCAGGCCGGCCTGCCGGAAGCGCTTGGCGGCCACGTCGGCCTCGCGCTCGCTGACGGGCCGGGTGACGACGTCGGGCAGGCGGCGCATGAGCGCCGACACCTTCGAAGGCTCCAGCTTGAGGAGAGCGGATAGCTTCTGAGCTGCCGCCTCGGCCTCGTCCGGGCGCGGAGCGGAAACGTACACAACGAACTTCTCGGCCATTCTCACTCCTCACGCGTCTCGTGCGGCCGCAGCCGGACGACCTCGGCGACGCGCATACCGGTTGCCGTTACTGGGCTTCGCGCTTGGCGTCAGGGGCCGCGCTTAAGGCCATGAGCCCTCAGCAGCGGCTCGAGGCGCCCCGTGAAGGTGGCGCGCAGCTGGCCCGGGAACTCCTGCTCCAGCAGCTCGAGCAGGGCGTCGAGCTGCGCTTCCGGGACCGTGGAAGCCGTCACTCCCAGCTCGTCCAGCGACTCGTCCATGACGATGTCCGCCAGAGGCCCCATGATGTCACGCACCAGATCGGTGAGGTTGTTAATAAATCCCGCCTCCAGCAGCCGCCCGGCGGCTACCGTCGCCAGCTCGTTGTCGAGCAGGACGCCGGCGGCCGACATCACCTCGTCGAGCGCGACGCCCAGCTCGGCCGCCACCGCGCGGAGCGAGCGGGCGCCGTCCAGGTGGGGGAGCATGCGGATGGCCACGAGCGGCAGCGCCACGCGCTTGCCCTGCTGCGAGGGCGAGAGGCTGACGGGCGCCAGCACCGTGCCCGCCTCCAGCGGCTCGGCCGCCGGACCCGCGGCGTGGTCGGTCTGGTAGGCCACCTCGAGCAGCAGCGCGTCCAGTGGCTTGTCGATGGTGCGCTTGGGTGGCCGTACGTTCGACTGGAAGCCGAAGCGCCCGTCGCTCCAGCCGAGCAGCGCCACCAGGGCGCCCACGCCCTCGGCGCCGCGGACGTCGGCGTGAACCACCTGGCCGGCGTCCGTGTAGATCTCTGCGGTGGCGCCGCGCGCGCTCTGCAGCCGCAGCACGCCGGAGGCCGAGTTCAGGTTGAGGTACTGGAGGAGGTTCACGAGCACGCCCTCCTCGATCTGCCCTTGGATCCTCATCCCAAAGCCAGGATCAGGGAGCGCGAGAAGCGCGGTGGATGTGGAAACCTTCCGCCTTTCACAGCGCCTGCCAGTATACGCTACCCGCGCCCGCCGCCCGTGCGGCGCTAGTAAGGAGAAGCACCATGCGCAAGCTGTCCATCGCCCTGTCACTGACCCTCGCGCTCCTGGTCGGGAACGCCTCCGGGCAGGACCTGGTGGTCGCCCTGACGTTCGACGGCGGCGGCTGGTTCGACCGCTCGTTCAACGAAGGAACCTGGACCGGCCTCACGCGCGCCGTGCAGGAACTGGCGGGCGAGACGGCCGTCGACGTGCTCATCTACAACGGCTCGGCCGACACCACGTCGACCGCCCTCAGGCGCATGGCCGCCACGCGCCTCGACCTGGTGGTGGCCGCCGGCTTCCTCCAGGCGGACGCCATCAACGAGACGTCGGGCGAGTTCCCGGAGGTGCGCTTCGTGCTCATCGACGAGGTCGCCACCGAGCGCCCCAACGTGCGCAGCGTGCTCTTCAAGGACCAGGAGGGCTCGTACCTCGTCGGCTACCTGGCCGGCCGCCTGACGCAGACGGGCGTCGTCGGCTTCGTGGGGGGCATGGACGTGCCGCTCATCCGCAACTTCGAGCAGGGCTACGTGCTGGGGGTGCGCGCCGCCTGCCCCGAGTGCCGGGTTGAGTCGCAGATGGTGGGTGACGACTTCACGGCGTGGGACGACCCCGAGACCGCGCGCGAGATCGCCACGCAGCACGCGCTGCGCGGCGCCGACATCATCTTCGCGGCCGCCGGCGCCTCGGGGATGGGCGTCATCGACTTCGTCAACGAGGTGCGCTGCTACCGCCCCAACTCCGCCACGCGCACCACGCCCCTGACGGAGGTCGTGGCCGGTATCGCCAAGGACCCCACCTATAGCGCCGCCTGCGGCGCCGGCACCCAGCCGCTCTTCTTCATCGGCGTCGACTCGAACCAGAACTACCTGGGCGACACCGACGGCGACCCCGCCAC
>CAZVCT010000136.1:0-4030 GCA_964625655.1 uncultured bacterium
TGCCGTTGCAGTAGCCCAGCGTGCGCAGCATCTCGAGGTCGTAGTTGGTGCGCTCGCGCAGGCGCTGCTCTTCCAGCAGCTTGCCGCTCTCCTTGAAGAAGTGCAGCTGAGCCGCCAGGTCGCGCTCGATGTTCTCGATGGCGGGCTGCAGCTTGTCGAACGGCGTCACGTAGTGCTTGGCGGGGAAGACGGTCGCCTTGTCGAGCTCGGCCGTCTCGTCGCCCGTCACCGGGTCGATCATGGTGATGCGGTCGACCTCGTCGCCCCACAGCTCGATGCGCAGCGGCTGCTCTTCGTACGCCGCCCACACCTCGATCACGTCGCCGCGGGCGCGGAAGCGGCCCGCCGCCAGCTCGACGTCGTTGCGCTCGTACTGCTGCCGCACCAGGGTGGCCAGGATCTCGTCGCGCGGCAGCTTCTTGCCCACGTCGACCAGCAGGTGCAGCTTCTGGTACTCGTCGGGCGAACCCAGGCCGTAGATCGCGGAGACGGACGCCACCACGATCACGTCGCGCCGCGTCAGCAGGCTGCGGGTGGTGGAGTGGCGGAGCCGTTCCAGCTCCATGTTGATGTTGGCGTCCTTCTCGATGAAGAGGTCGCGCGACGGAACGTACGCCTCGGGCTGGTAGTAGTCGTAGTACGAGATGAAGAACTCGACGGCGGCGTCGGGGAAGAAGTCGCGGAACTCGGAAGCCAGCTGCGCCGTGAGCACCTTGTTCGGAGCGAGGATGAGCGCGGGGCGCTGCATGCGCTCGATGACCTTCGCCATCGTGAACGTCTTGCCGGTGCCGGTGGCACCCAGCAGCGTCTGGAAGCGCAGGCCATCACCGAGGCCCTCCACGAGCGCGTCGATCGCCTCGGGCTGATCGCCTTTGGGGGTGAACGTGGTCTGGACCTTGAGTGGCATGACCATCCATGGTACTGCGGGAGAGCCTTCGCGCGGAGGCCGGAAGCTACCGGCCGCTGCCGGCACCGACGCTTTCGGGCGCGAACTGCCGCTGGAACAGGTCGGCGTAGAGCCCACCGGCCTTCAGCAGCGCAGCGTGCGGGCCGCGCTCGACGATCCGGCCGCGGTCCACCACCAGGATCTCGTCGGCGCCGAGGATGGTAGCCAGGCGGTGCGCGATGACGAAGGTGGTGCGCCCCTTCATAAGCACGGTCAGCGCCGCCTGCACGAGCGCCTCGGACTCGCTGTCGAGCGAGCTGGTGGCCTCGTCCAGGATGAGGATGCGCGGGTCCTTCAGCAGCGCCCGCGCTATGGCCACCCGCTGCCGCTGGCCGCCCGAGAGCTTCACGCCCCGCTCGCCCACGAGGGTGTCGTAGCCGTTATCCAGCTGTTCGATGAACTCGTCGGCGTTCGCCGCCTTGGCCGCCGCCCTGACCTCGGAGGCAGGCGCGTCCTCTCTGCCGTAGCGGATGTTGTCGAGGATGCTGCCCGAGAACAGCTGCGTCTCCTGCGGCACGACGCCGATGACGGAGCGCAGCTGCCGCACGGGCAGCCGCCGCAGGTCGACGCCGTCCAGCAGCACGCGCCCTTCCTGGGGATCGAAGAAGCGCGACACCAGGCCGACGAGGCTGCTCTTGCCTGCGCCGCTGGGGCCCACGAGCGCAACGACCTTGCCGGGGCGCGCCTCCAGCGAGATCGAGCGGAGCACCGGGCGGCCAGGGTCGTAGCCGAAGGTGACGTCGTCGAACGTGACGCGCCCCTCGACCTTCTCGAGCGTCACGGGCCGTTCGGGGTCCGGCAGGTCGGACCGCTCGTCGAGCAGCTCGAAGATGCGCCTCGAGGCGCCGATCGCCTCCTGCAGCTGCGCCCAGAGGGTGGTGAACGTGCCGACCGAGCCGGCCACGAAGAGCGTGATCAGCATGAACGCCACCAGGTCGCCGCCCTGCAGCGTGCCGTTCACGACGAGGCGCCCGCCGTACCAGAGCACCACGCCCACGCCCGTGAAGCCGAACAGGATCACCGACGGTATGAAGAGCGCGCGCAGCATCACGCGCCTCAGGGCCTGGCGGAACGAGGCGTCGATGGCCGCCCCGTAGCGGCGCCGCTCCAGCGGCTCGGCCGTGAACGACTTGACCACGCGGATGCCCGAGATGGCCTCCTCGGCGTACGAGTTCGCCTCGGCCACCAGGTCCTGGAAGCGCGTGCTCACCTTGCGCAGGCCGCGGCCGAAGAAGACCGCTGCGAAGGCCACGGCCGGCACCACCAGCAGCATCACGAGGGTGAGCCGCACGTCCAGCACGAACAGAACGATCAGGCCGCCCACGAGCGTGATGCCCTGGTTCACCAGCTGCGCCAGCGCCTGCGAGACGGCCGACTGCACCGTGGCCACGTCGGACGTCAAGCGCGAGGTGATCTCGCCCGTCTTGCGCTCCTCGAAGAAGCGCACCGGCAGAGTGAGCAGGTGCGAGAAGAGCTCGGTGCGCAGGTCGGCCACGACCGCCTCGCCGACGCGCCCCAGGTGGTAGCTGCGCAGGAAGTTGAACACTGCCTGCAACAGCACGAGCCCGGCGAGCACGAGCGCCACACGGTCCAGGGCCATGCGCCCCTGGGCCGGCGTGGTGCCCGGCGAGAACGCGTCGTTGAGCAGCTCGCGGACGAGCAGCGGGAAGGCGAGCCCGACGAGGCTGGCCAACGCCACCGCCACGATGCCGAAGGCGAGTCGGCCGCGGTAAGGCTTCAGGTACGAGAAGAGGCGGTTCAGGCGGCGCCGGTCGGCAGGGTCGATCCCGCCCCTGGCGGAACGCGCGCCGGTACTGGGGGAAGCGGGACGGCTGCGCTGCACGCCCAAGGGTACACTGCCCTGGCCGAACGGGCCGACCGAACTAAGCTGGCACCAACTGGAGCGCAACCGTGGCAGAGAAACCCTCGACACCGTCTGATGGGCCGCTATGGAGCCCGAGCCCCGAGCGCGTGGCGGCCAGCGCGATGGAGCGCTTCCGGACGTACGTCAAAGGCCGCACCGGGCTCGACATCCCCGACTACGACGCGTTGCATGCGTTCAGCGTGGAGCAGCCCGAGCGCTTCTGGGGAATGCTGGCGGACCACCTGGGCTTGCCGTTCGACCAGCGCGGCGAGGCCGTCCGCTCTGCCGACCCGATGCCGGGCACGCGCTGGTTCGAGGGCTCGACCCTGAACTACGCCCGGGCGCTGCTCTACCCGCCCGGCGTGGAAGGTTCGGGCGGCGCCGCGGCCCTCGTCCCGGACGGTTCGATCAGAGCGGATGCCCCGGCCATCATCGCCGTCACCGAGGGCGGGGCGGAACTGCGCGTCAGCTGGCGCGAGCTGCGTGAACTTGTAGCCCGCGTGCAGGGTGGCCTGCAGCGCGCCGGCGTCGGGCGCGGCGACGCCGTTGCCGCCTTCGCGGCCAACGTGCCCGAGACGGTCGCGCTGCTGCTGGCCTGCGCCGGGCTGGGCGCGCTCTTCTCGTCGTGCTCGCCCGACTTCGGGCCCGAGGCGGCGGCGGCGCGCTTCTCGCAGCTGCGCCCGAAGCTGCTCTTCGCCAGCACCCGCTACCGTTACGGCGGCAAGCCGTTCGACACGACGGATGCCGTCGAGGCGCTACACAGCCGGCTGCCCACGCTGAAGGGCGTGGTGGCGCTGCCCTACCCGGGGGAAGAGGGCGCCGGGCGTCAGGCGCCGGACGGCCGTTCCGAGCCCACGCCGTGGGACGAGTGGCTAGCCACGGGTGGGGGAGCCGACCATCCGAACGCGGAACCGAGCGACGAGCCCATCACCGAGCCCCTGCCGTTCGACCATCCCCTGTACGTCCTCTACTCGTCCGGCACCACCGGCCTGCCCAAGGCGATGGTGCACCGGGCGGGCGGCGTCCTGCTGACGCACATGAAGGAGCTGAGCCTCCACTCGGACGTGCGGCCCGGCGACGTCGTCTTCTACTTCACCACCTGCGGCTGGATGATGTGGAACTGGCTCGTGTCGGCGCTGGCGGTGGGGGCCACCATCGTGCTCTACGACGGCTCGCCGGCGTACCCCGACGCGCGCGCCACCTTCGCGCTGGCCGAGCGC
>CAZVCT010000137.1:0-4019 GCA_964625655.1 uncultured bacterium
GAGGAGTAGAACTCGGACTGCAGCACCTGCAGGTCGTCCTCTTCCAGGTGCAGGCGGCCGTCCTCGAGGCCGTGCCGCGCGGCGTTGCCGAGCGTGGCGCCGATGTCGAGGTTCAGCGTGTCGCCGAACTCGTAGCGCTTGCTCTCCCCTACCGTCTCGACGCCCGTGGTGGTGAAGTGCGTGTCGTGCGAGCCGACGCTCGAGCGCCCGACGCCGCCCAGCACGTCCTTCAGGGTGCGGTAGCCGAGGAAGTCGATCGCCTTGTCGGTGAGCTCGAAGGTAGCGCGCCCCGGGTCGGTATCCGGGCCCGTGCCGCCGCCGTCGGCGCCGCGGGGCTGCTCGCCTTTCGGGTCTTCGCCGGAGCCGTCGGGGCGCAGGTAGCCCTCCTGCTCGAGGCGGCGGGCGAGCTCCTTGACGGTGGAGCCCAGCTCGGTGTCGAGCCAGTTGTCGGCGTCGAGCGCCTGCTCGATGAGGCTCTCGTCGAGGAGGTCGTTGTTGATGAGCGCCTCGGCGATGATGTCGTACAGGTCCTGCATGGTGGGCTGGTAGTCGGGGTCGGGGTCGAACGGGTTGCGGTCGAAGCCCGACTGCAGCAGCCGGTTCTGCAGCATCTTCATCAGGTCGGCCATGTCGAGGTCGTCGAGGCCGCCTTCGTACTTCGAGTAACGGATCTTGCGCATCACCCCTCCAGGGTGGCGGCGCGCGGCCGCCGGGGGCACCGGCTCGGGGCGTTCAGTTCCAACGCCTCGCCGGGGCGCCACGCGGCGCCTCGGGCTCTGCCGCCACGTAGCCGCGCTCCTCGCTGCGGGCGATGAGCTTGCGGGCGTGCAGGCCTTCGAGCACGAACTCGGTGGCGGCGGCCAGGTGTTCGGCGCCCTCGCCTTCGCTCAAGCCGGCCGCTGCGTCCAGCAGGCCCGGCACGCTGCCGGCCACCTCGATGATCTCGGCTGCGGTCGCGTCCTCCGGCAGCCTCAGGTTGTTGTCTTCCTCGAAGTACGCCACCACCTCTTCGGTGTCGACGCCGGCGCCGCGGCGGGCGAAGACCTGGCCGATGGCGCGGCGCACGATCTCGCGCGCCACCTGCTCGGCGCCCTTCAGCTCGCCCTCGTACTCGAGTTCGATCTTGCCGGTGACGGCGGGCAGCGCCTGGTAGAGGTCGGAGATGCGGGCCACCGACTGGTCGACGCCCTGCACCAGGGCGCGCCGCTCGGCGTTGCTGACGACGTTCTCCAGCAGGCTGATGGGGAGGCGCTGCGACACCCCGGAGTGCTTGTCGACGCGGGCGTCGTCGCGCGCCTGGAAGGCGACCTCCTCGACCGCCTCGGCGACGAAGCCGGGCACCACGCTCTCGTTCGAGCGCTGCGTCCAGGCCTCCTGCAGCGTGATGCTCATGCCTTCCTCGACCGTGGCGGGGTAGTGCGTGCGCACCTCGCTGCCGATGCGGTCCTTGAGGGGCGTGATGATCTTGCCGCGCGCCGTGTAGTCCTCGGGGTTGGCCGAGAAGACGAGCAGCACGTCGAGCGGCAGCCTCAGGGGGTAGCCCTTGATCTGGACGTCGCCCTCCTGCATGACGTTGAAGAGCGCCACCTGCACCTTGCCAGAGAGGTCGGGCAGCTCGTTCATGGCGAAGACGCCGCGGTTCGCGCGCGGCAGCAGGCCGTAGTGCACGGCGCGCTCGTCGCCCAGGTGGGTGCCTAGGCGCGCGGCCTTGATGGGGTCGATGTCGCCGATGATGTCGGCGACCGTCGTGTCGGGCGTGGCGAGCTTCTCGACGTAACGCGCGGCGCGCGGCAGCCACGCCACCTTGGTGGCGTCGCCGCACTCGCGGACGATGGCCTGCCCCTCCTTGGTGATGGGGGCGAACGGGTCGTCGTGGAGCTCCGTGCCTTCGATGTAAGGGATGTGCTCGTCGAGCAGGTCCGTAAGTTGGCGCAGGATGCGCGTCTTCGCCTGGCCCCTGAGGCCCAGGAGGATGAAGTTGTGGCGGCTTAAGAGCGCGTTGACGACGGCCGGGGTGACCGTCTCCTGGTAGCCGAGGACGCCGGGGAACAGCGTCTCGCCGGCCTTAAGCTTCTCTAGGAGGTTGAAGCGGATCTCGTCCTTGACGGACCGGCCGGCCAGCTGCTCCCAGCGGGTGCCGCGCAGCTCGCCGAGGGTGGTCGGTTCGGGCGCGGCGGCCTGCCCGGCCAGCTGACCTTCGGCCGCGGCCGGGGCCGGCACGGAATCCGTTCTGGACGCCGTCCTGGACGGTGTTCTTTGCACTTCACCAGAGGCTGACATGACTAATGGTAGCACCGGGCCCATGAGAGGCGGTGACGCGTCTTGGCTGCTGCCTACGGGTCTTGGGCCGGCGCGACGCCCACACGCGTGCGGCACGAGCAGGACGGGGACGCCAAAAAAGTTGACCCTGCGTGGGGGGCGCAGGGTCAAAGAGAGGAGATGGGGAGGGAAATATCCCTCGCATCTACGGCCCTGGGGGGGACAGGGACCTCAGAAAGAATACAACATCGGCGGCTGCCTGTGGTGACCTTTGATATCCTCCGCCATGACCGTCATCAGGAACGCCGAGATCGTCACCGTAGGCACGGAACTCCTGCTGGGCGAGATCACCGACACGAACAGCTCGCGCCTGGCGCGCGACCTGGCGAAGGTTGGCGTCGACGTCTACTGGTCGCTGCGGGTGGGCGACAACCTCGAGCGCCTGAAGGCCGCGCTGGGCGCCGCCGTGAAGCGCAGCGACCTCGTGCTGCTGACGGGCGGCCTCGGCCCCACCGACGACGACCTGACGCGCGACGCGGTGGCCGCACTGGTGGGCGAGGAGCAGCGCATAGACCCGGAGCTGGAGCGCGAGCTGCGCGACTACTTCGAGCGCCGCGGCTCGCAGATGCCACGGTCGAACCTGAAGCAGGCGCACGTCATCGACTCGGCCACCGTGCTGCCCAACCCGATAGGCACGGCGCCCGGCTGGCTCGTGCGCACCGAGGTGGAAGGCAAGGAGCGTTCCATCGTCACGCTGCCCGGCCCCCCGCGCGAGCTGGACAGGATGTGGCGCGAAGAGGTGAAGCCGCGCCTGGAGCTGCCGAAGAGCCGCCTGTTCGTGCGCACCTTCAAGACGCTCGGCGCCGGCGAGAGCCACGTGGCCGAGCAGCTGGCCGAGCTGACCGACCAGGCGAACCCTAGCGTGGCCACCTACGCGAAGGCCGACGGCGTCCACGTGCGGGTGGCGGCCAAGGGCGACACCGCCGAGGAGGCCGAGAAGCTGGCGCGTCCCACCCTCGACGAGGTGCAGCGGCTGCTGGAGAAGTGGGTGTGGGGCTACGACGCCGACGAACTGCCCCGACTGGTGCTCGAACGGCTCGAGGAGACGGGCGCGCGGCTGGCCATCGCCGAGGGCCTCACCGGCGGGCTCCTCACGAGCCAGCTCACGGAAGCGGCCCAGGAACGCAGCGTCAGCGCCAGGGGCGAGAATATCGCCGGTTGCGTGATAGCATGGGACCCGGAACTTATGCGAACGCTCGGTGTCCCCGCTGATCTACTCGAGCGGCTGCCCCTGGGGGCAGCCGAGGTCGTGGTTGCGTTGGCCGAGGCGATACGAGCGTTCTTCACCGCTGACTTTGGCGTCGCCATCGGCCCCAGGATCGCTCTGGCCGCGAACTCCGCGGCCGGAACGCCAGGCCGCGGCGGCGAAAGGCCGGAAGAGGTCGAGCGCTTACCTACTCAAGTAGTCGTAGCCATAGCAAGAGACGTCGGAACGACCGTCAAGACCCTGGATCTGCCCGCACTGGGTAAAGCCTGGCAAAGGGAGCGGACCGCCGTATCTAGCTTGAACCTCCTCCGGCTGGCGTTGCGCTGAGCCTACGGGGCGCCTGACGGCGTCCTTGCAGGCCCGCGCGGAACGGGCTCGCGTCCCTCCAGGACGCGCCCGCGGGACGGAGGCTGGGCGATTCATGGACGACCAACGTAGGAAGGCGCTGGATTCGGCTCTGTCGCAGATCGAGCGGCAGTTCGGTAGGGGCGCC
>CAZVCT010000138.1:0-4011 GCA_964625655.1 uncultured bacterium
TCGGCGCTCAGCGGCACGCGCACCGTGACGCTGGTGCCGTCGCCCTCGCCGCTGTCTATGCGCATGCGGCCTTCCAGCGACGCCACGCGCTCGTGCATCGAGGTCAGGCCCAGGTGCCCCGGGTAGGCGGCGGTGGGGTCGAAGCCCACGCCGTCGTCGTGGATCAGCAGGTGCAGTTCGCTGCCTTCGCGCTCGGCCGTCACGCTGACGGTGGAGGCGTGGGCGTGCTTGGTGACGTTGTGGAACGCCTCCTGCGCCACGCGCAGCAGCACCTGCTTGGCGCTGAACGGCAGCTCGGGCTCGGGGCCCAGGCGCCTGACGGTGCGCAGGCCGTGGCGCAGCTCTAGGCCGTCCAGCTGGCGGTGCAGCGCGCCCATCAGGCCCACCTCCGCCAGCGCTTCGGGGCGCAGTTCGAATATCAGTGCGCGCATCTCGGCCAGGGCGGCCTCGGCCAGCTCGATGACGGTGTCCAGCGCCTGCGACGAGCGCGTCGCCTCGTCGGGCAGGTGCTTCTGCGCCGCGTGCGCCGTCAGCACGACCGAGTAGATCGCCTGGCTGACGGAGTCGTGCAGCTCGCGTGCCAGGTGGCGGCGCTCCTCGTCCGCGGCTTCGTCGCGCGCCAGTTCGTAGAGGCGGGCGTTCTCGAGCGCCACGGCGGCCTGCGCTGCCAGTCCGCCCACCCAGCGCAGGCGCTCCTCGTCCCAGCCCTCGCCCGCGGGCGCCACGGCCTGCAGCACCCCCACCACCCGGTCGCGCACCCGCAGCGGCAGCGCCAGGGCGTCGCCCTCCACCACGGCGTGCGGGGCGATCTCGGCCGTCAGGGCGGGGCCGGGCTCGTCCCTGATGGTCGGCAGGCCGGGCTCGAGGTCGGGCACGCTCGGCGGGTCGCCCCGGTGCACGAGGGTCACGAGGCGGCCGCTCGGCTCCAGCTCGAGCACCTCGGCCCACCGGGTGCGGCCGGCCTCCACCAGTTGGTCGAGCACGGCCTCCAGCTGGGGCAGCAGGTCGGAGGTGATGGCGACGGTGTTCGAGAGGCGCAGCAACGAGCGCAGCTCGCTCGTGCGGGCCGCCACCTGCGCCTCGAGGCGGTCCTGGGCGCCGGCGATGCTGTCGGCCATGGCGTCGAACGAGCGCGACAGCTCGCCGAGCTCGGAGGGGTCCTCGGAGCCTACGCGTGCGCTCAGGTCGCCGGCGGCCAGCGCGCGGCTGGCCTGGGTGAGGCGAGCGATGGGCTCGACGAGCAGGGCGCGCGAGAAGGCGGTGGCGGCCAGCAGCGTGACGGCCACGACGGCCGCCAGGCTGATGAGGGTGCTGCGCAGGATGGCGCCGACGGTGGCGCGGTCGGCGGCCGCCAGCGCCTCGGAGACCGAGGACGGATCGGCGGGCAGGGCCGGCTGCACGGCGGCCTCGAGGCCGCCCGCGTCGATGCCGACGGCCGCCAGCGCGCGCCACAGCAGGATGGCCGTGGCGGCCGCCAGCATCAGCACTACCCCCAGCAGAAGCAGCGTCAGGCGCGCCGACAGCCTCTGGTGCCAACGCATCTCGCCGGCCTGGGAGTCGGCCTGGGCGTCGGGCTGAGCGTCGGACTCGGCGCCGTCAGGGCTCACGCACCACCCACCCCTCCCGGATGGCGTGAAGGGCCGCCTGGGTGCGGCTGCGCAGGTCGAGCTTCGACAGCAGGTTCGAGACGTGCGACTTGACGGTCGCCTCGCTGATGCCCAGCTCCTGGGCGATGGCCTTGTTGCTGGCGCCGGCGGCCACGAGCTTCAGCACTTCCAGTTCCCGTTCGGTCAGGGAGTCGCGCGGGTCGGGGGCGCGCACCTCGCGGATCAGGCGCTGCTGCGCGCGGGGGTCCAGCCTCACCTCGCCGCGGGCGGCCGCGCGCACGGCCTCGAACAGCTCGTCGGGGCGCGTCTCCTTCAGCAGGTAGCCGCTGGCGCCCGCCTCCACGACGTCCACCACCAGGCGGTCCTCGAGCACGCTCGTCAGCGCCACGACCTCCACCTCGGGGTGCTCACGGCGGATTATGCGGGTGGCGTCGACCCCGTTCATGACGGGCATCAGCAGGTCCATGACCACCACGTCGGGCTGCAGCTCGGCAGCCTTGGCCACGGCCTCCTGGCCGTTGGCGGCTTCGCCCACCACCTCGAGGTCGGGCTCGAGGTCGAACGCCAGGCGCAGGCCCCGCCGCACCACGGTGTGGTCGTCGACGAGGAGGACGCGGATCTTCTGTGGGGTAGGTTCGGTCATCTTCGCTCCGTCGGCCTCGGCGCAACGGACCGTTCGAAGCGTCGTGCGTTACCGGCCGTCGGCCCAGCCTAACCGGGCCGGCCACCCGGCGCCTCCTCCTTTCGGATGAACGGCTACTACCTCGGAGGTAGCAGCGAGGCACCCCCTCACCGCCGATGCGCACCCCGCCGGCGCCGCCGTACCTTGGACGTAGATGTCGGAGGAAAGCCGGCGCCAACGCCGCGCAGCCTTCCGAGCCACCCGAGGGAGACACGGAAGGCGCCCGAGGGCACGTCCTAGGAGGAACGCATGAACGACCGCTTCAACATCGACAACCTGGGAGGCAACAAGCTCGTCCCGGGCCTGATCCTGGTAGCCGTGGGCGTCTTCGCCCTGCTCGGGAACTTCGGCTTCAACCTGTTCGGGAACCTCATCGGCGCCCTGCTGTTCGGCGGCGCGGCCTACTTCCTGTACCGCGAGGGCCGGCGCACCAACAACTTCGGGATGCGCCTGGCGGCGCTGCCGCTGGCCGGCCTGGCACTGGCCGCGCTGCTGCCAGGCAGCGTGGGCGGCGCGCTCTTCCTCGCCCTGATCGGCCTGGCGTTCGCCTTCGTGTGGCGCACCGACCAGGAGCGCTGGTGGGCCGTCATCCCCGCCGGCACGTTCGCCAGCCTCGCGGCCGTAGCAGGCCTGGGCGACATGCTGGGGCGCGCCTCGGGCTTCGTCTTCCTGGGCGGCCTGGCCCTCACCTTCTACGCCCTGATGCGCCTGAAGGTGAACCCGCAGCCCTGGGCCGTGTGGCCCGCCGGCGCGCTCGCCGTCCTGGCGCTGCTGTCCCTGATGGGCGGCGCTGGCTGGCTGCTGCCCGTGCTCCTGATCGGCGGCGGCGCGGTGCTGCTGATGCGCGGCGGCGCGATACCGCAGTTCCGGACGCGTCGTGCGGCAGCCCCTTCGAGCGGCGCGCCCACCGACATGGCCCCGCCCGCGCCCCAGGCCGCCCCTGCGCAACACGCGCAGCGCGTGCAACACGTGCAGCACGCGCAGCAGGACATCGTCCGCTCGGACGCGGCCGCCTACGGCGACGTTCCCGCCACCCGCTCACCGGCCACCGACACACCGGTCGCAAGGAACCAAGGCGACGTAACCGGTGCGCCCCTGCCCGACGTGGACGCGGACGAGCCGGGCGAACCCCGGGCCTGAGGTCCGGTCGGCGATCCGTAAGCAGTAGGACGTAAGCGCGGGCGCCGAAGGCCTGTGTGCCCTGGGTGCCGACCTCGTCGGCCTGCTGCGCTTCAACCGCGCCTTCGCCGCGATGACGCCCGACGGCTTCGCCGCCCGCGTGCTCGCCGGCCGCCTGCGCGCGCGCGAGGTCTGGGTGGGGCCCGGCTTCCGTTATGGCAGCCGCCGCGCCGGCGACCTCGACACGCTCCGCGCCTCGGGCGCGGAACTGGGCTTCGACGCCGCCGAGATCGCGCCCCTGCAGCTCGAAGGCGTGCGGGTCTCGAGCACCCGCATCCGCGCCGCGCTGGCCTCGGGCGACCTGGAGACGGCCGCCTGCCTGCTCGGGCGTCCGTATTCGATCGGGGGACGCGTGGTGCGCGGGCGCCAGCTCGGGCGCACGCTCGGCTTTCCCACCGCCAACCTGCGCTTTGGCGGCAAGGTGCCCGCCCTGCAGGGCATCTACGCCACGCGCGTGCACGGCGTGGGCGATGCGCCCTGGCCGTCGGTGTCGAGCTTCGGCACCCGGCCCACGATCGACGGCGTCGAGCCGCTGCTCGAGGC
>CAZVCT010000139.1:0-3997 GCA_964625655.1 uncultured bacterium
CGTCACGCTGACCACCACCGCGATCCCCGCGAACCCCACCATGAACGCCGTCGGCCAGTCGCTGACGGCCAGCGTCGCGAACGCCAGGGCGGTGATGATGGCGATGCCCACCGACGTCCCGATGCGCTGCCCCGTCTGCATGATGCCGCCCGAGCTGCCGGCGTAGTCGAGGGGCACGTCGGCCAGCGTCAGCGTCTGGTTCGGGCTGATCACGGCGCCTTGGCCGATGCCTACGAACATCAGGCTCAGGAGCAGCCACCATTCGCTGGCCACCCCTTGCGAGCGCAGCCACACCACGAGGATGCTGGCCACCAGCCCCAGCAGCGCGCAGTAGATGCCGAAGATGACCACCGTGCGGCCGTGCTTCATGACGTTCCTGCCCGCCACAAGCGCCGCTATCCCTGAGGCGATGGCGCTGGGCAGGCCCATCAGGCCCGTCTCGAGCGCCGAGCGGCCCAGGCCGTCCTGCAGGTAGAGCGCCACGAGCACCCACACGCTCGTGATGCCCATCAGGTAGACGGTGATGAGCAGCGCGCCGTTCGCGAAGCTGGGCACGCGGAAGACCTCCAGGTCGACCATCGGCTCGTGCCCCAACCGCTTCATGCGCCGCTCCCACCTCAGCCACGTCAGCACCAGGCCCACGCCCACGGGCAGCGACAGCCACACCAGGGCGCTGCCGCGTCCCTCGACGAACGGCAGGAGCAGTGCCAGCACGGCCAGCCCGAGCAGGACGGCGCCCACGGGGTCCAGGTCGGCCAGCCCCTTGGAATCCGGCGGCCGCGGGTTGCGCAGCGGCCGGGGGAACCAGAGCAGCGCCAGCGCGATGGCCAGCACGCCCACGGGCAGGTTCACGAAGAACGTCCAGCGCCAGCCGTGCTCGGGCCCGCCCAGGTGGATGAGCAGCCCGCCCAGCAGCGGCCCCACCGCCACACTCACGCCCACGGCGGCGCCGAAGATGGCGAACGCCCGCGCGCGCTCGGCGCCGCGGAAGTACTGCTGCACCATGCCGATCACCTGCGGGCTGATGAGGCCCGAGCCGATGCCCTGCACGGCGCGCGCCAGGTTGAGGAACGCGGCGTCCTGCGCCAGCCCCGCCGCGGCCGACGAGAGGGTGAAGAGCGCCACCCCCACGATGAACAGCGGCCCGCGGCCGTAGATGTCGCCGGCGCGCCCGGCCGTCACGAGCCCGACGCCGAACGTCAGCGCGTAGCCCGACAGCACCCACTGCAGCTGCGCCTCGGTGGCGCGCAGGCCATCTTGGATGGAGGGGAGGGCGACGTTGACGATGCTGACGTCGATGAGCGCCATGAACAGCACGACGCACAGCACCCCCAGCGTGCGCCAGCGCCTGGGATCGGGTACGTAGTCGTCGGGTGGCGGGGCGAGGGTCACCCTTGATGCTAGCTGACGGCGGCGCAACGCCTGTGACGCCCAAGCGTTGTGGGCATGGCGCAGCCGCCCGCGCCAGGGCCCGTGCTAGCGTCGAAACTGCGTCATGAGCACCGACCACGACCGTTCCCACGAGCAGATCTCTACCGGCGTGCCCGGGCTGGACGCGGTCCTGCACGGCGGCCTGCTCCGCTACGGCTTCTACCTCGTCACCGGCCCCGCCGGCGGCGGGAAGACGACGCTGGGTCTGCAGTTCCTGATCGAGGGGCGGCGCCAGGGCGAGAGCGTCCTGTACCTCAGCCTGTCGCAGAGGGCGCGCGGCCTGCGGCAGATGGGCGAGTCGCACGGCCTGGACCTGAGCGGCATCGAGATCCAGGACATCGCCAGCCACGACTTCGGCGACCTGCATGCCAACGAGCAGACGGTGTTCCACTCCAGCGAGGTCGAGCTGCGCGAGACGATGACGGCGTTCCTCGACGCCGCCGAGCGGCTTCGGCCGCACCGCATCGTGTTCGACTCGGTCTCCGAGCTCAAGCTGCTGGCGGGCGACGGCCTCGGCTACCGGCGCAGCGTTCTGGCGCTGCGGCAGTACCTCGTGGAACGCGAGTGCACCACCTTGCTGCTGCAGCCCGTGCATGGCGACGGCGGCGAGGGGGCCGTGCGCGACCTGTCCAGCGGCGTGATCGAGCTGACGGCCGACACGCCGGTGCACGGCGAGATCCGCCGCAGCCTGCAGGTGACGAAGATGCGGGGCGCCACCTTCGACAGCGGCCACCACAGCTTCGCGATCCGCACCGGGGGCGTGCAGGTCTTCCCCCGCGTGACGATCAGCGGGCGCAAGGTGAAGGCGCCCGACCTGGCCGACCCGTCCCCGCCGCGGCTCGTCTCGAGCGGCGTTGCCGACCTGGACGCCGTGCTGGGCGGCGGCCTGACGGCGGGCACGAGCTGCCTGATCGCTGGCCCGTCGGGCTCGGGCAAGAGCAGTCTGGCCGCCGCCTTCGCTTTCGCGGCCGCCCAGCGCGGGGAGCGCGCGGCGGTCTTCCTGTTCGAGGAGCGCCCCGAGACGTTCCTGGCGCGCTGCGCCACCCTCGGGTTCGACCTCCGCCCCGCCGTGCGCGACGGCCGCGTCAGCCTGCGGCTCGTCGACACGGGCGCGATCTCGCCCGGCGAGTTCGCCAACGACGTGATCGGGTCGGTCGAGGAGGGCGCCGAGGTGGTGGTGATCGACAGCCTGACGTCGTACCAGCACGCCGTGCCGAGCGACGAGCTGCTGGCCAACCAGATGCTCCACCTGCTGCTGAACCTGTCGGAGCGGAACGTCGTGACGCTCCTGACCGCCGCGCAGCAGGGTGTGGTGGGCACGAACCTGATGGGTTCCGACGTGAGCTATCTTGCGGACAGCCTGATACTGCTGCGTCACTTCGAAGCCGGCGGCACGCTGCGCAGGGCCCTGTCGGTGGTGAAGCGCCGGACGAGCGAGGCCGACGCCGCCATCCGCGAGATCCACTTCAGCCCGCACGGCGGCATCCGCTTGAGCGGGCCGCTGCGGCAGTTCGTGGGGATCCTGACGGGCACGCCCCGCTACGAGGGCGACCAGGCGGACCTGATCGACAGGAGGAACGGCGACGGTGGCGAGGCCGGTGATGTGGAGTGAGGCGAACGGCTCTAGGCTGACGCGCGTCGCCGCGCGGCGGTCGACCGAGGAGCCGGGCGCCGTCCTGGTCTTCGCGCCCGGCGGGCGCAACGCCGACCTGATCGTGGAGCTGCTCCGCGCCACCGGCTGGGACGCCCACGCCTGCACGGGCCCCGCGGACCTCGAGGAGAGGCTGAAGAGGCACGAAGAGGCGGGCGCGCTGGTGCTCACGGGCAGCGCGCGGACGCCCGAGGTGGACGCGCTGATCGAGCGCTTCCAGGCCGACGAGCCGGTGTGGTCGAGCCTGCCCATCCTGCTGCTCATCGACGACCAGGCCAGGCCGCGGCCGCTGTGGCGCAACCTGGTCCAGCTGCCCAAGCCCCTAAGCCAGCAGCAGCTGCTGGACGTGCTGGGCATCGCACTCGACGGCCGGGTGCGGCAGCGCGACCTGAAGGCCGCCAACCAGAGGCTGGAGCGGCTGGCCTACAACGACGTCCTGACCGGCCTGCCGAACCGGGCTGCGCTGTACGAAGCCCTCGAGCGCCTGCAGCGAGGGCGCCGGGAAGGCGACGACGGCCGCTTCGCCCTCCTGTTCCTGGACGTGGACCGCTTCAAGCAGGTGAACGACGTGCACGGGCATGCGGCGGGCGACGAGCTGCTGCGCGCCATCGCCGGCACCCTGTCGCGAGCCGTGCGCGAGGAGGACTTCGTGGCGCGCCTCGCGGGCGACGAGTTCATCGTCGTGCTGACGGGAGCCGAGAGCGCCGCCCGGGCGAGGCTCGTCGCGGAGCGGCTGGCGGAGCCGACGCTGGTCCGCCTGGACGCCACCGGCAGCGACGTGGTCATGTCGCTGAGCGTGGGCGTGCTCGACGACATCGACCCCGGCGAGGACGCCGACCGGATCATCGCCGTCGCGGACGCGCGGATGTACGAGGACAAGGTGTCTAAGGCGCGGTAGGGCGGGGGTCGGGGTGC
>CAZVCT010000140.1:0-3994 GCA_964625655.1 uncultured bacterium
ATGCCGTAGACGTTGCCGCCCCAGAACACCACGTTGATGTAGTGCTGCAGGATCTCGCTCTTCGTCAGGCGCCGCTCGACCTCCAGCGCCAGCATCCACTCCTTCACCTTGCGCTCGAGCGAGCGCTCGGAGCGGATGTCCTGCAGGAGCACGTTCTTGATCACCTGCGTGGTGATGGTGGAGCCACCGCGCATCGCGTCGCCGAAGAACTCCTCGTAGGTGGCGCGCGCCACCGCCAGAGGGTCGACGCCGTAATGGCTGAAGAACTGGTCGTCCTCGTACGCCACGATCGCCTGCAGCGCGGCGGGCGACACCTCTTCGAGCGTAACGGGGATGCGGTTGGTCGACTCGCGGTCCTCGCCCACCACCGGCACGAGCACGCCGATGCGGGTGGTGCCGTCGCGGGCGAACACCTGCGAGGTGGTGCTGAAGGTGAGCGCGTCGAGCGACTCCAGCGACGGGAGTTCCTGCGCCCACTGGAGGGCGGAGGCCGTCAGGTGGGAGCCGACCGACAGGACGCCCGCGAGGAGGGCGACGAAGAGCCCTTGAACGATCTTCACGGGCCCAATGCTACCAGTCCGCGGGCTACCCCTTCGTCCGCCGCAACTCGTCGCGCGCTCCAGCGGCGTACGCGGCTTCCCAGCGGTAGCGGTCGGCCCCGATCAGGGACGCCGACCACGGGCCCAGGAGAACCCGCTTGGCGGCCAGGCTGACAGGGTGCACGCCCAGCGCCCAGGCGACGGCGGGCGCGCGGTGCTTGCGCCACACCCGCACGTGCGCCGCGCCCGCCGATCGCGCCTTCGCCTCGAGGTTCTCGAGGTAGCCCTCGTCCCAATGCTCCACCGTGGCACCCGTAAGCAGCCGGAAGCGCGCGCCGGCCAGCTTCAGGCGCCAGCCCAGGTCCGGGTCCTCGCCGCCGTACGTCGAGAAGGCCGGGTCGTAGCCGCCGACCTCGCGGAAGAGCTCGGCCCGCAGGCTCGTGGAACGGCCGTTGGTGTTCCACCACCCGTGCACGGCGCCGAGCGCGTCGCCCACCGGCACGTGTGCCGGCAGCCGTTGCCGGCTCAGCCCGACGAAGCCGGGATTCTCGTGCAGGCGGCGGTTGTCGGCTACCCAGCCGGGGGCTGGTACGACGTCGTCGTCCGAGAAGAGGAGGACCTCGCCGATGGCGCGAGAAGCGCCGATGTTGCGCGCCGTGGCCGCGTGGAGGCCCGGGCCCGTCGTCCAGGTGAAGCGGTAGGGCGGCTGGTAGCCGGCGAGGAACTTCTCGGTGTCGTCGGTGCACGCGTCCGCCACCACGATCACTTCGAAGTCGAGCGGCTCGCTCTCGAGCGCCCGCAGCTTCCGCTCGAGCAGCTCCCGGCGGTTGCGGGTCGGCACGATCACGCTCACGACCGGCCGCAACGCGGGCTCGAACGCTCCGGGCCGCTCGCTGGCGCGGTGGTCGACTCTCTCAGCCATGCCCAACCCTACCCTCACGCAATCCGCGGCTGTACGCCCCTTCCAGGGCTAGCGCGAAGCCGCGGTCGTCCAGCACTGCCTCGCCGCGGGCAGCTGCCGCGGCGCCACGCGCCTCGAGGCGCGCGAGCCGACGCCAGAGCAGCGACGCGGGGTGCGTGCCGGTCCAGAGCGCCACCCTCGCGCCCGGATGCAAGCGGCTGAACGTCCAGGCGGCTCGGCCCATCGCCCGATGCTTCTCGAGGCTGGTGGACAGTTCCACCGCGTCGTGATGCTCGAGGACCGCGCCGCGCAGGAAGCGCGCCCGCACCCCTGACAGGTGGAGGCGGTAGCCGAGTTCGTGCTCCTCCCAGCCGTAACCCCGGAACGCCTCGCTGAAGCGGCGCTCGCCCAGCAGCCGCCTGGGCAGCGACAGCGACGCGAACCAGAAGCCTCCGAAGCCCAGGTCGGCTCCGTCAGCCAGGCGGTCCGAACCCGCGTGCAGGCGCCGGCGCCAGTACGCCTGGAACGGCGTGACGGCGTACTCGTCCGGCACCTGCAGGTGGCTCACCCAGGCACCAGGGCTGGCGGCCTGCGCTTCCAGATGCCGCGCCAGTAGGTCGGGCGAAGCGGGCACCATGTCGTCGTCGGAGAACAGCAGGATCTCGCCCCGGGCCGCCTCGATGCCGGCGTTGCGCGCGGCCGCCAGGCCCCCGTTCGCCTGCCGCACGACCGTCAGCAGCCCCTGGAAGCGCTTCTCCAGAGCCTTTAGCACTTCGCCCGTGTCGTCGGGCGAGCCGTCGTCTACCACCACCAGCTGGAAGGCGCCGTCGGGCCAGCCGGTCGGCGCCAGCGCCGCCCACGCCTCCACCACGCGCGGCAGCAGCGCCGCGCGCCCGTAGGTCGGAACGATCACGCTGAGCGAGCCGGAGCCGGGTCCGGTAGCGCCCCTGGTCGTGCGCGCCGTCATGGCGCCACGCGTCCTCGGGTCAGCGCATCTCCTTGGGCAGGAAGAGCCCGATGGCGTGGAAGCCGGCGTCCACGTAGATCGTCTCGCCCGTTATGCCGCCGCCCAGCTGGTCGGTGAGGAGCGCCATGCCGAGGCCGCCCACTTCCTCGTGGGTGATGTTGCGCTTCAGCATCGAGAGCTCGCCCGCCTGCGAGTAGAGGTCGCCGAAGCCCTGGATGGAGCGGGCGGCGATGGTGCGGACGGCGCCGGCGCTGACCGCGTTGACGCGGATGCCGCTGGGGCCGAGGTCGTAGGCGAGGTAGCGCACGCTGGCCTCGAGGGCGGCCTTGGCCACGCCCATCATGTTGTAGTGCGGCACCACGCGTTCGGCGGCGAGGTACGAGAGCGTGACGATGCTGCCCTTCTCCCCCATCAGCGGCGCCGCGCGGCGGGCGCAGGCCACGAGCGAGTAGGCCGACACGTCCATGGCCGTGATCCAGTCGGCGCGCTCCGTCTCGAGGAAGGGCTTCTCGAAGGTGGTGGCGGGCGCGAAGGCGATGGAATGCACGAGGTAGTCGAGGTGCCCGAACTCGGCCTTCACGCGCTCGAACAGCTCGTCGAGGCTGGCGTCGTTCGTGACGTCGGCCTCGAGCAGCAGCGGCGAGTCGAGGTCTTCCGTCAGCTTGTCGAGCATGGGGCGCAGGCGTTCGCCCTGGTAGCTGAACGCGAGGCGCGCGCCGGCCTGCGCGAGCGGCTGGGCGATGCCCCAGGCGAGCGACCTCTGGTTCGCCACGCCCATCACTAGTCCGGTCTTGCCTTTGAGGTCGATAGAGTACATGGAAGCTCCTTCTTAGGAGGCGGGGGCCTTGCCCCTCACCCCTCGTCCATCATTCGCTCGAAGCGGTCGCGCGCTTCCTGGGCCCGCTGGCGTTCGCCGCGCGCCTCCCAGGTGCTGGCCAGCCCTTCCCACGCAGCCTCACTGTAGGGCTCGTGGTCGGTCATCAGCTGATACAGCATCGTGGCGTGCGGCAGGTCGTTGTCGATCAGGGCCTTCTCCGCCGCCGCCTCCAGGAGGGTCAGGTGGGTCGATTGCAGGTTGAGGCGGATCGAGTCGATCCACTGCGAGTCGAAGCCGACCAGGAAGTGGCCGGCGTAGAGCCGCGCGGCCTTCTGGTAGTCGCGCAGGCTGCCCGTCTCGCGGGCCTTGGCGGACAGGCGCCGGTAATGGTCGACGTCGTAGTCGATGCTGAAGCCGTCGTGCAGGTAGTAGCGGCGGTTGGCCGACTCGACCAGGTCGCCGCCCATCACCTTGCGCAGGCGGTAGAGGGTCGTGTGGAAGCTGCTGGAGGCCTTCGACTCGCTCTTGCCGGGCCACAGCGCCTCGGCCACCTCGAAGGTGGTGACGCCGCTCCTGTGCTCGAGGAGGTAGAAGAGCAGCTCGAGCGCCTTCAGCGAGTCCCAGTCGAGGCGCTCGCCGTCGCGCAGCACCATCGGGTGCCCGAAGCCGTGCACGGACACGACGCCCGTCAGGGGCTGGCGCAGCTCGGCGATGCGCCGCAGGCGCACCTCGACGGCTTCCAGCAGCTCGTCGCGCTGCACGGGCTTGGT
>CAZVCT010000141.1:0-3950 GCA_964625655.1 uncultured bacterium
GCCATGGACACAATCCAGGAAGCGCCGAGGGCTGCGACCTTTTACATGGTCGCTGGGGCCTTGCAGTTCGCGCCGGCCATCCTTCGATTCGCGTTCCCGGAACTAGCGAGCAACGGTTGGCTACTCACCCTGGCGATACTGCTCATCACTGCAGCGCTTTACGGGCTAGCGACTCTACTGCAGCGACTCCTGATGCCCGAGAGGCGGACGCTCTTCTCGCTCGGAGTGCTGTGGGCAGGCATCGCCGTTTCGCTGATCAACTCGATCTACTGGTACACCTCTGCTTAAGAGCCCGAGCCTTGGGCTTGGCAGGGACGCCGGTCGCGCTCGGGACCAACTTGCTGGCATGGACTAACGCCACCGTTTGCACGAATGGTGCCGGCGCCCTTTGAGCAGTAGAGTCTGAAGATGGAACAGCGAACGAAGCTCATCCTGAACTACGCCGAACTGCCGTCCACCGACCTGGCTGAAACCAAGCGGTTCTACGAGGAGGCCTTCGGCTGGCAGTTCACGGACTACGGACCGGAGTACGCGGCCTTCGAGGAGGGCGCGCCTATGTCGGGCGGCTTCTACCTCGCCGACGAGGTCCGCTCGGGCGGCGCGCTCCTCGTCGTCCAGGCCCACGACCTTGAGGCGGCCTTGGCCGCCGTCGAGCGGGCCGGTGGAACCATCGTTCGCGACATCTTCTCGTTCCCAGGCGGGCGCCGCTTCCACTTCACGGATCCGAGCGGGAACGAGCTGGCGGTCTGGAGCGAGGTCTAGAGGCGCAGGCTCGATGACCCGGCGCGCCATGGCGCGCCGGGCCGTACGATGGAAGCACGCATGTCGCAGAACGTCTACGACGACCCGGATTTCTTCGCCGGTTACAGCAGGCTGCGCCGGCAGGTGCAAGGGCTGGCCGGCGCGCCCGAATGGCCGGCCGTGCGCGCGATGCTGCCGGAGTTGACCGGAAAGAGGGTCGCCGACCTGGGCTGCGGCTTCGGCTGGGCGTCCCGCATGATGCGCGAGCAAGGCGCAAGCTCGGTACTAGGCATCGACCTGTCGCACAGGATGATCGAGCGTGCCAGAGCGGAGACCTCCGACGCCGCCATCGAGTACCGCATCGCCGACCTGGAAAGCCTGGAACTGCCGGAAGGATCGTTCGACTTCGTCTTCAGTTCCCTGGCCTTCCATTACGTGCGGGATTTCGGTCGCCTCGTAGGCGTCATCCGGGACGCGTTGGCGTCAGGCGGGCAGCTCGTGTTCACCATCGAGCACCCGATCTACATGGCGCCCGCGAACCCTCGTTGGATCGTGGACGAGGACGGCCGGAGAACCTGGCCGGTCGACGGTTACGGCCTGGAGGGCGAACGGCGAACCGATTGGTTCGTCGAGGGCGTCATCAAGCACCATAGGACCATCGGCACGTCGCTGAACACGCTCCTCGACGCCGGTTTCGAACTCCAGCGCGTCGAAGAGTTCGCCCCGACACCGGATCAGGTAGCGCAATTTCCGGCACTCGGCGCAGAGCTGGACCGGCCGATGATGCTGCTCGTTGCCGCACGAGCACGCTGAAGAAGCAGACCCGCGGCCGGTTCGCTGAACGCCGTCAGGGACATTCCTACCGGGGATTTCGTCCCTGGTCGCCCGCTCCCCTTTCGACGAGACTTAAGTCGAAAGGGAAAGGGGTACAGAATGCCTCGCAACACGTACTACCCGGAGCCGAATGTCAGCAAGTTCCTCTTTGCAAGCAAGTGGATGGCCCCCATCTGGACGATCGTGCGCGTATACCTCGGTTGGCAGTGGCTCACCGCGGGATGGCACAAGGTCTGGGTCGACGGCGGCTTCAACCCTGCCTGGATCGGTCCGAACGCGACCGCGGCCGGCGGGTTCCTCAAGGGCGCCCTCGCCAAGACCACGGGTGACGCCCCCAGCGTCGCCGCCTGGTACGGCTGGCTGATCGAGCACGTCTTCCTCCCCAACGCCACGCTGTTCACCAACCTCGTCGCGCTCGGCGAAGTCCTCGTCGGCGCCGCGCTCATCGTCGGCTTCCTCACCGGCTTCGTCGCCTTGCTCGGCGGCCTGATGAACGTCGCCTTCCTCTTCGCCGGCACGCTCTCCACCAACCCGCTGATGTTCGTCCTGGCCACCTGGCTGGTGCTGGCCTGGCGAGTCGCCGGGTACTACGGCCTCGACCGCTGGGTCCTCCCCTGGTTGGGCGCTCCGCACGGCGAAGGCTTCTCCGCCGCGCGACGCAAGTTCGCCACGGCCTTCAGGCGCCTGGGCACGCGCGCCGGATAAGGCAACACCTCCCCTTTCTGCGCCCGTCCCCGACTCCGGGGGCGGGCGCAATGCTTTGCACGTCCTGTGCTCGCTAGGACGCCCGGCGCTCTGCGGCTACTCGGCGCCAGCGAGGCGCTCGGCCACCAACTCCGTGATGTCGGTGTCAGGGTGTGCGTAGACGATCATCCCCGACTCACGGGCGGCGCTGTAGTCGAACACCATGGTGATGCCAAGCGCCTCGGCGGTTTCGGTCACCGCTTGCGTTATCTCTACGATCGCTGGCTGGAGTAGAGCTTCGAACTCCGCGTCGTACCGCGCGGTGATCGAATCCAGCGTGACCAGCGTGGCCTCGAGGACGTCCTGCTCATCAGGCGTCAGTTCCGTACCCGACTGACGCTTAGCGATCAGTTCCTGAGCGCGCTGGTTCAGATCACCCACATCCGCGCGCGCCTGCTCTTGAAGTGCGATCGCCTGCTCGTAGAGCGGGTGCAGCGTCAGAAGGTACTGAGAGTTGACGTACGCCGCCCGGAACCCAGCCCCGTCCTGGGCACTGGCTAGACCTAAGAAGGCGACAAGAACGATGCTGGCGAACGCACGGGCTATCCAGGTTTTGTTCATGTGGGCACTATTGCAGCGACTTGGATGAGAACCTCAGCAGCTCAGAGTTTTGAGGCCTCGGGATCGATCCACCGAAGCACCCGCAGCGCACGGAGCGTCAACCAGCGCGACTCGCTGCCCTTCCCGCCCTCCATCCGGAACCAGACCCGGCCGGGGATGTCCCGCTCCTGCGACCACCTGCCGTTGGCGTTCCGTTTGGAGCGAACGAGTTCGACCGCCTCCGCGAGCCTGCCGTCGGGCGCGGTTCCGTCGAACGCAGCCGCCGCACGGAAGTAGTCGAACGCACGCAGCACGTCGTAGCGAGCGTGGTTCGGATGATGCAGCTGCAGGAACTGCGGCATGCAGGTATCGCCCGTGCTCAGGCGCCGGAACAGGTGCCGGCTAAGCAAGTACTCCTCGCCTGAGCGCCGGGCTTCCTGCACGGTCTCGTCTCTGCCGTTGGCCTGCTCGTAGGCCAGCAACCCCTCGAGAACGTTGACCGTCGTCAGGAACGACGACCTCGTCGAGCCCTGCAGGCGGAAACAGTTCCACCCGCCATCCTCCTGCCGTTCGGTCAGCAGGCGGTCGACGATCCCACGCACGTCGACCCCGAAGTACGAGCCGTCCGCCACGACGCGCGCGTTGATGCACGCGTCCGTCTCGCCCTCCCAGAAGGGCTGGCCGGCCTCGTCCCAGCGCGAGTTGCGGCCGAGCAGCTCCACGGTCCGCCGCGCACACTCGCTGCGCGGGTCGAGCCCCAGCTCACGCAGCTGCGACAGCACCCAATGGCTGGACGTCCAAGGCTGACCCTCGCGTTCCCATTCCGCCTCCGTGAAGCCCCTCGGAGCGAACGAGTCGCCCGCCCACTGCCCGTCCGCGTCCTGGTGCGATAGCAGCTGCTTGCCCCAGCCGTTCGCCTCGACCCTCGAGCGTTCTGCCCGCCAAACGGCTTCGGGTTCGTCCAGCAGGTCGCGCATGGTCTGCCAGCGGATGGCGGGGTCGCCGGCCAGCAGCCACTCGATCGCATCTCGTTCCATCTACCGATTATGCGATGACGCGCTGGACGTGTCAGCGGGTGCGGAGGCGCTCGA
>CAZVCT010000142.1:0-3937 GCA_964625655.1 uncultured bacterium
CCGACCGCATCCTGGTGATGTACGAGGGGCGCATCATGGGCGAGCTGAGCCAGGCCGAGGCCACGCCCGAGCGTCTGGGGCTCCTCATGGCCGGTTCCACCGACACGGCAGCTGCCCAGGTCCCGGCGACCACCTGAACTGACGACTTCCCCAACCGATCTCACCGACCGTCTTCACGGCTGGTGGCGCGGCGCTTCGTGGCAGTCGGTGCGCTCGGCTGACGCGGCACTGACATTCAGGTCATAGATTCCGACATAGGCGCAGTCACAGGCGTTGCAGCCATCTGCGCACCGGAAGAAGGGACCTCACATGTTCGGAAAGAACGCCGTCAAGCTAGCCCTCGCTGCCACCCTCGCGGTCGGCGGCCTCGCCTCCGCTCAGAACGACGTAGACCTCACCGGCGCCGGCGCCTCCTTCCCCGCCCCCCTCATCGCCACGTGGGCCGACATCTACCGCGACTTCACGCAGGGCGCCGTCATCGTCAACTACCAGTCGATCGGCTCGGGCGGCGGCATCCGCCAGTTCATCGACCAGACCGTGCACTTCGGCGCCACCGAAGCGTTCCTCAACGACCAGCAGCTGGAGGAAGCGCGCGCCGGAACGGGCGGCGAAGCCTACAACCTGCCCATCACGCTGGCCGACGTGGTCCTCACCTACAACCTCCCTGGCCAGCAGACGGGCCTCGTGTTCGACGGCGACGTACTGGCCGGCATCTTCCTCGGCGAGATCAAGAGTTGGGGCGACGAGCGCATCGCGGCGCTGAACCCGGACGCCAACCTGCCCAACCTGCCCATCACCGTCGTGCACCGCGCCGACGGCTCCGGCACCACCAACGTGTTCACCAGCTACCTCTCCGCCGTCTCGCCCGAGTGGGCCGACCGCGTCGGTGCGGGCACCGCCGTCGAGTGGCCGACGGGCGTGGGCGCCAGCGGCAACGAAGGCGTCTCGGGCCTCGTCACGAACACCCCGGGCACCATCGGCTACAACAGCCTCGTCTACGCCACCCTCAACGACATCAGCTACGGCTTCGTGGTGAACGCGGCGGGCAACGTCATCGAGCCCAGCCTCGCCTCCACCTCCGCCGCCGGCGACGTCGCGCTGCCCGAAGACACCCGCGTGCTGATCGTCAACTCCGAGCATCCCGAGGGCTACCCCATCTCTGGCTTCACCTGGGCGCTCTTCTACGAGAACGCCGACGCCAACAACGCCTTCGACAGCCGCGCGCAGGCCGAAGAGACCGTCCGCTTCCTCGCCTGGACCATGACCGAAGGCCAGGAGTTCAGCGAAGTCCTCGACTTCGCGCGCCTGCCGCAGGCCGCCGTCGAGCTGAACCTGGAGCGCCTCGCGAACGTCAAGTGGGAAGGCGAGAACATCGGCGAGGCCATCGTCGAAGAGTTCCGCAACCGCTGACCCGCTAGAATCGGTCTGATATCCACCCGGCGCGGTGGCGACGGTCCGGAGCTTCCGGTCCCCGCCACCGCCCGGCCTTGCAGGGGAGCAGGTTTTGCGATCAGCCAGCCGTAACCGAGGGCGCATCGGCGACAAGGTGTTCCTCGGCATCCTGACCATCACGGGCCTGTCCGTCGTCGCCATCGCGGTGCTGATGGCGTTCACGCTAGGGCGCGACGCGGCCGAACCCATCGGCCGCTTCGGCTTCTTCGGCTTCCTTACGGGCACGCGCTGGAACCCGGTCAGCGGCCAGTTCGGCGCCTGGCCGTTCGTGCTCGGCACGCTCGTAACCAGCGTCGGCGCCCTGGCGCTCTCGTTCCTGCCGGCCATGGGCCTCGCGATCCTGAGCGCCGAGTACGCGCCCCGCTGGCTGTCCACGGTCATCGACTACATCGTCGACCTGCTGGCCGCCATCCCCAGCGTGGTGCTGGGCATCTGGGGCATCCTCGTCCTGGCGCCGTTCCTGCGCGACAACGTGTACATGCCCGTCTACCTCTGGGCGATCGAGAACGCCCCCGAGCGCCTCGGCTGGCTGGGCAACCCGACGGGCTACGGGCTCATCACCGCCACCCTGGTGCTGGCCCTGATGATCGTCCCCTACACCACGGCTCTCGCCCGCGACGCCATCCGCCTCGTCCCCACCGAGCAGCGCGAAGCCGCCTGGGGCCTGGGCGCCACCAAGTGGGAAGTGCTGCGCCTGGCCGTGCTGCCCTACGCCCGCGGCGGCATCACGGCCGGCGCGGTGCTGTCGTTCGGGCGCGCGCTGGGCGAGACGATGGCCGTTGCCATGCTGATCGGCAACTCGGCGCGTTTGCCGCTGACGCTGTTCGGGCCGGCCGCCACGATGCCCTCGGTGATCGTCAACGAGTTCCGCGAGGCCGTCGAGCAGTTGCACTTGAACGCCCTCATGGGTATCGGCTTCTACCTCTTCCTGATCTCGCTCGCCGTCAACCTGCTGGCCGCCTGGATGCAGCGCCGCCTCGTGCCCGGGAACGTGGGCGCCTGATGAACCTGAGGCGCCGCTACCTCCGCGACCGGCTGATGCTGGGCCTCGTCGTCCTGGCCAGCCTGACGGTGCTCGTGCCGCTGCTCATCGTCCTCTGGTACGTGCTAAGCCAGGGCCTCAGCGCGCTGAACTGGGACTTCTTCACCAAGGACCTGGGCTCGCCTACGCGCGCCATGACGGGCACGCCCACGGGCCTGGCGCAGTCGATCGCGGGCACGCTGGTCATCGATCTGACGGCCCTGCTCGTGGCCGTGCCCATCGGGATCGGGGCCGGCATGATGCTGGCCGAGTACAAGGAGCACCGTCTCAACCCGCTGCTGCGCGTGCTGAACGACACCATGAACGGCATGCCCGCCATCCTGAAGGGGCTGCTGATCTTCACGCTGGTGGTGCGTCCGTCGGGCACCTTCTCGGGCTTCGCCGGCTCGTTGGCGCTGGCCATCGTGATGCTGCCGATCATCGCGCGCGCCACCGAGGGCGCCCTGTCTTTGGTGCCCTGGTCGATCCGCGAGGCTGGGCTGGCGCTGGGGCTGCCCCGCTGGCGCGTGATCATCGCGGCGGTACTGCCCGTGGCGCGGCCGGGCCTGGTGACGGGCGTGCTGATCGCCTTCGCCCGCGCCGCCGGCGAGGCCGCGCCGCTTCTGCTGACGTCGCTGGGCGCGAACTTCCTGCCCCGCAACCCCTGGAACCCCCTCGAGTACCTGACCAAGGCGGCCGACACGCTGCCGCAGCGCCTGTACAGCCTCGCCGTCAGCCCGTACGAGCACTGGCACGCCATGGGCTGGGCGGCCGGCATCGTGCTGCTGCTGCTGGTGATGGTCGTCTTCTTCGTGGGGCGCCTTCTCACCCGGAGGAACCACTGAATGTCCGACACCGCCACCACGCCCCGCATCCGCATGGAAACGAAGGGCATCACGGTCGACTACGGCAACGGCCGCGGCGTGCGCAACGTCTCGCTGCAGTTCGAGGACCGCCGCGTGAGCGCCCTGATCGGTCCCAGCGGCTGCGGCAAGACGACGTTCCTGCGCGCCCTGAACCGCATGCACGACCTGATGCGCAACGTGACGGTGACGGGCGAGGCGCTGCTGGACGGCGAGGACATCTACGCCCCGGGCGTCGACCCCGTCAGCATCCGGCGCCGCATCGGCATGGTGTTCCAGAAGCCCACGCCGTTCCCCACCATGTCGATCTTCGACAACGTCGTGGCCGGGCTGAAGCTGGTGGGCGTGCGCGACCGCGCGAAGCTGGCCGAGGTGGCCGAGCGCAGCCTCAGGCAGGCGGCCCTGTGGGACGAGGTGTCCGACCGCCTGAAGAGCCCCGCGGCGCGCCTGTCGGGCGGGCAGCAGCAGCGCCTCTCCATCGCACGGGCTCTGGCCGTGGAGCCAGACGTGCTGCTGATGGACGAGCCCACCAGCTCGCTCGACCCTGCCGCCACGCGGCGCATCGAGGAGCTGGTGGGTCAGCTGAAGGAGCAGGTGACGA
>CAZVCT010000143.1:0-2324 GCA_964625655.1 uncultured bacterium
TGGCTGCCGACGTAGGTGCCGAACAGGGTCAGCACGCGGGCGTCGTTGGGCTGCACCACGAAGAGGCCGATGAGAACGAGGAAGCCCGCGACGAAGAGGAGGATGCCCGGCACCAACAGCAGTGCGTTGACGGGGCCGACCTCGCGGACGCCCGGGTCCACGCCCACGACGAAGAGGGCGAAGCCTACGGCCAGCAGCGCCAGGCCGACGAAGAGCATCACGAAGCCGTTGACGCTGGAGACGGGCTTCTCGTTCACCTGTTCCAGGACGGCCTTGCCGAAGTTCTGGTTCTGGGGTTGGATCTTGGTGTCATCACTCATGCTGTCAGGATGATATCACTTTGGTATCGCATCTGGTCAAGTCGTCCCCGCTCATGGCGCGCCGCGCGGCCCCGATTCTGGGCTTGGGCCCGGCGCACTTGGGTCCGCGCCACCGCAACTTGGGCTCCTGCCTACACGCCAGCCGTAGCCGCCGACCTCGCTGCTAGACTGCCCCCATGAGTATCAAACCGGACTGGTGGATACGCGAACGCGCGCGCGAAGGGATGATCACGCCCTTCGAGGAGGCGCTCGTCCGCGAGGGCGTTATCAGCTACGGCCTCTCGAGCTTCGGCTACGACCTGCGCGCGGCCCCCGAGTGGCGCATCTTCGTCAACGCGTTCAACACGGTCGTCGACCCGAAGGACTTCGACACGAACAGCCTGGTGGAGTACGAGGGCGACACCTGCATCATCCCGCCCAACAGCTTCGCGCTCACGCGCTCCGTTGAATACCTGAAGATTCCGGAAGACACGATGGTGATAGCGCTCGGGAAGAGCTCTTACGCCAGGTGCTTCAGCGCCGACACGCGCGTTGCCTTGGTGGACGGAACGTCTCCGACCCTTGAGGAGATGGCTGAACGCCATCGTGAAGGCGAGCTCTTCTGGGGTTACTCATTGGGCGAAAACGGACGACTGATCGTCACGCTCCTCGAGGCGCCTCGTCTCATCGGTAGGGATTCCTTGCTCGAGATCACCTTGGACGACGGGAGCGTCATCCGGGCGACGCCGGATCATGAGTTCATGCGACGTGACGGCAGCTGGGCCACCGCTGACGATCTTCGCCCGGACGATTCCCTGATGCCTCTTTACCGCTCGACGTTCCGTGGGTACGAGATGACGTACCAGCCGTTAACCGGTTACTACTACCCGACGCATCGCCTGTCCGACGAATGGAATCTGCGGCACGAAATCTACGAGGATGAAGTCGACACCCATCGGCACCACGTCGATCATGATCGACGCAACAACAACCCTTGGAACCTTGTCCGGATGGACGCTGCCGAACATATCCGCTACCACAACGCGCACAGCTACGGCGCCGACTTCGATCCTGTCGACCATTCGGAGGCGATCAAGGCTTCCTTTAGACGGCGAGAAAAGGACCCGGCTTGGGTAGAACGGCGCAATGCTCAACAACGACGTCGAGCCGAGAGATTCTGGCACGACGACCGCTACGCCGAGCAGCGCTCGAAGTTACTCGCCTTCCATAACAAGCGTTGGACGGAAGCTGAACGCGAAGCTCAGCGGCTGCGCCAAGAAGAGTTCTGGCAGAACAACGACGCTGCTCGCGCTGCACAGGGTGAGCGCTCGAAAGATGCCTGGAGCCGAGCTTCCGACAAGAGGCGGAACGCACAGGCCGAGCGGGCTCGATCCATTCGCCTGCATAAGCACATCGATTCGCATGTCGTCAGGAAGGCACTCGACGAAACCGGCTCGATCCGCGGCGCGGCGCGGCTGCTCGGCGTCGACCGTAGCGTATTCAGGCGTTTCCCGGACGTAATCGCTGAGCACCGTGGTAGGAAGCGGCTGAACCACAAGGTGACGAGCGTAAGGCAACTTAAGGGTGATCACGACGTGTACTGCCTGACCGTCCCCGAAGCCGGCAACTTCGCCCTAGAGGCCGGAGTGTTCGTCTCGAACTGCGGCATCGTCGCGAACGTGACGCCGCTAGAGCCCGGCTGGGAAGGCCACGTGACGCTGGAGCTGAGCAACACCACCCCGCTGCCGGCCAAGGTCTATGCCAACGAAGGGATCGTCCAGCTCCTCTTCTTCCAGGGCGAGCGCCCCGAGACGACCTACGCCGACCGCAAGGGAAAGTACCAGGGTCAGCGCGGGGTCACGCTGCCGCGCCTCTGATTGGGAGCGTGGGGCCGGCTCCGCGCCATGCGATGCGGGTGCCGCTAAGGGGCAGTGAGACGGCGACAGTGGCGACCGCGGCCGCCACCACCGTCATTCGTCGTCCACGGCCTCGATCAACGGCAGCCGCATCTCGAACACCGTCTCG
>CAZVCT010000143.1:2424-3929 GCA_964625655.1 uncultured bacterium
TCATTCGTCGTCCACGGCCTCGATCAACGGCAGCCGCATCTCGAACACCGTCTCGCCGGGCCGAGTACGCACGCCGAGCGTGCCCCGGTGGTGATTGACGATCTGCTTGGCGATCGCCAGGCCGAGCCCCGAACCGCCGCCCGCGCCCTTGTAGAACTTCTCGAAGATGTGCGGCCGCATCTCCTCGGGGATGCCGGGGCCGTCGTCCTCGACCGTCACCACCGCGTTCGGGCCCTCCTCCACGAGGCGCAGCGTGACGCCCCCCGCCCGGCCGGCGGCCCGCACGGCGTTGGCCGTCAGGTTGCGCACCGCCTGGTTCAGGCGCAGCGGGTCGCCCAGCACGAGCACGCCCCCGTCGGCCTCCACGTTCACGCCCGGGAACTCGTCGGCCACGGGCCGCAGCACGTCGAGCGCCACGTCCACCAGGTGCAGCCCCTGCTCCACCACCAGCTGCCCGCGCGACAGCTGCAGCAGGTCCTCCACCAGACGCGTCATGGTGCCGGCCACGCGCTGCGCGTCCAGCAGGTCGCCCTCGTTCTCGGGGCGCGCGCGCCTAACGGCGCGGTCTAGGAAGCCCCGCAGGCTCGTCAGCGGGGTGCGCAGCTCGTGGCTCGTCTCGGCCAGGAAGACGCGCTGCGCGTCCAGCGCCTCGCGCAGCCGCCGCAGCAAGCCGTTCAGAGCGAACGTCAGCCGGCCCACCTCGTCGAGCGGACCGTCGTAGCGGATCTCCTCCAGGTCGTCGGGGCCCAGCAGCGCGGCCAGCCGCGCCAGGCGCGCCACGGGACGCAGGGCGGCGGAGGCCACCGCGTAACCCACCACGAGGCTCAGGCCCACCAGCAGCAACGCCGCCACCAGCAGGGTGCGCGACAGGTCGGTGAGCACGGGTCCGATGTAGGAAGGGTCGGTGAGCACGGCGACCACGCCCAGCTCGAAGGGCGCCAGCGCCGCCTCCATCCGCCGGCCCGCCACCAGGCCGTTCCACGAGGTGGGAACGAGGGCGGCGCCCACCACGTCGGAGGGAGGTATGGCAGACTGCGCCCGCTCGAACTCGGGCTGGCTGGCGGCCAGCAGGCGCCCGCTGGCGTCGTAGATCTGCAGCACCACGCCGCCGGTGGGGCCCGAGAGCCCCGAGGCGGCGCTCCCTTCGCCCAGCGAGTAGAGCTGGGCGACGGTGGCGGCGTCCTCCTTGATGGCGCGGCGCAACTCTTCGTACAGGCCGGCGCGCACCACCTGGTAGGTGATCAGCATGGTCAGGCCGCCCAGCGCCGCGACGGCGAGGGCACTCATCAGTGCGACGCGCCAGGTGAGCGACACCCGCGGAGCCCGAACCACGGTGGCCGGCCGGCGCCTCATTCAGGTCACGACTTCAGCGCGTACCCGACGCCGCGGATGGTGCGGATGACGCCGTACCCGCCGGCGTCGCGCAGCTTCCCGCGGATGTTGGCGATGTGGACGTCCACCACGTTGGAGGAGGGCGGCAGGTCCTCGCCCCACACGTTGTTCTC
>CAZVCT010000144.1:0-3918 GCA_964625655.1 uncultured bacterium
TGCGGAACTCCGGCTCGATCTCGTGCTGGGGGCACTTGCCGTCCACCAGCTCCTTCTCGGTGTAGTAGCGCTCGCACTTCACGCAGTAGAGGCCGCCGTACTCGCCGTAGACGATGTCGCCCGCGTCGTAGACGCGCTGCAGCACTTCGGTCACCACCTGCTTGTGGCGCGGCTCGGTGGTGCGGATGAAGTCGTCGTAGCGGATCCCCAGGCGGTCCCAGACCGCCTGGAACTTGCCCGACACCATGTCGGCGTACTCCTGGGGCGAGGTGCCGTGCGCCGCGGCGGCCTTCTGGATGTTCTCGCCGTGCTCGTCGGTGCCCGTCAGGAAGAAGGTGTCGTCTCCCTTCAGGCGATGGAAGCGCGTGACCACGTCGACCAGGATGGTGGTGTAGGCGTGGCCGATGTGCGGCGCCGCGTTCACGTAGTAGATGGGGGTGGTGGCGTAGTAGGTGCCGCGCTCGAGCTGCTGGGGCGCGGGCTGCGGCTCGGGGGCCGTGGCCGTGGTGGTATCCGACTCCGCCATGCCAAGCGTCGGCGCCTCTTCCGCGGGTCTGTCGACGACGATGCGGTTCTGCGGGTCGTTCTCCATCACGCTACCTCCAGGCGTTCGGCTCGGGCGCTGCGGCCGGCGCCTCGGCGAAGTCGGCAAAAAGAAAGGCGCCGTCTGTGGCAATCGGCGCCCCGTACGACTGTTGCTGCTGCTTCAGTCGGCGGCGGGGCCCTTCTGCATCATCTGCGGCACCATGCTGAGGCGGAGTATAGCAGACGCGTCGGGAACGCCAGGGGCGCCGTCTGAAAGCGAAGCCAAGGAGTCTTGCGGGCCAGTTCGCCCTGGAGACCGGCCATCTGCACCGACCTGCGCTACGGCGCAAGTGGCTACGACCCTGTGGATAAGGGTCGCTGCGAGATGACAAGATGACGTCATGGCGAAGGTTCGCGCGACGGTGACCATCGACGCAGGGGTCTGGAAGGCGGTGAAGGTTCGCGCCGCCCGTACCGGCCAACGCGCCAGCGAAGTCGCCGAGGCAGCGCTCCGCAAGGACCTCGGGTTCGACCTGCTCGAGCCAACCGGAGCAGGGAACGATATGCCCGAGGACGAGGCGATGGAACTCGCTCTCGAAGCGCAAACCAGCGTGAGGCGCAATCAGGGGAAGTGACTCGACTGCTGACTTCCGCCTCGTTCTGAGCGCTCAGGAGAACGAGTAACGGCTGTCGCGAACTCGCCTGAGAACCTACGCTTAGCCCGCTACGCTCAGTCCACCGCTCAGCCCTGCGGCACCGCACAGCCATCGTCGTCGCACGCCATGGCGTCGCCGTCGGCGCCGGCAACCGCCTTCAGCTTCGGCTTCTGCGGCCCCAGCTGGCGCAGGGCAGCCAGGAAGAAGTCGGTGGGCTGCGCGCCGGAAACGCCGTGCTCCTCGTCGATCACGAAGAACGGCACCCCGCTGACGCCGAAGTAGCGGGCGCGCTCCTGGTCGGCATGGAACTCTGCGGCGTACGCGTCGCCGGCCAGCAGCTCGCGCACGTCGGCCTCTTCGAGGCCGGCCTCGGTGCCGAGGCGCACGAGCGTCTCGGGGTCGGCGACGTTGGCGCCCTCGCTCTGGTACGCCTGCATCAGGCGAACCATCACCGCGTCGCCCACGCCCTTGGCTTCGCCCAGCTTCGCCAGGCGGTGCGCGTCGAAGGTGTTCGAGGCCACGGCGCGGTCGAGGTGGTACTCGATGCCTTCCTCGGCGGCCACGTTCGTGACGTTCTGCATCATCTCCAGCGTCTGCTCGCGCGAGCGGCCGTACTTCTCGATGAGGTGCTCGACCGTCGTGGGGGCGTTCTCACGCGGGGCGTCGGGCTGCAGCTGGTACGAGCGCCACACGACCTCCACGTCGCTTGCGTGTTCGTACATGTCCAGGGCTTTCTCGAAGCGCACCTTGCCGATGTAGCACCAGGGGCACGCGATGTCCGACCAGATCTCGATCTTCATGCCTGAACCGTAACCGGCGGCCGCGCCGCGCCGCGCAGTGGAGGCTACCCGCCGATGCGCCCAAGGGCATCTACGGCCGAGAGCCGAACGCAACCCCAACGCAACCTCGACTGTGCTGGAACGTAGGACCCGGAGCTCGAGCCAGAGCGTGGCAGAATGCCCGCATGTCGGACCGCGGCCCCTCCTCGACGGCCTTGCTCGAGTTCCAGCGCGCCCGGCGGCGCGCCGATCTGCGCGCCGTGTTGGCGGCGCTATCGGGCCACGACGAGCGCCTGCTGGCCTACGACGACGTGCGGCGCAAGCTGAAGGCGATCGAGACGCCCAAGCGCGAGCTGGCCTACATCCCGCTCGACGCCATCGTCGGCAGCGTGGGCCGCTACCAGGACTTCACCCGCAGCTTCCTGCCCCGCAGGGCGGCCGACGCCGGCCGCTGGGTGGGCGTGCAGCGGGCCATGACGGGCCTGGCGGGGCTGCCGCCCGTCGAGGTCTACCGGCTGGGCGACGCCTACTTCGTCAAGGACGGCAACCACCGCGTGTCGGTGGCGCGGCAGCTTGGCGCCAAGCAGATCGATGCCTACGTGACGGAGGTCGCGACGCGCGTGCCCTTCACGCCCGACATGGACCAGGACGACCTGATCGTCGCGGCGGAGTTCGCCGACTTCCTGAACCAGACGAACCTCGACGAGTTGCGCCCCGATGCCGACCTGCGCGTGACGGTGCCCGGCCAGTACCCCCAGCTGCTGGAGCACATCCGCGTGCACCGCTACTTCATGGGGATAGACATGGAGCGGCCCATCGAGTGGCAGGAGGCGGTGGTGCACTGGTACGACGCCGTCTACGTGCCCGTGGCGCGCGCCATAAGGCAGCACTACCTGCTGGAGGGCTTCCCGGGCCGCACGGAAGCCGACCTCTACCTGTTCCTCTCGGAGCACCGTGGGCGCCTGGAGCGCGAGTTCGGCTGGGCCATCGAGGGCCCGCAACTGGCCGAGGGGTTGGCGGCGCCGAAGCGCCGCATCGTCGACCTGGAGGAGCGCGCCGCCACCCTGGCGGACCCCGACATGACCGACCGCCTGGTCGACTCGTTGCTCGTCTGCCTGAACGGCGGCGAGGGCGACGAGCACGCGCTGGCACACGCCGTCGAGCTGGCGCGCAACGAAGAAGCAACCCTGTTCGGGCTACTTCAGCAAGCCGCGTCCGACGAACCTCCGGAGACTACCGCCGCACGCACCCGCAACCGCTTCGAGGCGGCGTGTGAGGAGGCGGGGGTGAGGGGCCAGCTGGCCGAGAGCCAGGCCACCACCCTGCGGCAGATGGTGCGCGAGGTGCGGGCGCGCGCCAAGTACGCGGACGTGGTGGTGACGCCCGCCGAAGGCGCCCTGACGGGCATGCTGCTGCGGCGCTCGCCCAAGCCGCTGCTGCTGGCCACCGCCGCCCCGCCGCTCGGGCGGCGGCCGCTGCTGGCCTACGACGGCGGCTCGAAGGCGAACGAAGCCCTGTTCGCGCTGGCCTACCTGGCGGTGCGGCGCGGCCTGGAGCCCGTCGTCCTGCACGTCGAGCGGCGCGCCAAGGGCCTCGACCTGACGCCCGTGCCCGGGCGCCGTGACGAGGACGGCGGCGACGCGCCGGCGCGGGGCAGCGACAGGCGTCCGACCGCGGCCCAACAGCACGAACGGACGCTGCCCCGCGGCAAGGTCGAGGACCGCACGCTGGCGCGCGCCGGCGACTACCTGGCGAAGCTGGGCGTGAAGGCCGACCTGGTGACGGCGCACGGCGACGTGGCCGAGGCCATCGTGCGCGTGGCACAGGAGCGCGGCTGCGACGTCATCTTCCTGGGCAGCCACTCGCGCCTGCTCTGGCTGGAGGAGATGCTGGGCGGCGTGCTCGAGGAGCTGCTCGAGCGCACCGACCTGCCCCTGCTCGTCACCTGAGGCGATCGG
>CAZVCT010000145.1:0-3889 GCA_964625655.1 uncultured bacterium
CGGCCGCGCAGCACGCGCGAGAAGTCGCCGTTCGTCCAGGCCGCCAGCGACTGCAGGAAGTTGTAGCGGTAGGCGAGGAAGGTGGTGAAGGCGGCGATGACGCCCCCGAGCATCAGCCCCAGCAGGGGCACCACCAGCGGCGAGCGCAGGGGCACGCGCCGCAGGATCGCGAGCAGCAGGGCGGTGCCGGCCAGCGCGAACGCCGACGAGACGATGATCTTGGTGAAGACGGAGGAGTTGGGAGCGAACATCGTGACGACGAGGATGCCCAGGCTGGCGGCCTCGAGGGTGCCGGCCGTGGAGGGCGACACGAACTTGTTGCGCGACAGCATCTGCATCAGCATGCCGGCCACGCCCATCGACATCCCCACGAGCAGGATGGCGATGGTGCGCGGCACGCGGCTGGCGAGCAGCACGAGGTTGCCGCGCAGGTCCGAGAAGTCGAACAGGGAAGCGAGCGAGACGTCGTAAGCGCCGATCGTCAGGCTGACGAACGCCAGCAGCAGCACCGCGAGCACCGCGACTATCAGGAGTGTACGGGCCGCTCGGGGACGCGGCTGCGGGACGATCAACTGCTCCTCCACACTGCTCGGGCGAGCGGGCGGGGACCTAGCCCCGCCGCTCGCCCTTCAAGCTTCGATGCTACGTCGTCCGGCACCTACTCGGCGTAGGCGGCGGCGATCTCGTCGAGCATCTCGTTGGCGCTGGTCAGGCCGGCGCCGCTGATCACGTACCAGTTGAACGGCTCGAGGAAGACGATGTTCCCTTCCTGCCAAGCCTTCGTCTGGTGCATGAGTTCGTTGTCGAGCACCTGGGCGGCGGGCTGCGCGCCTTCGGTGCCGATGGCCGCGTCGCGGTCGATCACGAAGAGCCAGTCGGGGTCGTGGCGCATCAGGAACTCGAAGGAGATCGGTTCGCCGTGCGTGGCCGTGTCGACGTCTTCCAGCGCCGGGACCAGGCCGAGCGTCTGGTAGAGCAGCGAGCCGCGGCCGCCGCGCTCGTTGTTGGGCGAGAGCACCGAGACGCTGCCGCCGTTCACCATGATCACGAGGCCGTTGCCGCCCTCGGCCACGCGGTCCCTGAGGTCGGCGATCTTGGCCGCGATCGCCTCGAGCTCCGCTTCCGCCTCGGCTTCCTTGCCGAAGATGGTGGCGAGGGCGCGGGTGTTCGCGGCCAGGCTCTCGTAGAAGTCGGTTCCGAACGTCAGGTCGATGGTGGGCGCCATGCGCGATAGCTCGCCGTAGACGGTGGCGGAGCGCCCGCCCACGATGATCAGGTCGGGTTGGGAGGCGTTCACCTCTTCGTAGTCGGGCTCGAAGAGGCTGCCGATGTTGACGAGCCCGGACGGAAGCCAGCTGGGGGCCGCGCCCGCGAGCGGGGGCGCGCCGTCGACCTCGACGCCGAGCGTGTTGAGGGTGTCGATGGCGGCGTAGTCGTAGCTGAACACCACTTCGGGGTTCACCTCGACCGTGGTCTCGCCTTGGGCATGCTGCACGGTGACCTGCTGCGCGACCGCGGTCGCCAGAAGGGCCAGGGCGGCCAGGACGATCGTTACGCGGAGACGCTGTGAGACTCGCGACATACCTGCCTACGCTTCCTCTCGAGATGACCCGAGAATCCAACTTGGATCTCCGGCAGTGGCGTTGGGAACGGCTAGCCGGGAATCTTGAGTACTTGACTCAAGATTAACAGTTAGAGGTTGTCACACGGGAAACCCAAGCGTCAAGCTCGGGATTGAACGTTAACACTCCATGCGGACACGCGGAAAGCCCGCCGGGCCCAGGGCGAACGCATCGATAATGCGCTACGGGCGATAATCGAGCCATGAAGCCCGAGAAGCACCCGCACCAGGAATCCCCCACCGACGCCCAGCTCCTGGAGGTCCTGGCGGACCGGAAGGAAGAGCTGCGCGACATCTACCTGCAGCTGCACCACCTGGTACTGGACGCCCTGCCCGGCGTGAACTCGACCGTCGACCTGGTGGACGGCATGACCAGCTACGGCGTGCGGCAGTACGGCTACGGGGGCTGGGGCATGGCGGCGCTGTCGGCGCACGCCAACTGGGTGCGGATGGTGTTCATGCGCGGCACCGACCTGACGGACTCGGCCGGCATCCTCGAGGGCACGGGCAAGAACATGCGCCACCTGAAGGTGAAGAACGCCGAGCAGCTCGAGGAGCGCAGGGACGCGATACGGGCCCTGCTGCTGCAGGCGAGCCAACTCGACTAGCGGCATTTCCTTGTTGGAACGACACCACATGAGAGGAGGGGCGGCACGGTTCCGCCCCTCCTCTTCCGTGTCTCGTGCTGCTCAGTTACCAGCGACCGTGAACGTATCCATCATCCCCAGCATCGCGTGGAGCTCCCCCGTCTCGTAGTCGGGAAGGAAGCAGATGGCGAGGTACTCGCCGGGCGCCAGGTCGTATTCGACGTAGTTGCTCTGTCCGGCGCCGATCACCGCGGTGGAGCGCACGTACTCCACGGGTTCCTCGCCCTGCTCGGACTCCAGGAAGGCGATGACCTCGTCGAGCGTCTTGCCCTCCTTGATCCGGAAGAGCACCAGGTGGTGAACCTGCCCGCCGGCGTTCTCGATGCGCCATACCTGTTGGCCCGCTTCGACCTCCTCGGGAATGTCGTAAGCGAACTCGGTCATGTTGACGGTGAGGTCCGCCTCGGGTCCCTGCACGTCGCTCGAAGCCGGTGTCACGGTGAAGGTCACGAACTCCGAGTCTTCGAGTGACTGGCCCACGGCGCTGGCGATGTGATGCCCCTCCTTCAACTCGACGATCACACCCGGCCCACCTACCGGCGTGATCAGGGCCGCGAGCTGCTCGATCGCCTCGCCCGCGCCAACTTCCCCGCCGCCCATCATCGCTTCGTTCATCGTCGCGTAGCCGGCTTGCACCTCGTCTAGGGTCGTCGATTCGTCGTTGATCCGGTCGAGCGACACCTCGTACATCGCCGTCCCGTCGGGCCCGTACACCTCGTCCGTGTAGACGAAACGGTAGAAACCGGCCTCGAGCGTGTCGGGCACCTGCAGCCCCGCCTCGGTGCGCGTCACCTCGAGCTCGGGCATCTCTGCGGCCGACTGCTGTGCGGAAGCGCTCGCGACCAGCCCGAGCGCGAGAAGGGAAAGCACCGGAAGGAACGACCTGCTGACTGCATTTCTCACTCTTCCTACCTCCTGACTCTGCCCCTGTGGAGCACGGGAAGTGTGCGGCAAGCGCCGTTAACGAGGCGTCAACGCGCCGCAAACGCCCGTCCGGAACGTGCGAACATCCCCTATACTTCGCACGTGCGACTGCTGACACTCGGGCGCTTGCAGCTCGAGAACGGGCGCTTCTCGCGCCCGAAGCCGCTCCTTCTGGTTGCCTTCCTGGCGCTGGAAGGGGCACGGGACCGTAGGTACCTGAGCGAGTTGTTCTGGCCCACCGCCGCCAGGCCGATGGCGAGCCTCCGTGTCGCGGTAAGCCAGCTAAGGCAGGCGGAGCCCAACGCCCTGATCGCCAGCTACAACCACCTCAGCGCCGGCCTCCCCTGTGACGTCGTGGACCTTCTGAACGCCCTTGAACGCGAAGAGTTCGCACAGGCGTCGGAGGCGTATCACGGCGCCTTCCTCGGTGGCGTGGACCTTCCGGGTGTCGGCCTCGAGCTCGAGGAGTGGGTCTACAAGACCAGGGAATTCGTCGCCGAACGCGTACGCGAGGCGTCGCTTACCGTCGCGGAACGCGACGCTCACCTCGGTGACTTGGCGCGGGCCGGCAAGCGGGCGGCGGACGCGTACGCGGTGCCAGGCGCGCCCCCGCCGGAGCCGGATCAGCTGGCCCGCATCCACACGCTCCTGACCGCCGCCGACCACCCACTGCACAGGGAGGTGCAGCGCGAAGGGC
>CAZVCT010000146.1:0-3881 GCA_964625655.1 uncultured bacterium
GGGCTGGGTGCTGACGCACGGCCACGAGGACCACATCGGCGGCCTGCCGTACATGATCCGGCTGCTGCCGAAGATCCCGATGTACGGCGCCCGCCTCACGCTGGGCCTGCTGCGCGGCAAGTTCGACGAGTTCAAGCTCAGCGAATCCGATGTCGACCTGCGCGAGATCACGCCGGACGACCGCATCAAGATCAGCAACAACTTCACCGTCGACTTCTTCCGCATGACCCACTCGATCCCCGACAACTCGGGGCTCGTGATCCACACACCCATCGGGCGCGTGGTGCACTCGGGCGACTTCAAGCTCGACTACCACCCCGCCGATGGCAAGACGAGCCACCTGCACAAGCTGGCTCAGGCCGGCGAGGACGGCGTGCTGCTGCTCATCTCCGACAGCACCAACGCCGAGCGCCCGGGCTACACCCCCAGCGAGCGCGACGTGATGCACGCCGTCGACGAGATAATCGCCAAGGCGACCGGCCGCGTGATAGTGACGACGTTCTCGTCGCACGTGCACCGACTCCAGAACTTCGTGCGCCTGGCCGAGAAGTACGACCGCCGCGTGGTGATGGAAGGCCGGTCGATGATCAAGGCGATGGGCATCGCGCAGGAACTCGGCTACATGGAGTCGAAGCACCCCTTCGTGAGCACCGACGACCTGGGCGACATGCAGGACGACAAGGTGCTGTTCCTCTGCACGGGCTCGCAGGGGCAGCCGATGGCCGCCCTCTCGCGCCTGGCGAACGGCACGCACCGCAAGATCCGCCTGAAGCCGGGCGACACGGTCATCCTCTCCTCGAACCCCATCCCGGGCAACGAAGAGGCCGTGGGGCGCGTCATCAACCAGCTGTACGCCAGCCGCGTGAACGTGCTCTACCCGCCGGCGCACAAGGTGCACGCCTCGGGCCACGCCAGCCAGGAGGAGCTGAAGCTCATCCTGGACCTGACCCGCCCGAAGTTCTTCTTGCCGTGGCACGGCGAGATGCGCCACCAGGTGCACCACGAGCGCCTGGCCAACAGCATGAGCCACCCGCCGCAGAAGACGATGATCGTCGGCAACGGCGACGTGGTCGAGTTGACGAAGGACGACATGCGCGTTACCGGCAGCGTCGACGCGGGCGTGGTGCTGATCGACACCTCCGGCAAGGCTGGCGACGAGGTGACGGAGCCGATCATCCGCGACCGCCAGGCGCTTTCCGCCGAGGGCGTCGTCGTGATCATGGCGCTGGCAGGCAAGAAGCCCACCGTCGAGGTGATAATGCGCGGCGTGGTGATGGGCGGCAACGGCCTGAAGGCCGAGGTCGAGAAGATCGCGCTGGAGAACCTGCAGAAGGGCGTGCGCGAGAAGCGCCGCCTGGGCGACATCCGCGACGACATCTTCTACCCGGTCAGGCGCTACCTGCGCAAGGCCACGGGGCGCAACCCGCTGATCGTGCCTACGGTGATCGAGAGCTGAACTCGGCTCGACGTTACGAGAGGCGCCCGGCTCGCGATGGATGCGAGCCGGGCGAGCTTTGTTAGTACGGCTAGGCGGTCGACTACGGTCGCGGCTGTGCGGGCATCGAGCGCCGGGCCGAGCTTCCGGGCCACCACCCACAAGCACTCGTTCAGAACTCGCGCGCTGACGACGAACTAGGAACGAGGCCTCTGGAGATGGTCTTCGTATATCTCATCGCGCGTCCAGCGGTACCCGTCTAGCCTTCCGCCAGCCGCATTGTCGCGAGCCAGGGCGACCAGTTCGCGACGAGCCTCGGCAACCCGATCCTCGCGTACGAACTCCTCGAGCGCTTCGCGTAGGAGTGCGTTCACGGTGGTTCCCAGCTCCAACGCCCGGGTCCTGGCCCGACGGAGCGTTTCCTCGTCCACTGTGATCGTGAGGTTCGCCATTGGGCCAGTGTGCCACGCAAGCCGTGTTGTTGCGCCGCGCTTTCTAACCTGCTTCCGCATCCTGTGGCTGCACGTCGAAGGGCAGCTGGGAAACCTCTTCAGCTGACGCGCCTCCGAGCCACGCCGCGATCCGCTTCAGAGACTCGGCATGCACGCCTCTTCCCTGCTCGGGCAGGTCGGCCTCGTACAGCAAAGCGTTGCTGGGGCGCTTCATGACGTCGTGGCCGGCGGCCGCAACGGGGCTGCCGTGCGCGAACAGTTCGATCGCCTTCTCCACCGGCACCTCGTAGAGAGCTTCGACCTCGTCGACAGCCAGGACGTACTCCTCCAGGGGCCGGTCGTCGCGGACGACGTAGACCTCCTGGAACTCGCGGTCGACCATCGGCAGGTCGGCGGCCGGGTAGAAGCGCTCGGAGCGCGCCGTGCCGAGGTACTCGAGCTGCCCGGGCCGAAGGGTCAGCCCGATCTCCTCGTGTGCCTCGCGCAGCCCGTCGATGAACAGTTCGCCGGCGCGGTAGTGGCCGCCCACGCTTACGTCGAGCTTGCCGGGTTCCAGGTCCTTGGTGAAGGCGCGGCGTTGAAGCACGACCAAGCGCTCCTCGCGCACCACCCAGATGTGGATGGCGCGGTGCCAGTCGCCGTCCCGGTGGACGTCGCGGCGGCCCTTGGTGCGGCCGGAGGGCAGCCCGTTCTCGTCCAGGACGTCCAGCTGTTCGTCCGCTTCAGAGTGCACGAGGTGATGATAAGCCTGTAGCAGTTCCAGGCGTCGGCCTCAGACCATCAGCAGCCCGACTCCCCCGGAGACGACGCCGATGGCCAGCGCCACGACGCCAAGCCATAGAAGCGCCATCAGGCCGTTCGGCCGTTCCGCGCCGCGGCGGGTGACCGAGAGGAAGAAGCCGGCCGGCACCAGGACGGCTGCCCAGAGGACGCCGTTCGAGAGCGTAGCGGCGAGCCCCGTCACGCCGGCCAGGTCGACCGCCAGCCTGACCACGATCCCGAGCGTTACGAGCACGCCCGCGTGCGCGTGACCTGCCCTGAAGAACGCACGTTGGATCGCCGTGGCCGGGAAGCCGCCCTGGGCGATGCGGAGCAGGAAGGTGCCTCCGAAAGCTATGAACGGAACCGTCAACAGGACGATGCCTACCGTCCTCGCTGCCCCCACCGAGATGATCGCTTGCGGTACTTCCATGCCCTTTACCTCCCGCGCCGCCTCGGCTGAAGCCGGTGTCAGCGTCATCAATCTAACCAGCGGTAAGATAGCACAGTGGCGGGTCAACTTTCCAGCGGTAAGATGAAGGGGATGACGTATCACCACGGCAACCTTCGCGCCGAGCTCCTGGCCGCTGCCGCCACTGCGGTCGCGTCGCGCGGCCCCGACGGCCTAAGCCTCAGGGAGCTGGCCCGCGGGCTGGGCGTGACACACACGGCGCCGCGGCATCACTTCGGCGACAAACGCGGCCTGCTGACGGCGCTCGCGGCGCAGGGTTACACCGAACTGTCGGATCGCCTGACGGAGGCCGGCGACGACTTCCTGGAAGCCGGCGTCGCCTACGTGAGGTTCGCTCTCGAGAACCCCGGGCACTTCGCGGTGATGTTCAGACCTGACCTGGTGGAGAACGACGACGAAGCCCTGATCGAGGCTCGCACGCGCGCACGCCAAGCCTTGGTGGCCGGAGCCGGAGCACACGCCGTGCAGACCGGTCGCGTTTACTCTCAAACGGAAGACACGACCCTGCCGCCCTACGCGCTGCTGGCGTGGAGCTCGGCGCACGGAATAGCCAACCTGGCGCTTGCCGGCGCCCTCGGCGCGATGGGCATGGGCGCCTCGCGCGAGGCGCTTGTTTCCCTTGCACGTGAAAGCCTGCAACACCTTAAGCCGATGTGATAATCTCTGTAGCCGGTGATCGGCCGCGATGCGCGGCAGGAGCCAGCACGACGGGGTGTAGCGCAGCCTGGTAGCGCACTTGACTGGGGGTCAAGTGGTCGTCAGT
>CAZVCT010000147.1:0-1771 GCA_964625655.1 uncultured bacterium
CAAGAAGAGCAGCGAGAAGGCCTACTCCGGCTTCTCCGACGCCGAACGCAAGGCGATGCAGGAGCGCGCCAAGGAGCTGGCGGCCGAGGCGAGCCAGGGCAAGCTGAAGGGCAAGGCGAAGCAGGAGAAGGACGTGCTCGACAAGATCGCCGAGATGCCTGAGCCCGACCGCTCCATGGCCGAGCGCATCCACGCGCTCGTCCAGGAGAACGCGCCGCAGCTGTCACCCAAGACGATGTACGGCATGCCGGCGTACGCCAACAAGGAAGGGAAGGTCGTCTGCTTCTTCCAGGCGGCGTCGAAGTGGGATACGCGCTACGCGGCGCTGGCGTTCGAGGACCGCGCGAAGCTCGACGAGGGCACCATGTGGCCCACCTCGTTCGCCATCAAAGAACTGAGCCCCGCCAACGAAAAGAAGCTGGCGGAGCTCATAAGGAAAGCGGTGAGCTGAGGGCGGGCGGTCAGAACCTGAGGCTGATCCCTCCGCCGATGCCGCCCGACTGCGTGCCCGTGCCGTCGAAGTACGGGCGGTAACGCCCCTCGACGTAGACGCCGAGGTTACGGGCGAAGCGGTAGTTCATCCCCACGAAGACCTCGCCGAACATGGCCATCGTGGCCTCCAGGCTGGCGCCGGCGCCGATGCCGAAGTAGCCGTCGCTGGCTCCGAAGCTCTGGCGGTACGTGAGCGCCCCGGACACGTTGTGCGGCACGCCCAGGCCGAACTCGAAGCTGGCGCGAGCGCCGATGGCGCCCAGCACGCTGTCGTGGCCCAGGGTGGCCTTCAGCGTCAGGCCACCGTCCGGGCTGCTGCCGAACGCCGCGACGTTGACGTAGAACGCGGCGCGATCCGGCAGCAGGCTCCGCTCGAGGCGCGACATGCGCGCGGCGTAAGTGTCGATCTCTTCCCGTACCGCCACCAGGTCTTCCTCGACCACGTCCAGGCGGTCCTCGAGCCGCTCCACGCGCCCCCGCAGGTTCTCGAAGCTCCCTTCAGGCGCGCTCTCCCCGCCGGGGAGCGCCACGCCGAGGTCGCCGTCGCTGCCCTGCACGCGCGCTTCCAGCTCGGCCAGGCGCGCTTCCAGCGCCCGCTGGCTCTCCCGCAACGTGGCGGCCTCGCTACCCAGGCCGTCGCGGTCCTGCTCGAGGGCTGCGAGGCGCGCCTCCAGGCGCTGCAGCGACGCCGGGTCGCCCGGTTCGCCCTCAGGCTCGCTGCCGGGCTCCGCCGGCTGCGCGTTCAGCGAGGCGCGGATGTCGCTCAGTGCGCGCTCCACTTCGGCGAGCCTGGCGCTCAGCTCGCGGGTCTCGGCGGCCACGTCGGCGCCCTCGACGGCCATGCCCATCGACTCGATGGCCGCCACCGCGCGGCGCAGCTCCGCCAGCTCCTGGCCTTGAGCTGCGAGCGTAGCGGGCACTTCGCCAAGGTCGGCTCTCAGCTCGTCGACGGCGTTGCGTAGCGTCTCGAGGTCCTCGTCGCCCATCCGGTCGAGGCCGTAGGCGCGGATGAGGCGCGCGAGCACCACCGCGAACTCGGCGCGCGTTATGCCGTCGCGCCAGCCGAAGCCGCCGTCGGGGTAGCCGATGTACAGACCCTGGCTGACCACGAGTTCGATGGCTTCGCTGGCCCACGGGCCCGGCGATTCGTCCAGAGCGCGCTGCAACTGATCGGCGGTGGGTGTGCCCGTGCTCACCTGCGCGTAGGCGAGGGCCGCTGAAAGCAGCAACACGGAGAAGAGGACACGGACCAACGGCTTGCGCATCGACGAACCTCCTA
>CAZVCT010000147.1:1871-3873 GCA_964625655.1 uncultured bacterium
TCCGGGACGGTGCTGATGGTGCTGGGCGCCCACGACGAGCACGCCTGGGTGAACGGCCGACCGAGGGCGGAGCGCGCCGCCTTGCTGGCCGACGCCGAACCGTTCGACCACCTGGGCACGCCGGCCGACCCCACCGTGGGGGTGCTGGCCGAGGCGTTCCGCCTGGAGCCGGGTACCGTCGTCAACGATCATCCCGAAGGCCGCTTCGCCGCGCGTGGCCGCCTGGCGCAGGCGCTGTTGGCCGGCGCCCCGTGGGACGACTACTTCGGGCCCGGCTCGCCCCTCGAGCGGCTCGTGAACGAGGGCGGGAAGGTCCTGCGGCTCGGCGCCGACCCCGGCACCGTCACGCTGCTGCACCACGCCGAGTACCTGGCCGAGCTTCCGGAGAAACGGCGCGTGGAACGGCTCCGGAAGGTGAAGACGGCCTCCGGCGCCGAGCTCAGGTGGGTCCGGTCGCTGGACGACGAGCACGGCATCGTCGCTTACGCCGGCGAGGACTACTTCGCCGACCTGCTGACCGACTACCTGACGGCCGGTCGCGGGCGCACGGGAACGGTCGGCCAGGCGGCCGCCGAGCTACTGGCAGCCGGCGACCTCATCGCGTTCGCGGTGCCTTGGATGGAGGAGAGGTTGCGTCCCTGAACGGTCGCAAGGCCGCCAGTTGCAGCCTCGGACATGCGCACGCCGTGTCAGAGTTGAGCGACCGGAAGGAGTGTGCCAATGAGGAAGTTAGGCCTTCCCCTACTAGCCATGCTCGCCCTGAGCCTCGGCTTCGCGCAGGGGCCCATCACCATAGGTTCGAAGATCGACACCGAAGGCTCGGTGCTGGCGCAGATCGTGCGCCTGCTGCTCGAGCAGGAAGGCATACAGGTGAACGACCGCTCCGGCTTCGGCACAACCTCCGTCGTGCGCGCAGCGCTGCTGGCCGGCGAGATCGACCTCTACCCCGAGTACACGGGCACCGCCCTGACGTTCTTCCAAGGTGCACAGCTACCCGAGGGCATCAGCACCGACGCCGAGGCCCTCTACCAGGCTGTGAAGGAGCTGGACGCCGAGCGCAACGACGTGGTCTGGCTGGGGCGCTCGCCCGCCAACAACACCTGGTCGATCGCCGTGCCGGCCGAACTGGCGGCCGAGCACGACCTCGTGACCATCGCCGACCTCGCCCGTTACGTCAACGCCGGCGAGGAGTTCAAGCTCGCCGCCAGCCAGGAGTTCGTCGACCGCGACGACGCCCTGCCCGCGTTCGAGAGCACGTACGGCTTCGAGGTCAGGGACGATCAGCTCGTCATCCTGGCGGGCGGCAACACCACCCAGACGGCCACCGCAGCCGCGCGCGGCACGGACGGAGTGAACGCCGCCATGGCGTACGGCACCGACGGCGCGCTCGCCGCGCTGGGGCTCGTCGCCCTGACCGACCCCGAAGGCGCGGTCGCCATCTACCAGCCGGCGCCCATCGTGCGAGGCGCCGTGGCGAGCGCCTACCCGCAGCTCGGCCAGATCCTCGATCCCGTGTTCAGTGAACTCGACGAGGCGACGCTCTCGGAGCTCAACGGCCGCGTCGCGGTGAACGGAGAGAACCCGGCCACGGTCGCCCAGGAGTTCCTGACCGAGCGCGGCTTCCTGCGGTAGCGACGAGCCGCGGATGAAGCCCACGCCCCGCAACCCGGTAGCGCTGGCCGGCAGCCTGGTCGGCGTGCTGGCGCTGCTGGACGTGGGCGCGTGGCAGCCCGGCTGGCTGCTCTTCAAGCAGAACCGGTTGGTGGAGGGCGACGCACTGAGCGCCTTCGCGGCGAACCCCGGCGCGGCGGGTCTGCTCCTGGCGTTCTGGCTGGCTGCCGGCCTGATTGCCCTAGCTCCTTGGCGGGGGAGAGGGTGGCTGCTGGCGGCGCTTGCCTCCGGCGCGCTCGTGGTGACGCTAGCGTTCGTGGGTGGCGCCGCCCGCGAGCTGACCGAAGGCGCGCCGCCGAGCGCCCGCGTTTCGCTGCTCGGCGGGGTGTGG
>CAZVCT010000148.1:0-3848 GCA_964625655.1 uncultured bacterium
TGTGGCTGACGCTGCTGGCGTACTACGTGGTGATGTTCGGCGCGCTCGACAGAAAGCTCAACGGCACGCACGACGGCACGCACGACGGCACGCTAAATGGCGCGCCCAGACGCCCGGCGCCACGGCTGCTATTGATCGTCCCGGGCCTCCTCGCCGCTGCCTGGCTGATCATGAGCGGCGCCCTGAGCGAACTGGGCCTCGCGCGCGAGTTCGCCAGCCACGGGAGCGACTTCCGCGCCGAACTGGCGCGCCACCTGGCGCTCTCGGGCACCAGCCTGCTGGTCGCCGGCATAATCGGCATCCCGGCCGCCATCGCCTCGGCGCGGCGCCCCGGCGTGGCGCGCTTCGTGCTGCCCGCCGCGAGCCTCGTCCAGACCCTGCCGTCGCTGGCGCTCTTCGGCCTCCTCGTCTCGCCGCTGGCGCAGCTGGGGCGGACGCTCACGGTGGGCGGCGCGTCGTGGATCGCTCTTCTTGGGCTGGTGCCGCTGCTGCTACTGGGGGTCCTGAGCCGGCTTCGGCCGCTAAGAGCGCGAGCCGCCGCCGGGCCCGCGTGGGCGGCTCTGCGCGGCCTGCTCCTTCTCATCCCCGTGGCGCCCGGCGCCCTGCTCGCGGTGCTCCTGGCAGTGGTCGTGAACGGCCTGCTGGCAGCCCTGCTCGGCGGCGGCACCGCACCGCCCTGGCCTGGCGGCGCCGCGCCACTGGCCGACCTGGGCGTGCGGGGCATCGGCAGCGCGCCCGCGCTGATCGCGCTCACGCTCTACGCGCTCCTGCCCATCGTGCGCAACACCTACACAGGCCTGCTGGGCGTGCCCAAGGCCGCCACCGACGCCGGGACCGGCATGGGCATGAGTCCCCGCCAACTGCTGCTGCGCGTGCAGCTGCCCTTAGCGCTGCCCCTCATCGTCGAAGGCGTGCGCGCCGCGGCGGTGCTGACAATCGGCACCACCACCGTCGCCTACCTGATCGGGGCCGGAGGGCTGGGGGTCTTCATCCAGCGCGGCATCGATCAGGTGGTGCCCGACCTCGTCCTGCTGGGCGCCATCCCCATCATCCTGCTCGCGCTGCTCGCCGACGCGCTCCTGCGCGCTCTCGGCAAGGCCCTCACGCCCCGCGGGGTCAGGGAGCCGACACCGAGCGCGGTGGCCCCGGTAGGCGCATGATCCGCTTCGAGGGCGTCACCAAGCGTTACGGCGACGTGGTGGCCGTCGACGACCTGACCTTCGACGTGCCCGCCGGCGAGCTGGTGGTACTGATCGGCCCTTCAGGCAGCGGCAAGACGACCTGCCTCAAGATGATCAACCGCCTCATCGAGCCGAGCGCGGGCCGCGTGCTGGTCGACGGGCGCGACGTCGCCTTCGAAGAGCCCCAGGCGCTGCGGCGCGGCATGGGCTACGTGATCCAGTCGGTGGGGCTGTTCCCTCACCTCAGCGTCAGGCAGAACGTCCAGGTGGTGCCCAACCTGCTGGGCTGGTCCAAGGAGAAGAGCGTGAGGCGCGCCGACGAGCTGCTCGCCACCGTCGGCCTCGACCCCGCCACCTACGCGGACCGGTACCCGCGCGAGCTCTCGGGTGGCCAGCAGCAGCGGGTGGGGGTGGCGCGCGCCCTGGCGGTCGACCCGCCGATCCTGCTGATGGACGAGCCGTTCGGCTCCGTCGACCCGCTGACCCGCGAACGGCTGCAGGACGAGTTCCTCGAGCTGCAGCAGCGCCTGCGCAAGACCGTCGTGCTCGTCACCCACGACATCACCGAGGCGGTCAAGATGGCCGACCGCATCTGCCTCATGAGAGCGGGGCGCATCGAGCAGTACGACACCCCGGAAACGCTCCTGAAGAGCCCGCGCAACCGGTTCGTGCGTCAGTTCGTCGGCAGCGACCGAGCCCTCACCCGTCTGAGCCGCATGAAGGTGAGCGCCGTGATGGAGAAGGCCGAGCCGCTCGAGGTCGGTACCAGCTCCGCAGCCGCGGCGGCGGCGCTGCGCGGGGAGCCGTCGCTCTACGTCACCGACGGAGGGACGCTCCTGGGCTGGATCATGCTGCCGGCCCTGCGCGCGAGCGGCAGCGTGCGCGAGGGGTACACGAAGCTGGCGCCCCACGAAGCGCTCACCCCCACGGACGACGTACGCGAAGCGCTCTCCAAGATGCTCGAGCTGGGCGTCGGCAACCTGCCGGTGGTGGACCGCGCCGGGCGGCTGGTGGGGCAGCTCGGGATGGAGAAGATCGCCAGCCTCACGGCGCCGGAACGGAGACCGCTTCGGGAGGTGGACGGCGCGTGAGCGAGCGGACGCGGGCGTGGTCGGGCTTCGCGGCAGCCGTGGCGCTGCTGGCGCTGGCCTTCCTCCTGTTCGCTCAGCAGGACGCGTGGGCGGCTCTGCTGTCGCGCCTCTTCCCGCAGCAGAGCACCGTGATGTTCGAACGCACGAGCCTCCTGACCCTCGCTTGGCAGCACGTGGTCATCGTCGGCGCGTCGCTGGGGCTGATACTCGCGATCGGCCTGCCGCTCGGGGTCTGGCTCACCCGCCCCAGCGGCCGGCCCTTCCTGGGGCTCGCCTCGAGCCTCCTCTCGGCGGGGCAGGCGTTCCCGCCCGTCGCGGTGCTGGCGTTGGCCCTGCCGTTCTTCGGCTTCGGCCTGAAGCCCACCCTGATCGCGCTCGTGGCGTACGGCCTGCTGCCCGTGACCCGCAACACCATCGCCGGCCTAGAGGGAGTGCCCGCAGACCTGAAGGAGGCCGGCCGCGGCATGGGGATGGGGCCCGCCACGCTCTTCTGGCGCGTGGAAGCGCCGCTGGCGCTGCGCACGGCGCTGGCCGGCGTAAGGATCAGCGCCATCTACACGATCGGCACGGCCACGGTGGCGCCCATCATCGGCGCCGGCGGCCTGGGCGTGCCCATCATCGGCGGGCTGGCCGTGGGCAACCTGGCGCTGGTGCTGCAAGGGGCGCTGCCGGTGGCGCTGCTGGCGGTCCTGACCGACTTCGCGCTGAGCCGGCTGGTGGCGCTGGCGCCCGAGAGCTAGGGCCCACCAAGGGCCGCATGACCGGGCTCGCAGCGCGACGCCCACTACGATGGCCTGAACGCCGCCGAACGGGAGGACCACCATGGACGCTACCGAATGCCCACACCTGGACCAGATCAGAGACGTGAAGCCCAGCGCCGAGGGCTGCGAGAACTGCCTGCGCCTAGGTGACACCTGGGTCAGCCTGCGCATCTGCCGCACATGCGGCCACGTGGGCTGCTGCGACTCCTCGAAGAACAAGCACGCCACCAAGCACTTCCATGAGACCCAGCACGCGATCATCCAGTCGTTCGAGCGAGGCGAGCACTGGGGCTACTGCTACGTCGACGAGATCACGTTCGAACGCCTGCCAAGGTGAGCGATAGCGACGCAGCCCGGGAACCACAGGAGAGCGAGCAGCGCGACGCCAAGTACCGCCGCGAGCACCCCGCGGCCCTTCCGCGCCTGAACGAGGAGCAGCGGGCGCTGGTGGAAGAGCACGGGCGCCGAAGGGAGTTCGCCGCCGGCGAGCACCTGATCCGCGCCGGCGACACCGAGTTCCGGTTCCAGCTCTTGGCGTCTGGACGCGTCGAGATCATCGACCGCTCGTCCGGCACACCGCGCGTGCTTCTGGTGCACGTGCCGGGCGAGTTCCTGGGCGACCTCGCGAACCTGGCGGGCCGCGCGTCCAACGTGGACGCCGTCGCGGTGGGCGACGTGGTGGCACACGAACTCTCACTGGCGCAGCTGCAGCAGCTCATCGGCGAGAGGCCCAGGCTGAGCGACGTCATCCTCCAGGCGTTCGTCGCGCGTTCCGAGGCGCTGATCGGCCGGCCCGACTTCATGGGCATCCGGGT
>CAZVCT010000149.1:0-3841 GCA_964625655.1 uncultured bacterium
TCACCTACGTCGGCACCGACGGCACCCCCGCCAACCGCGTCATGGGCCTCTACGCCTACGAGGTCACGGCCGACGGCTGGGAGAAGGTCACGCTCAGGGGCATCTCGCTCGACTGAGCCCCGCCTGAGGTAACGCACGAACGACGTGCGCGGCAAGGGCCGACGATCCATAGCCCTTGCCGCGCACCGTTACTACCGGGGCGTCACCGAGCGAAGCGATTCCCGGACCGTCTTCCGACCCGGTTCCTACCCGCTCCGCTCGCACGGACCCGTCCGAACGACGCGTCCCCGGGAACCGAACTAGGAGCTAGAGCTTGTCGGCCATATCTTCGTCAGTGAAGCGCAGACGCAACTGGATCCCGTGGGCCGTCGGCCTCGGGCTGACCCTACTGATCGTCTGGCGCATGGTCTATCTTCACAGCGTCAACCCGACCTTCGACGCCTCGTTCTTCGCGGGCGCGTTCCTCAGGTCGTTCCAGCTCGGTAGCCTCTACGCGCTCATCGCGCTGGGCTACACCATGGTGTACGGCATCATCCGCCTGATCAACTTCGCCCACGGCGAGGTGTTCATGGTGGGCGCCTTCGCCGCCTATTTCCTGTTCAGCATGACGCCCCTCGCGTGGCCGGTGGCGATCATCGTCGCGCTCGTCGTCACGTACGGCTTCATGCAGATCCTCAACTTCTGGCGCGGCCGCATGACCGACCCGCTGGTGCTCGTCGGCGGGGCGCTGGCGTTCATCGCCGTGTCGGTCGCGCTGGCCTCGACCACTCTCGGGTGGCTGGCCGCCATGGTCGCCAGCATGTTCATCACCGGCGTGCTGGGCGTCACCATCGACAGGGTCGCCTACCGGCCGCTGCGCGGCGCGCCCCGCAACTCGATGCTCATCACGGCCATCGCCGTGTCGTTCTTCCTGCAGAACTTCGGCATCCTGGCGTTCTCCAACCGCCAGACGCCGTTCCGGCCCCAGAGCTTCTTCACGGGCCCCCTGCAGATCCAGGTGGCGGGCGAGACGGTGTTCACCAGCTGGATGGTCGTGCTGGTGCCGCTCGTGACAGTGGTGCTGGTGGTGGGCCTCACGCTGTTCGTCACCCGCACGCGCCTGGGCAAGGCGATGCGCGCCACCGCCCAGGACGCCGAGACGGCCCGCATGATGGGCGTCAACGTCGACCGCGTCATCGCCACCACCTTCCTGCTCGGCTCCATGCTGGCCGCCGCTGCCGCGGTGATGTGGGGCATGACGTTCGGCAGCATCAACCAGCCCGCCATCTTCGGCATCCTGCCGGGCATCAAGGCGTTCGCCGCGGCCGTCATCGGCGGCATCGGCAGCCTCCCCGGCGCCGTCGTCGGGGGCGTGCTGCTGGGCTTCCTCGAGAACTTCCTCACCGCCCTATTCCCACGCACGAACGCCTTCCCGGGCATCACCGAGTACAAGGACACCTTCGCCTTCGTGGCGATGATCCTGATCCTGCTCGTGAAGCCCAGCGGCATCGTGGGCGAAGACCTCTCGGAGAAGGTATGAGCGTCAAGACCAGGGCCGGCGCGCCCACGCCCCCCACGGGCTCCGAGTCGGCCACCGCGGGCTACAAGCCGCACTACACCGCCAACCGCACCCGCAACGCGCTCCTGACCATCGCAGGCCTGGGACTGGTGGTGCTGCTGCTGTTCGTCGTCGACGGCTTCGGCACGGTGAAGCTGCGGCAGGTGTTCGCCCTATTCGCCATCTGGGGCATCGCCACCGTCAGCCTGAACCTCGTCAACGGCGTCACCGGCATCCTCTCGCTGGGGCACCACGGCTTCATGCTCATCGGTGGCTACGTGACGGGCCTGCTCATCCTGCCCGTCTCCACGCGCGAGAACCTGTCGGCCTCGGCGCGCTCGAGCCTGTCGGACTTCGCCATCGGCCTGTCCATCGAGAACTGGATGCGCGCGCTGGGCCTCGAGTTCCTCGCCACGCCCGAGACGCTGTGGGTGCGCTTCCTGATCGCGCTCTTCATCGGCGGCCTCATGGCGGCGCTCTTCGGCATCGTCGTCGGCTTCCCCAGCCTGCGCCTGCGCGGCGACTACCTGGCCATCGTCACCTTCGCCTTCGGCGAGGCGATCCGCCTGCTGGCCTCCACGCCCATGATGTCGTCGTTCACGAACGGCGCGCTCGGCTTCGCGGGGGTGCCGTCGGCCTTCGGGAAGTCGGTGTGGTGGACGTTCGGGCTGCTGGCCATCGCGGTCTTCGTCATGTCGCGCCTGAAGTTCTCGTCGTACGGCCGCTCGCTGCAGGGCATCCGCGAGGACGAGATCGCGGCCGAGGCGATGGGCGTGCACACCGCCTACCACAAGGTGCTGGCGTTCGCCATCGCCGCCTTCTTCGCCGGCGTGGCCGGTGGCCTGTGGGTCAGCTGGGTGGGCACCGCGCGCCTCGACCTCTTCCTCTTCTTCCTCACCTTCTACTTCCTGGTCGCCATCAGCGTGGGCGGCACGGGCTCCATCACCGGCGCGCTCATCGGCACCGCGCTCGTGGTGTGGGTGCGCCAGTACGGCGACCCTCTGGAACAGTCGTACCCCCTCTCCACCTGGACGTTCGCGCTCGGTTGCGTGCTGGTGGCCGCGGCGCTGATCGCCTTCCTCGTGCGGCGCCACAAGCGCCTCAAGCCGGTAGCGGGCCCCATCGTGTGGGGGCCGCTGGCGCTGGGGCTGGTGGCCATCGGCTTCGGAGCCTTCGGCGGCGACATGCCGGCCCTGCAGACGAGCTGGCAGGGCTTCGGCATGCGCGCCATCACCCTCTCGGTGGTGCTGATCGCCATCATGATCCTGCGCCCCTCGGGCCTGATGGGCCGCAAGGAGTTCAGCTGGGCGATGCTCTTCCGTGAGCGCATCGACGAGCCGACCGACGAGGAGCGGGGCCAGGACGCCTGGCTCAGCAACCCCGCCTTCGGGGGCGACGCCGAGGCCGAAGGCGCGGAAGACGACGCGGCCGAGAAGATGGCCCTGGGAACCGATGACGAGGACCCGGAGGAGGTGCGCTGATGCTGGAGCTACGCAACGTCTACAAGTCGTTCGGGGGCCTGCAGGCCATCAGCGACCTGTCACTTAGGCTCAACGAAGGCGAGATCGTCAGCCTCATCGGCCCCAACGGCGCCGGCAAGACGACGGTCTTCAACCTGATCACGGGCGTCTACAAGCCCGACAACGGCGACATCCTGTTCGAGGGCGAGAGCCTCAAGGGGCTGAAGCCCAGCGCCATCGTCGAGAAGGGCGTGGCGCGCACCTTCCAGAACCTCAGGCTCTTCACCAACCTGACGGTCCTCGAGAACGTGCTGATACCGCAGCACCACCGGCTGCGCTCGAACTGGCTGTCGTCGGTGCTGCGCACGCCCGCCTACCTGAAGCAGGAGCGCCAGATGCACGAGATGGCGCTCGAGAAGCTGTCGTTCTTCGGGCCGCGCCTGATGAGCTTCCGGCTGCACCAGCCCGTCGAGGTGCTGTCGTACGCCAACCGGCGCCGCACCGAGATGGCGCGCGCCATGGCGACCGGCGCCAAGCTGCTGCTGCTGGACGAGCCCAGCGCCGGCATGAACCCCAAGGAGACGCGTGAGATCACCCAGATCATCCGCCGCATGCGCGACGAGGGGGGCTACACGATCCTCCTCGTGGAGCACAAGATGAACCTGGTCAAGGACATCTCCGACCGCGTGATCGTGCTCGACTACGGCCGCAAGCTGGCCGAGGGCTCGTACCACGAGGTCGTCAACGACCCGGCCGTCATCGAGGCCTACCTGGGCAAGCGCTCCGACAAGCAGAGCGCCGTGGCGAAGGCGCAGATGGCCGACGGCATGTTCGCCGAGCACGA
>CAZVCT010000150.1:0-3717 GCA_964625655.1 uncultured bacterium
ACGCACGCAGCCCGAGACGCGCGTCGGTATCGACTCGCCCGCCGGCTTCATCGAGGCCTTCGTGCAGTGGGACGGCCGCCGCGTGGGCAGCGTGCGCTTCCTGAACGTGCCGTCGTTCCTCTACCGGCAGGACCTGGTGGTCTCCACGCCGTCGTTCGGCGAGCTGACGGTCGACCTCGCCTTCGGCGGGGCGTTCTACGCCTACCTCGACGCGGCCCAGGCGGGCCTGAACGTGGAGCCCGCGCAGATCGACCGCCTCGTGCAGCTCGGCGACGAGGTCAAGCGCGCCGTGATGGCCAGCGCGGGCGTGCAGCACCCGCTGGAGCCCGAGCTGAACACGCTGTACGGCACCATCGTCGCCGGCCCGCCGCGTGACGGGGGCAACCACCAGGCGAACGTCTGCGTCTTCGCCGAGCGCGAGGTCGACCGCTCGCCCACGGGCACCGGCACCGCCGGGCGCGTGGCGCAGCTCGTGGCCCGCGGGCGCCTGGGCCTGGGCGACACGCTCAGGAACGAGAGCATCGTCGGCACCGTCTTCACCGGCAAGGCCGTGACCCGCACGCGCGTCGGCGACCTCGAGGCGGTGGTGCCCGAGATCGGCGGGCGCGCCAGCATCGTGGGCTTCAACCAGTGGGTGGTGGAGCCGGACGACGAGCTGGCGTCCGGCTTCCTGGTGCGGTGAGGGGCGTGTCAGGAGCGGCTCTCGGCGCCCTCGGGGCGGGTCTCGGCTCCCTACCTGCCGTCCAAGGGCAGCATCTCGAACAGCCGGCCCAGCACGCGCGCCCCGTCGGCGCGCAGGCCGTTGTGCTCGTACTCGCTCGTCACCCACACCTCGAGGTTGGCGACGCGCGCCGCCGTCTCGAGCGCCAGGTCCAGGTCGACGTACATGTCGTGGAAGTAGAGCGCCGCGGCGGTCGGCACGCGGTTGGCGGCCAGCACCTCGGGGTCGTAGAGGCGCGGCCAGTCGCTCTTCGCGGCCAGCAGCTCGGCGACCTCCTTCATGGGGGCAAGCGCGGCGTAGGTGTCGAGCATCCAGGGGTAGATCATCTCGCCCGTGAAGAGGAACTCCTGCCCCGGCGCGTAGTCGAACTCGGGGAACTCCTGGCGCACCCGCTGCGCCGCCCAGCGCGTGGCCTCGCCCTGCGCGTAGATGGGCTCGTGCAGCAGCGTGAAGATCGGGTTGGCGTTGAAGCCGATCTCGCAGAAGACGTCGTGCAGGAAGGGGTACGAGAGCTCCTCGCGGCCGTTCACCGTCACGAAGGCGCGCTCGAGCAGGTCCATGAGCCTCTCGAAGCCGCCGCTGGCGCCGAGCGCCATTCCGAGTTGCTGGAACGACGGGACGGTGAACGGCTGGCCGTTCGGCAGCGTCACCTCGTTCGCCAGCAGGTGATCGGCGATGCGCTGGGCGAGCGGCTGGGCGTGCGGGTAGCGGCTGAAGAACTCCCGGTTCTGGCGCGCCACGCGGGGGTAGGTGGCGCGGTAGACGTCCTCGGCGGGCCGGTCCAAAGACGGGATGCCGCCCGTGATGAACGCCGCCGACAGCGCCTCCTGCGCCACCGACAAGTAGCGCAGCACGCAGAAGCCGCCGAAGCTCTGGCCCAGGATCGCCCAGCGCTCGTCGCCGATCAGCTCGCGGCGGATCAGCTCGGCGTCGGCCACGATCGAGTCGGCGCGGAAGTGCGCCAGGTAGTCGGCCTGCGCCCGCGCGTCGCCGCGCTCGGCGAGCGTGCGGTGATGCACGGGCGTCGAGAGCCCCGTGCCGCGCTGGTCGAGCAGCAGCACCCGGTAGCGCTCGAGGGCGCGCCCGATCCAGCCGCCCTTGGCTTCGGGCCGCGGAGAGGGGGAGCCGGGGCCGCCCTGGAAGAAGACGAGGTAGGGCAGGTCGTCCGCGCGCCGTTCCCGCGCTACGAGCTCGCGGGCGAAGATGGAGATGCGCTCGCCCTCCGGGGCGGCGTGGTCGAGCGGGACGTCGAAGCGGCGGTTGGTGACGAGCATCCCGGGCAGCGCGTACGTCTCGCGCTCGGATGCGTCGCCTCGGGCGGTGCGTTCTTCGGGGGCAGCGGTCATGTTGGCCTGATGGTAGCCGAGGCGCGGAAGTTGGGTCTTGGAAGGCATTCGGAAGGTGGGGTCTCGGTAGCATGAGGCGGATCTCGTTCATCGACTCGCACACGGGCGGCGAACCGACGCGCCTGGTGGTGGCCGGCGGCCCCGACCTGGGCGGCGGCCCCCTGGCCGAGCGCGCGGCGCGGCTGCGCGCCGAGCACGACGCCTTCCGCCGCGCCGTCGTCAACGAGCCGCGCGGCTCGGACGTGCTCGTGGGGGCGCTCCTCTGCCCGCCCGTGAACCCGCAGGCGGCGGCGGGCGTGATCTTCTTCAACAACGTCGGCTACCTGGGCATGTGCGGGCACGGCACCATCGGCCTCGTGGCCACGCTCGCCCACATGGGCCAGCTGGCGCCGGGCCGGCACCTGCTAGAGACGCCCGTCGGCGACGTCGTGGCAGAGCTGCACGATGACGGGCGCGTAAGCGTGCACAACGTGCCCGCCTACCGCCACGCGGCGGGGGCCAGCGTGGAGTTCGAGTGGCGCGGCGAGCGCGTGCGCGTGACAGGCGACGTGGCCTGGGGCGGCAACTGGTTCTTCCTCTGCACGGACCCCGTGGACGCGTTCGGGCTCCGCGTCGATACCACCGACCTGGAGGCGCTGACCGACTTCGCGTGGCGCGTGAAGCAGGCGCTGGGGGCCGCCGGCGTGACCGGAGAGGGGGGCGCGGAGATCGACCACGTCGAGCTGTTCGCGCCCGGCGCTAACGGCGCCGACTCGCGCTCCTTCGTCCTCTGCCCGGGCAAGGCGTACGACCGCTCGCCGTGCGGCACGGGCACGAGCGCCAAGCTCGCCTGCCTGGCCGCCGACGGGAAGCTGGCGCCCGGCGCGACGTGGGTGCAGGAGAGCGTGATCGCGAGCCGCTTCGAGGGGCGCTACGCGTGGGCGGAGCCGGGCGACACCGCCGTGAACAGCGTGGGCGCGGGAGCCGCGGGAACGTCAACCGCCGCTACGGCCCAGGCTACTGCCGCCGGCCCTTCGCGGCCCGTCCTGCCCGTCATCACCGGCCGCGCCCACGTCATGGCCGAGGGGGCGCTGCTGATCGACCCCGCCGACGAGTTCGCCTGGGGCATCGGATGAGCCGCCACGTGGTCGTCATCGGCGCCGGCATCGTGGGGCTGACCAGCGCCTACTACCTGCGCCGCCGCGGCTTCGAGGTCACGGTGCTGGAGCGCGACCCGGCCGCGCGGAACACGACCTCGCACGGCAACGCCGGCATGGTGGTGCCCAGCCACTTCGTGCCCCTGGCCGCCCCGGGCGTGGTGGCGCAGGGGATCCGCTGGATGACGAACCCGCGCAGCCCGTTCTACGTGAAGCCGCGCCTGCACCCCGACCTGGTGAGCTGGGGCTGGCGCTTCTGGCGTGCGGGCACCGCCGCGCACGTGACGCGCAGCGCGCCGCTGCTGCTCGCCCTCAACCTGGCCAGCCGCGACGCCTACGTGGAGCTGAACGACGAGCTCGGCGGCGGCTTCCACTTCGAGCGCCAGGGCCTCAGCATGCTGTGCGCCACCGAGCGTGGCCTCGAGGAAGAGGCGAAGGTGGCCGAGATGGCGCACGCGCTGGGGATGAGCGCCAAGGTGCTGAGCCGCGCCGAGGTGCAGGCGATGGAGCCCGG
>CAZVCT010000151.1:0-1282 GCA_964625655.1 uncultured bacterium
CCGGGCACCCGCAGCAGGTCGTCGACCCGCGAATAGGGCCGGTGGTCGACGATGCGCTGGGCGATGGCCGGGCCGATGCCCGGCAGCGTCTGCAGCTGCTCGAGCGAGGCGGAGTTGACGGACACGCGCGCCACGCCCAGCGCTGCCGACTGGGCGGGAACCTGCACAACCTCGCCGTCCGTGAGCGGAGCGGCCAGCGCCACAAGACCGCGCGCGGCGCCGGGCCGGAAGCCGCCGGCCAGCTCCACCAGGTCGGCCACGCGCGCGCCGAACGCGAGACGGTACGCGCCCGGAGCCGTCACCAGGCCCTCGATCGACACCGTGATGTCGGGCTGTTCGACTAGCACCGCACCGGGGCGGGCCAGCAACCTGGGCGCCGCCGCCAGCGCACCCAGCAGCAGGCAGGCGCCGACCAGGAAGCGCGTCAGCCCGTCGTGGCGCAGTTCCTCCATGCCACGACGGTACGAAGAAGGCGGGAGCGCCGCTCGGACGCTCCCGCCTTGTGCCTGCCTGGACCGGGCTTCAGCCCAGCCGTGTTGCCCGTACCGACCGGGCCCGAGCCCGGCCGGTGCTCAGATGCTCGTTAGCGCCGGGCTTCCTCGTACTTCTTCGCCACGGCGTCCCAGTCGATGACCTCGAAGAAGGCCTTGACGTAGTCGGGGCGGCGGTTCTGGTAGTTGAGGTAGTAGGCGTGTTCCCAGACGTCGATGCCGAGGATGGGGGTGTCACCCTGCATGTACGGCGAGTCCTGGTTCGGCAGCGAGTAGAGGTCGAGGTTGCCATCCTTGCCGACGACCAGCCAGGCCCAGCCGGAGCCGAAGCGCTTGCCGGCCTCTTCGGAGAACTTCTCCTTGAAGGCGTCGAAGCCGCCGAACTTCGAGTCGATGGCCTGCGCCAGTTCGCCGGAGGGCGTGCCGCCACCGTTCGGGCTCATGATCTCCCAGAACAGGTTGTGGTTGACGTAGCCGCCGCCGTTGTTGCGAACGGCCGTGCGGATGTCCTCGGGCAGGGCGTCGAGGTCGGCGATGAGCTCGATGGCGCTCTTGCTGCCGAGGTTCGAGTGCTTCTCCACGGCCGCGTTCAGGTTCTTGGTGTACGCCGCGTGGTGCTTGCCGTGGTGGATCTCCATGGTGCGCGCGTCGATGTGCGGCTCGAGCGCACCCGACGCGTAAGGCAGATCGGGAAGGTTGAAAGCCATGATTGAACTCCCTTCGTGCGCGAGAGGCGCGGCACTCTTCCTTGGAGGCGCGGTCGCGCGCGTCCCGTCGGTGGCCAGGTGATG
>CAZVCT010000151.1:1382-3702 GCA_964625655.1 uncultured bacterium
GGCCGGGTAGCGGCCGGGAAACGGGCAGGCAGGCCTCAGCAAGGGTGCCGGTCCTCACTGTTCATGAGAGTCTACCAACCAAGGGCCGCCCAACCGCGTACCGCTGACTTCACACGCAGCGGCGGCCCTTTGTTAAGGCGTCCAGTAGAGGCACCCAGTCGAGGTCACTCGTTAACGGAGCCGTCAGGGGCAGTAACGAAGCTTCGTCGGAGCCCAGTCCGTCAGAGGCGCACGACCACGCGCCCTGTAACTTGGCCGGCCAGGATCGCTTCGATGTGTTCCTCCAGCCCCTCGAGCGTCGTCTCCTGGACGAGCTCGTCATCCGCAAGCGCACGCCCCAACGCCTCGTTGGCCGCCATCGAATCCCACAACCCTCTGCGCGTCTCCGGATCCGCATGTTGGCTGTCCACCCCCACCAGGGCCACGCCGCGCAGGATGAACGGGAAGACGGTGAGGTTCAGGTCGGAGCCGCCCACCAGCCCGCACGCCGCCACGGCGCCACCTACGGCCGTCGACTTGATCAGGTTCTCGAGCGTCGTGCCGCCCACGGTGTCGATGCCGCCGGCGTAGATGCCCTTCAGCATCGGCCTGTCGTTGGGGTCGGCCAGCGGGTTGCGTCCCACCCGCTCGGTGGCGCCCAGCCGGTGCAGCAGGTCGGCGGCCGACTCCTTGCCCGAGCTGGCGACGACCTCGTAACCCGCGCCGGCCGCCAGCGCCACCGCCAGGCTGCCGACGCCGCCCGACGCCCCGGTGACGACCAGCGGCCCCAGGTCCGACGTCGCCCCGGCGAACGCCAGCCGCTCGAGCGCCAGCGCCGCGGTGAAGCCGGCGGTGCCGAGCGCCATGGCGGCCTTCGCGCTCATCCCCTGCGGCATAGGCACCAACCAGTCGCCGGGCACGCGCACGTACTCGGCGAAGCCGCCGGGCGTGTCCATCCCCAGGTCGAAGCCGGTCACCAGGACCTGGTCGCCGGGCGCGAAGCGCTCGTCGGTGGAGGCGACCACCTCGCCGGCAGCATCGATGCCGGGCGTGTGCGGGTAGTTGCGGCTGACGCCGCGGTTGCCGCTGGCCGAGAGGGCGTCCTTGTAGTTGAGCGAGGAGTACGCCACCCGCACGGTCACGTCGTGCTGCGGCAACGTCTCCCAAGGCACCTCCTCGACGGTACGCCGGGCGTTCCCGTCCTCCAGGTGGACCCTGAGGGCGCGGTAGACGGTGGGGGCTTCGAAGGTGTTCATGGACCAATGCTAGCCCTGCATCCCGGAAGGCTCACCCCTGCACGGACTGTTCGGTAGACTTCGGCATGAACTCACAGCGCCTGACCATGATCTCCGTAGTGGTCGTCATCCTTGTTATCGCCGCCTTCGCCATCGTCCCCCGCTTCACCGGCTCGAACCCGAGCGGCGATCTGGACTACGCCTCCAACCCGCGCCTCGGCGACCCCGACGCGCCGGTCAAGGTCGCGATCTTCTTCGACTTCCTCTGCCCGCACTGCGCCACCTTCAGCGCCAACATCACGCCGGTGCTCGCGCAGGAGTTCGTGGAAGACGGCACCGCCGCGCTCTACTTCGTGAACTTCCCCGTCGTGAACCCGGTCGTATCGCGCGACATCGCGCTGGTGGGCGAGTGCGTCTACCAGCAGGGCAACGACCACTTCGTCCAGCTCGAGCCGATCATGCTGCGCGCCCAGCAGAGCCTGCGCAGCCGCGCCGACGCCATCGACATGGCGCTCGCCTACGTCCCCGACCTCGACGGCGGCACCCTGCGCGACTGCGTCGAGAGCGAAGAGGCCGCCGAAGCCGTCAGGGCCGACGTGGCCGCAGCCAACGGCTTCCAGATCACGGGCACGCCGGCCGTGGTGGTCGACGGCCGGGTCGTAGCCAACGCGACGCTCGCCAACATCCGCCAGGCCATCCGGAACGCAGCCAACTGACCACGTGCGCACCCCGCTGATCTACCCCGCTTGGATCGTGGCGGTCGTGGCCACCCTGGGCAGCCTCTACTTCAGCGAGGTGCGCCTGTTCGTGCCCTGCACCCTCTGCTGGTACCAGCGCATCCTCATGTACCCCCTGGCGATCATGCTGGCCATCGCCAGCTACCGCCAGGACCGCGGGGTGGTCAAGTACGCCCTGCCCCTGTCGATCCTCGGCATGGGCGTGGCGGCGTTCCACTACCTAGAGCAGAAGATCCCCGGCTTCGGCTCGGCGGGCTTCTGCCGCAGCGGGGTGCCCTGCAACATGCAGTACATCAACTGGTTCGGGTTCGTGACGATCCCGTTCCTGGCACTGGTGGCGTTCACTATCATCACCGTCCTGCTGGTGCT
>CAZVCT010000152.1:0-3673 GCA_964625655.1 uncultured bacterium
AGCGGCGCCAGGCCCAGGCTGGGCTCGTCCATGATCAGCACCTTCGGGTGCAGCATCAGCGCGCGCCCGATGGCCACCATCTGCTGCTGCCCGCCCGACAGGGCGCCCGCCGCGATGCGGCGCTTCGTGTGCAGGTCGGGGAAGAGCTCGTAGACGCGCTCGAACCCCTCGGCGCGCCGCTTGCGCGCGGGTGGCAGGTAGGCGCCCAGCGACAGGTTCTCCTCGACGGTCATGTCGGGGAAGAGCTGGCGACCCATCGGCACGTGCGCCAAGCCGCGCAGCGCGAGGTCGTGCGGCTTCAGGCCGCCCACCTCCTCGCCCTCGAGGACGATCTTGCCGCCGCGGGGGCGGATCATGCCCGAGATGGCGCGCAGGATGGTCGACTTGCCGCTGCCGTTGCCGCCTACCAGGCCGACGAGCTCGCCGCTGTCGACGTGCAGCGAGACGCCGAACACGACCTGCAGGTCGCCGTAGCCGAGGTCGGCGTCCTGGACGTCGAGCACGCGCTCTGCGCCCGGCGCGCCGCCGGTGGGCCTTGCGGCGCCGCGCTCCGTGTCCTGGGCGGCCTTGGCGTCTTGCGCGCCCTTCGCGCTTCGCGCGCCGTCACTCATCGTCCGCGCCTCCCAGGTACGCCTCGACGACCCGCTCGTCGTTCATGACGACCTCGGGCGTGCCGTGGGCGATCTTCTCGCCGAAGGCCAGCACGATCACCTCTTCGCAGAGCTCGGTGACGGCCTCCATGATGTGCTCGACCATGATGATGGCCAGGCCGGAATCGGCCAGCGAGCGCACGAAGCCGATCATCTCCTTCAGGGCGGGCGGGTTGAGGCCCGCCATCAGCTCGTCCAGGAACAGCACCTTGGGTCGCACCGCCAGCGCCTTCGCCAGCTCCAGCCGGCGGCGCCGCGCCAGGTTGAGGTCGGCGGAGGGCTGCAGCACGCGGTCGGCCAGGCCCACCTGCTCGAGCGCCTCGTAGGCGCGCCGCTCCGCCTCGGCGGGTCCGTCGGCGCGCAGGAAGGCGGGGATCAGCACGTTCTCGAGGACGGTCAGGCCCTCGAACGGCCGCTCGATCTGGAAGGTGCGACCCATGCCCAGGCGGGTGCGGGCGTAGGGCTGCAGGCGGTCTACGTTGCGGCCGTAGAACGAGACGCTGCCCTTGGCCTTCGTGTAGCCCGTCAGGGCGTTGAAGAGCGTCGACTTGCCGGCGCCGTTGGGGCCGATGAGGCCCAGGATGGCGCCCTCGTCGAGCGTCAGCGAGACGTTGTTGACCGCCACGAGCCCGCCGAACTGCACCGTGATGTTCTCAGCTTCCAGCGCTCTTGGCATACCGCCTCCTCACCAGGCGCCTCTCGATCTCGCCCATGATGCCGCGCGGCATGAACAGCACCACCACCACGATCAGCAGGCCGTAGATGAGCAGGTTCGCCTGCGCGAAGGTCGTGCGGAACAGCTCGGCTGCGAGGGTGATGAGGGCCGCCCCGATCAGCGGGCCGAACAGCGTGCCGCGCCCCCCGATGATGGCCACGAGCGCGATGCGCACGCTCAGGTGGAGCTCGAAGAGCGGCTGCGGCTGCAGCGCCGACAGGACGATGCCGTAGATGCAGCCCCCGAGGGCGGTGAGGGCGGCCGAGAGCATGAACGCCCACGACTTGACCGCCACCGGGTTGATGCCGGCGGCCTGCGCCGACGCCTCGTCCTCGCGGACGGCCCGCATCTGGTAGCCGAGGCGCCCGCGCGTGAGCAGCGCCACGACGACCAGCACCAGCAGCAGGTAGCCGAGCGAGATCCAGAACTCGACCTGCCGGCTGAAGAGGTCGAGGCCGAAGGGGCTCTGTAGGTCGAAGATGAAGAGGCCCACCGCGCCGCCGGTCAGCTGGCGCTCGTTGATGGCGACGAGCCGCAGTATCTCTGCGATGGCGATGGTGGAGAGCACGAAATAGGAGCCGCGCAACCCGAACGTCAGCCGGCCCCAGAGCAGGGCGAGCAGCGCCGAGACGGCCATGGCGCCCAGCGCCGCCCACCAGGGGGCGAGGCCGAAGTTGGCGGCGGTGACGCCGATGAAGTAGGCGCCGAGGCCCACGAAAGCGGCGTGCCCGAGGCTCACCTGCCCGCTCCAGCCGCCCAGCAGGTCCCAGGCGGTGGCCCAGCCCGCCAGCAGCATCAGGGTGATGCCCAACGTCAGGGCGGAGGGGAAGAGGAAGTACCACGCCGCGAACGCCGCGCCGACGAGCGCGAGACGCGGCCAGGGCGAGGCCAGCAGGTGGGGGCGCTGGGGCGGCGGGGCGGTGTTGGCGCTGCCGGCAGCGGCGGGTGCGCCCACGGGCGCGCCGGGCTTGTCGGGGGTGTCGCTCATACGCGTTTCACCGTGCGGCCGAACAGCCCTTCGGGGCGCAGCAGCAGGATGAGAAGGAAAGCGAAGAGGCCGTAGGCATCACGGTATCCGGAAGATAGGTAGGACGCTCCCATGAACTCGACCACCCCAAGCAGCAGGCCGCCGCCGATGGCGCCCGGCACGCTGCCGAGGCCGCCGAGGACGGTGACCACGAACGCCTTGAGCGTGTAGCTGGCGCCCGCCGTGGGGATGGCGAAGAGGAGAGGCGCGAGGATGACGCCGGCGGCCATCGCCAGCGCCATCCCTACGCCGAAGACGAGCGCGTGGATGCGGGGGGTGTTGACGCCCACCAGCTCGGCGCCCAGGCGGTTCTGGGCCGTGGCCCGAACCGCGCGCCCCAGCTCGGTGCGCGTCAGCAGCAGCCAGAGGCCGGTGATCATCACCAGCGTGACGCCGCCCGCGATGAGCTGCGCTACCGGCAGGCGTATGCCCGCCAGCATCACGGTCTTGGTCGCATACGGAAGATAGATGGAGCGGGGCTCGGCGCCGAAGATCAGGAACAGGACGTTCGAGATCACCAGCCCGAGCCCCAGCGTCACGAGCAGGGTGCTGTCGCCTGGCACGTCGACCAGGCGAGCTATGACGAGCCGTTGGAGGATGACCCCGACGAGGAAGCCGGCGGGGGCCGCGATCAGCAGCGATACGTACGGGTCGAGGCCGAGCTGGTTGAACAGCACGATGGCGACGTACATCCCGAGCACGACGAACTCGCCGTGCGCGAAGTTGATGACGCGCATCACACCGAAGATGAGCGACAGCCCGACACCGATCAGCGCGTAGATGCCGCCTATCAGCAGCCCGCCGCTGAGGTTCTGAATGAACGGGGTCAAACCTTCCAACGTCGTTACCTGGGCTCCGCGCTTACCGCTCGGACCAGCTGGGGGTCTCGAGCATCTCGTGCACGACCTCGCCGTTCACGAACACCGTGACGAACGCGCCGTCGACGACCTGCTCGGCGACGGCCGGCAGCGACGCCTGGTTCTTGTAACCGGCGTAGTCCGAGAACTCGATCGGTCCGTAGACCGTGTCGGGCATGTTGGTGGCCAGCAGCGCCTCGCGGACGTCGGCGGGCGAGAACGACTCGGCGCGCGACAGCACGTCGGCGGCGGTGATGATCGAGGCGTACGCCTGGGCGGCGTGGTACGAGGGCGTGCGGCCGAGGATGTCGGCGAGGCGGTCGTTCAGTTCCTGGGCGCCGGGGTAGGGAACGTCCTTGGTCCACATGGTGGCGGTGAAGACGTAGTCGGCGGCCGGGCCCGAGCCTTCGATGAAGTTGGGCAG
>CAZVCT010000153.1:0-3574 GCA_964625655.1 uncultured bacterium
TCCGTGCTCTACCTGCTCTACTACGTCTCGATGTTCATGGGGAACCGCGACTGAGAGTCGCTTGCGGCCCCAGCTAGGCGAAGCCCCCGGTCAGTGCGACCGGGGGCTTCTTCAATTCAGTACTCGTTGCGCTCAGTGCTTGCAGGCCCCAGGCGCTCAGTACTGGGCCTTCACCACGAACACGGCGTTCTGCAGCCACTCGTACCAGAGCGGCACGCGGCTGGCGACGGTGGGTGGGTTGGGGCCATGCGGGTGCTGCACCACCGTGAACAGGTGCACGAGGTACTCGTCCTCGCCGCGGTCGCGGAAGGCCGAGAAGTAGATCGGCTGGGAAGCGTGGTTGCCGTTCACCAGCCAGGTGCAGACGCCGTTCCAGTCGGGGGTGTAGCCGTCCTGCACCGTGCGGCCGTCGATGATGGCCGCCGGGTCGATGAAGACGGTGTGGTTCTGTCCGCGGTACCGGAAGTCCTGGTTCGAGTTGGAGGCGTGGCCCTGACCGCCCACACCCTGGACGGTGACCGTGTAGGACTTGGCGTTGGGCACGGCCTCGAAGCGCAGGTACATCTCGGCGCAGGCGTAGACCGTTCCATCGCGGTGCGCGGCCGGCGAGGTGGTGCCGTAGTTCAGCTCGATGCGGCTGTCGATGTCGGTGTCGAGGCCCCTCACCGTGGCCGACGCCCGGCCGATCGGCGAGGCGCCGGGCGGCACGCTGGTGGCGCCCGCGGCCACCTCGAAGATCTCGGCGGTGATGGTGTCGACGTCGTGGTTGGTGATGTTGTTGGGCGTGTCGTGGAAGTACTCCACCTCGCGCGAGTCCGTTACCAGGGTCAGCCCGTCGTTCAGGAAGTCGCTGAGGTCGCCGTGCGCGCCCGAGGTCGTCCAACGGAACAGGTAGTTCCCGGCGGCCGGCCCGCGCGGCATCAGGGTGAAGCGCGCCGACGCGTCGTCCTTCGTCACCCATGCCAGGTCGGGCGTCAGAGCGAAGAGGGCGGGCGCCGTGGTGACGGTCCACGCGATAGCGTCCGGCGTGCCCGTGAGGTCGTACATGATCTTGGCGACGTCGGATCCCATGAGCACGGCCTGAACGGCCGCCGCGATGGCGCTGGCGCTGGCGCGCGAGCTCAGGCGCTTCTCGATCGCCTCCACCGACGCCTGGTTCTGCGCGCTCTCTTCCAGCGCCTCCTTCACCATGTTCAGCATGTCGAGGCGGTAGGTCCTGTTCTGCGCCAGCTCGGTCAACACGAACTTGAGGCCATTGGCGTACCCGATGCGTCCTTGCCGCAGGTAGACGCCCAGCTCCAGCAGGTGCGTGTCGTAGATGCCCCGCAGGCGCGCGCGGGCCTGATTCAGCTTGGCGGCGTCGAACCTGGCGAGGCTGCCCACGCCGTAGGCCTCGACGAGCGGCAGCAGCAGCTCGCCCAGGAAGAGGTCGACGTTCTTGTCGAACACGGCGTCGTCCCACGCGCCTTGCGCCGAGGCGAAGCGCGGGTCGGAGCGGATGGCGTCGTCGTCGCCGAAGCCAGGCCCCAGCAGCACCAGCTGGTAGCGCGTGCGGCTCGCCCCCTCACGGTTGGGCAGGGCGAGCGGCGGGCTAAGTACGGGCGACCAGGGGGCGTCGCCGGTGACGACGTCGTACAGCGCGTTGAACACCTCGAGCTGACCCGTGGACGGCACGTCGACCTCCATGACGAACTCGGGCGGGTCGGTGGCGTGCTCCACGCTGTCGGCGTCCACCCAGCCGACCTCGTAGGCCAGCACCCTGGCCGGGCGGCGGTAGTGGTTCTGGACCACGACGCCGGCGCCGGCGGGGTTGTGCAGCACCGCGGCGCCCGCCTGTATGGCCGTCGGCTCTATCAGGACGTTGGTGGCCGGCACCTCCTGCGGCTGCAGAAGTCCGGTGGCCGCGCTCCCAGCGAGGGCGGGTGGTGCGCTGCCCCCGAGAGCCGCGGGCGCGTCGCCGCCGTTCGCCGCGGACGGCGTCCAGGCGCCCAGCCCCGCGACGCTCACGCCCGCGAACGCCGCGGCATGCGCGTCGTCGATGGCCTGCAGGAGCCGATCGTCGGGGGCGTGGACCGGGTTGCCGCCGGCGGCGAGCATGCGCTCTATCTCCTGCGCCAGTTCAGCTGCAGCTGGGTGGCCCGTCAACGCGTCACGTACCTTGTCCTGATGCTGGGCGGGCAGCCACATGCCGCCCACGGCGTAGTACAGCAGCGCCTCGGCAGTGCTGTCGGCCGAGAAGGTGAGGGTGTCGCCGTCGGTGACGCCCAGAAGGAGCAGCTGGCCGGACGCGGTCTCCACCGCCAGCTCGGTGCGGGAGTCGCCCAGCACCTGGACGCTGAAGGTGCCGTCGGCGGCGACGGGGGCGCTGCCCATGGGCCCGGTTACCTGGAGGCCGCTCGGCAGGGGCGTTCCAGACGGTAGGTTCACCCTGCCCTCGATGGTCCTCGTGGCCGGCGGCCCGGCCGGGGGAGGCGAGCCGCCGCAGGCGCCCAGCGACAGGATGAAGAGGCCCGCGAGCAGGAGCCGCGGGACGGTCCGGGTGAGCGTGGTGTTCGGCATGGCGCAGCGTAGGGAAAGGCGCGTTAAGGCAGCCTTAAAGCAGCTAGAGTTCCGGCATGTACCGTCCGCCCCTGAACCGCGAGGACCGGCCCGAGGTCATCCACCGTCTCGTCCGCGAGCAGCCGCTCGGGCTCCTCATCAGCGCCGGGCCCGCGGGCCTGCTGGCCAACCCCGTGCCGTTCGTCCTGCACGCCGAACCGGGCCGGACGGCCGTGCTCGAGTGCCATCTCTCCGTCGCCAACCCGCAGTGGCGCGAGTTCGTGGGCGGCCGCGAGGTGCTGGTGGTGTTCCAGGGCCCGCAGGCGTACGTCACGCCCAGCTGGTACCCCGCCAAGCGCGAGCACGGCAAGGTGGTGCCCACCTGGAACTATGTGGTGGCGCAGCTGCGCGGCACGGCGCAGCTCGTCGACGACGGAACGTGGCTCCTGCGGCACCTGAACGAGCTGACCGAGCAGAACGAGCGCGGCTCGGCGGAGCCGTGGCAGGTGGCCGACGCCCCGGACGGCTTCCTGGCGGCGCAGCTGAAGGGGATCAAGGGCGTCCGGATAGAGGTCAGTTCGGCCGAGGGCAAGTGGAAGCTGAGCCAGAACCGCAGCCGCGCCGACCGTGAGGGGGTCGTTCACGGGCTGGACGCCAGAGGCGGCGAGGCCAGCGACGTGGCCGCCATCATGGCTGGCCAGCTGACGGCGCTGGACGGAGGCGGCTGAGGCGCTCTCAGCCTGCGTCCGGCGCCCGCGCTTCCGGTACGTCGGCAGCGGTCACAGCCCCAGGTACGCCCGCCTGATCATAGGGTCGCCGCGCAGCTCGTCGGTGGGGCCATCCAGCACGAGCCGGCCGTTCTCGAGCACGTAGGCGCGGTCGGCGATCTTCAGCACCTGCATGACGTTCTGCTCCACCAGCAGGATGGGCATCCCCGTGTCGGCTACGCGCCGGATGACCTGCATCACCTCGCGCACCAGCAGCGGCGCCAGGCCCAGGCTGGGCTCGTCCATGATCAGCACCTTCGGGTGCAGCA
>CAZVCT010000154.1:0-1291 GCA_964625655.1 uncultured bacterium
ACATGACCCCACTGCTGTCGTGGCTCTGGCTGGCGCTGTCGGCGCTGCTGGTGCTGTCGCTGGTGGCGCAGGGCGCCACGCCGGCACACCGCCAGGTGGTGGGAGGCGCGCTGCGAGCCAGCGGCCGCCTGCTCGTCGGCCTCGCCCTGTTCGGGCTGGTGCTGTACGCAACCGCTTACTTCCTGGCCCTGGTCGGCGGCTTCTACGAGTCGTTGACCTGCAAGGTTGTCACCCTTCCCTCGTGCGAGGACCCGCTGGCGCTGCCGGCCTGGCTCGGGCTGCCAGCCGCCAGCGTGGGCGGCGTCATCGGCATCCTGCCGCTGCTGGGCATCTTCCTCGCCAAGAGCTTCCAGGGCGGGCCGCGCAGGGCCGCCGCTGGGCCGGTCGACGGGGAAGGCGACGCGGTTCCCGTTGCCCCTGCTGTCGACGGCCGGCCGGAGCGGCGCGCGGTCCAGAAGGACGACGCGGCGCTGGCGTATCAGGCTTACGCCGCCGAGATCGGGGCCATCGACGCGCCGCCGGCAGCCGAAGGGCGGCGCGACCTGGTGGAGCCGGACGGGTACGCCCGCTCCAGCTGGCGCGAGCGTTTCGGGCCCAATCTGCTGGCCTGGCTGCTGGCGAACGCCAGCCTCATCGCCATCCTCTTCGTCGAGCTGTGGCTGGCGTGGCTGCGCGGCGCGGCCGAAGCCGCCGACCGGCAGGTGCGCCTGTCGCTGGGCCTCGACGCCGACCTGCCCGCCGCCTACCTGGGCGTGGCGCAGTGGGGCGCTGTGGTGCTGGCGCTGGGCCTCAGCGTGGTGGTGGTCTACCTGGGCATCGCGGGGCGCGTTGGGCTGCGCGTGGCGGGCCTGGGCTTCACCGAGCTGGGCTACGGCGGCGCTCTCATCGACCTGTTCGGGGCGGGCCTGGCGATGTTGACCAACGGCGTCAGGCGCGCCTGGACGGTCATGGCCATCGTGACCGGGCGGCTGGCGTTGAAGCTGCAGAGCGGCGTGGCGCGGCTGTTCGTGCTGTTCGTCAGCGCCTTCGGCCGGCTGCTCCTAAAGCTGCAGAGCGGAGTTGGACGCGCTTGGGTGTTCCTCGCCTTGCTGGTGGGGCGCTCGGTGCTGTTCCTGGGCAGCGTCCCGTCGCGTGTGCGCGGCTGGTTCAGGCGCGGGCAGCGCGGCCCCCGCACCGAGGTGCTGCTCGTGCTGCTGGCGGCCGCGGCGGCCGGCGCGTTCGGCACCGCGCGCGCTCAGACGACCTACGTGGTGCTGCAGGACGCCTCGGGCGGCGAGGCCAGCCGGCTGGA
>CAZVCT010000154.1:1391-3510 GCA_964625655.1 uncultured bacterium
AGGTGGTAGTGCAGCGGTCAGCACCAGTGGAACGCAGGACGCGGCCGGCCTGGCTGCGGCGCTTCACCGCCAACACCGCCGGCATGATCGGCCTCGTCGGCGTGGTGCTGGTGCTGGTGATGGCGTTCGGCGCCCCGCTGCTCGCGCCGCACGACCCGTCACGGCAGTACTTCGACGGCCTGACCCTCGCAGGCGACCCGCTTCCCCCTTCCGAGCAGTTCCTGATGGGCACGGACACGCTGGGCCGCGACCTCGCCAGCCGCATCCTGTTCGGCGCTCGCGTCTCGCTGCTGGTGGGCGTGCTCGCCAACGGCGCCGCCGTGCTGATCGGCCTGCTGGTAGGGGTGGCCGCCGGCTTCTTCCGCGGCTACGTCGAGACGATCCTGATGCGCCTGACCGACGTGATGACCGCCTTCCCGGCCCTCATCCTGGCGATCGCGCTGGCCGCCATCCTGAGGCCCAGCCTCTGGATCGTCGCTCTGGTGATCGCGCTGGTGAACTGGGTGTGGATCGCTCGCGCCATCTACGCTCAGGTCCTGGCCATCCGCGAGCGCGAGTTCGTCGAGGCTGCCGGCGCCCTGGGCGCCGGGGCGGGGCGAACCCTGGTGAAGCACGTGCTGCCCCACCTCGTCAGCACGCTCATGGTGTTCGGCACGCTCGGCATCTCGACCACCGTGCTGCTAGAGGCGTCGCTCTCGTTCCTCGGCGTCGGCGTGCAACCCCCCGCGCCCAGCTGGGGCGGCATCATAAACGAGAGCCAGTCTTACTTCCTCGACGCGCCGTGGCTCGTCTTCTTCCCCGGCGTCGCCATCGTGCTCACCTCGCTGTCGTTCAACCTTCTGGGCGAAGCGCTGCGTGACGCGCTCGACCTGGCGGAGCGCCGATGATCGCCTACCTCCTCCAGCGCCTGCTGCAGGCGGCCGGCGTGCTGCTGGGCGTCAGCATCATCACGTTCCTGCTCGCGTTCCTGCTGCCGGCAGACCCAGCGCGGATGATCGCCGGCCGCAGCGCCACCGTGCAGACCGTCGAGAGCATCCGGAACCAGCTCGGCCTCGACCGGCCCCTGCCGCAGCAGTACGTGACCTACCTGGGCAACCTATTCAGGGGCGACCTGGGCCGCTCGTACGCGCAGAAGGCCGAAGTGACCAGGCTGATCCAGTCGCGCATCGTGCCCACCCTGCAGCTGGCGCTGGTGGGCATCCTGTTCGAGCTGCTCATCGGCATCCCGTCGGGCATCCTGGCGGCGCTCAAGCGGGGCACGGCGGTAGACCAGACGGTGATGACGTTCGCGTTCATCGGCGTCTCGGCGCCGCAGTTCGTGGTCGGGCTGTTGCTGATCTACGTGTTCGCCTACCTGCTGCCGATCTTCCCCCTGGGCGGTTACGGAACGCCGCTGCACGTGGTGCTGCCGGCCGTGGCCGTGGGCCTGGCGGGCGGCGGCTGGTACGCGCGTGTTACGCGAAGCGCCATGATCGAAGTGCTGCGCCAGGACTACGTGCGCACGGCCCGCGCCAAGGGCGTCTTCCCCACCAAGGTCGTGTTCAAGCACGTGCTGAAGAACGCCGTGCTGCCGGTGGTGGCGCTGGTGGGCCTCGACATCGGCGTGTTCATGGGCGGCATCGTCATCGTCGAATCCGTTTTCGGATGGCCCGGCATCGGTCAGATGATCTGGCAGGCCATCCAGTTGGTAGACATCCCCGTCATCATGGGTGGCGTCCTCGTCACCGCGCTCTTCGTGGTCGTCGGCAACCTGCTCGCCGACCTCGTCTATCCGGTCCTGGATCCCAGGATCCGGTACAGCTAGCGGTCCTCTCGTGAAGCCCGGCATGCGGGCCTCACGAGTTACCGGCAGTACCTGCGCAGCAGCGCGAAAGGATGGCAAGATGAACACCAAACCAACAGCTGGCAGCCTCCCCCCGAGACGGTGGCCCAAGGGCGGCCCTCTGCGGCGCCTGGCCCTCGCCCTAGCCGCCCTGGTCCTGGTCGCGCCCCTCGCCTTCGCGCAGGACGAACAGGGCGGCAGCGCCGTCGTGTCGTTCCAGACCGACGTCAGCACCCTAGACCCCGCCATCGGCTACGACTGGCAGAACTGGTCGATCATCAAGTCGATCTTCGACGG
>CAZVCT010000155.1:0-3477 GCA_964625655.1 uncultured bacterium
GCGAACACCGTCACCGCCGTCTGCAGCCCCGCCTCGTCGATGTCGAAGCGCGGGTGGTGGTGCGCGTAGCTGCTCGTGTCGCTCGAGCGGGTGCCGACGAAGAAGTAGCAGCCCTTCGCCTGCTGCAGCCAGAGGGCCATGTCGTCGCCGCCCATGATGGGCGTCATCACGCGCACGTTCTGCTCGCCCAGCAGGCGGGTGGCCACCGCGCGCAGGAGCTCCGTCTCGGCCGCGTCGTTCACCACCGCCGGCGTCCCCTCGAACCATTCATGGCTCACGCTGCAGCGGGCGCCCTTGGCGACGAGATCGGCGGTCTCGAGGATCCTCTCCCTGAGGCGCTGCCGCGTGGTGGCGTCGAACGTCCTGAGCGTTCCCTTCAGTTCCACCTCTTCGGGGATGATGTTGTAGGCGGTGCCCGCATGGAAGCTCGTCACCGTGATGACCGCCTGGTCGAGCGGGTCGGTCTCGCGCGACACGAGCGTCTGCAGGGACGTCACCAGCTGCGAAGCCGCCACGATGGGGTCTATGCACAGGTGCGGGTACGCGGCGTGCCCCCCGCGGCCGCGCACCACCAGGCGGAACGAGTCGGTGGCGGCCATGATGGGTCCCTCCCGCACGGCGATGGTGCCCACCGGGTCGGCGCTGGAGAGGTGCAGGCCGAGCACGTGGTCGACCTCCAGGTCGTCCAACGCGCCGTCGTCGAGCATGGCGCGGGCTCCGCGGACGATCTCCTCGGCAGGCTGGAAGACGAACACCACCCGCCCCGACAGCTGCTCGCGCCGCGCCAGCACTATCTCGGCGACGCTCAACAGCACCGCCGTGTGGCCGTCGTGGCCGCAGGCGTGCATCTTCCCGGGCACGGTGGAGCGGTACTCCACCTCCTTCTCCTCGGGCACCGGCAGGGCGTCGATGTCGGCCCGCGCCAGCACGGTGGGCCCCGGGCGCCCGCTGTCGAACACCGCCACGACCCCGGTGCCGCCCACGCCGACGCGCGGCTCGAGACCCAGCTCCTTCAGGCGCTCGGCGACGACGCCCATGGTGCGGTGCTCTTCGAACGCGATCTCGGGGTGGCGGTGCAGGTCGCGGCGCACGGCCACGGTGCGCTCCTGCAGGGCGGCGGCATGCTCGGCGACGGTCTGGTGCATGGACGGCATCGGGTCTCCTAGAACGCGGCTCCACGAGTCGAGCGCGCGCCCGCGAGGCTCTGCCTCCGGCGCGCGCTCCTGTGGGCGGAAGCTGGCGCTAGGTTAACCCTGCCGGAACGAACCGGCCCTCAGGCAGCGGGGTCCGGAGCGGCGGCTGCTGCGCCACCCAGCTGTGGCGGCGTCTCGTCCGCGACAGGCTCGCCTTCAGCGGCCGCGGCCGCGATCGCGGTGGCCGGGGCGACAGCGCCTCCTGCTGCGCCGGCCCCGGCAGCAGGCGCGAAGGCCTCGGGCGCCTGCGTTTCAGCCTGCTTGCCGCCCGGAACCGCGGCGGCCGCCTTGCGGCCGAGCTCGCGGAACTTGTCGCTGGCGGCGTCCAGCTTCGCCACCCACTCGGCGTTCGGCTCCATGCCGGCGGTGGTGCGGTGGTAGGCGAGCAGCGTCGCCGCCAGGGAGATGGCGTCCGACAGGGCCAGCTTCAGCATCCAGGCGCCGATCAGCGCGCCGATGCCGAGGGCGGGCCCGAGCGCCGGGACGGCGGCGCCGATGGCCAGCGCTGGGATGCCCAGCACGATCAGGAACACGAGGAACTCGACGTAGCTGAGCAGCGCCAGCACCACGGCGTTGGCCAGGATCGGCTTCCACGCCTGGGCGTACAGCACGACGCCTTCGCGCGCCACGCCCCACACGTTCTGCTCGCGCTTCTCGTAGGCGCGCGACAGGATCGCCTCGTCGACGTAGGTGGTGCTCATGGTGGCGACGCGCTGCAGGAACTTGCCCAGCGAGTCGACGCCCGGCACCGGCAGTATCGAGGCGATGCGCGCGAAGGTGCGCACCACGAACTTGACGACGCCGTCGACGAGGAGCCCCACGCCGAACAGGATGGAGGTGTCGGTGAAGCGGCTCATGACCTGCTGGCGGCCGTAGGCGAGCTGCCCCGTGGCGGGGCCCTTGCCGGTGGTGATGAACTCGGTCAGCACCGCCGTGTGCGCCGCCCTCAGCAGGTGGAACCAGTAGCGGCCGGCCAGGTCGACGACCCAGAAGGCGCCGCCGACGGCGACGAGGAAGACGACGAACCCGAGCGGCGCCCACAGCTGCCCCAGCAGCCAGCCGATCCCGAAGAAGAGCGCGGCGTACGCGCCCAACCCCAGCCCGAGCGCCAGGTAGCTGACGAGCCGCACCCCCACGATCGGCAACGTCTTCGACACCAGACTTATCGCTTCACCCAGATAGATCTTCGGCATACTCCAAGCTCCTTCCCGCATCCAGCGGATCAACAAGAAGTTAAGGAACGGTGCGTCAAAAGAGCGTCAATCCGCGCCGGTGGCGGGCGGAGCCTCGTCTGGTTGTCGTCGTTGGCCAGAGCTTACTGCGTCAGGCGCCCAACTGGAAGAGGGGCGTCTCGCGCGCCTCGCGCAGGACCACGTGGCAGCTGCGGCAGCGGGGCTCGTAGGCCTCGGCCGCGCCCACCAGCACGGTGGGGTCGTCGTAATGCGCGGGCTTGCCGCGGATCAGGCGCTGCGTGCGGGTGGCAGCCCGTCCGCAGCGGCAGATGGCCGTCAGCTTCTCGACCACCTCGGCGCGGGCGATCAGCTCGGGCATCGGCCCGAACGGCTCGCCGCGGAAGTCGAGGTCGAGGCCGGCGACGATGACGCGCTTGCCCGACTCCGCCAGGCGCTCCACCACCGCGGCGATGCCCACGTCCAGGAACTGCGCCTCGTCGATCGCCACCACCTGCGTGCCTTCGTCCACGAGCGCGAGCAGCTGCCCGGAGCTGCCGACGGGCAGCGCCTCGAGCGTGCGTCCGGCGTGCGACGCCACCGCCTGAGCGGCGTAACGGTCGTCCATGGCGTGCTTGAACGCCTGCACGCGCTGCTTCGCGATGACCGACCGAGTGACCCGCCGGATGAGCTCTTCGCTCTTGCCGCTGAACATCGGACCCACGATCAGCTCTACCCAACCCCCACCGAAATGATGTCCCAACATTGCGCCATGCTACCGAACCTGCGGGTGGTCGGACTGATGCTACGCTCGCGGGATGAACCGGATGCACGGGACCACCATCGTCGCGGTCAGCAAGGGCGGCACGACCGCCATCGCCGGCGACGGCCAGGTTACTTTGGGAGACACGATCGTGAAGCGCGGCGCCGTGAAGGTGCGGCCGCTGGCGGACGGAACCGTCGTGACGGGCTTCGCCGGCGCCGTCAGCGACGCCTTCACTTTGCTCGAGAAGTTCGAGGGCTACCTGACCGCGTCGAAGGGCAACCTGCTGCGCGCCGCCGTCGAGACGGTGAAGGAGTGGCGCACCGACCGCGCGCTGCGCAACCTCGAGGCC
>CAZVCT010000156.1:0-3406 GCA_964625655.1 uncultured bacterium
GCGGCACGATGGAGCTGGCGGGCTTCGACGACGGCGCCAACGAGACGCGCGTGCAAGGGATCATCGACTCGGCGCTGCGCTACTTCCCCCGCCTGACGCGCCAGGAGCTGGAGGCGCCGCCGCGCTGGCACGGCTTCAGGCCGTGCTCGCCCGACGGCCTGCCGTACCTGGGGAACGCACCCAGGCACGCGAACCTCACCGTCGCGACGGGCCACTCGATGATGGGCGTCAGCCTGGCGCCGATCACGGGGAAGCTCGTGGCGCAGCTCGTGGCCGGCGAGGAGCCGGCGCACGACCTTACGCCGCTGCGGGTGGACCGGTTCGGGTGACCGGACGGTAGCGCCGCCTGGAGGCCGTTAGCCTCCGGCCATCAGGCGCTTCCTTCGCGTTCCCACGGCCACGTGCCGGCTGCAGCCGCCAGCCCCATTGCCTTCGGGCCCGTGTGCACCGCCAGCACCACGCCCACGGGCGCGACGTCCGACCAGAGCAGCTCGTGCGCGGCGGACAGGCGCTTCTGCAGCTCCTCGCCGTCCGCCCGGTCTTCGCCGTACATGACGCCCGCGCGCAGCGGCGTGCCCTCGCCGAAGCGCTTCGTCACCTGCTGCACCATGGCGTCGAACACCTTCTGCCAGCTGCGGGCGCGCCCGACGTTCACGTACGTTCCCGAGGCCTTGTCGACCGTGATGACGGGCTTCAGGCTCAGCATCGCGCCGAGCGCCGCCTTCACGCGCCCGATGCGTCCGCCCCGCTGCAGGTACTCGAGGGTGTCGATGGCGAAGAAGAGCTCCGTGGCCTCGTGCACCTCGCGCATCCACTCGATCGCCGTGGCGATGTCGCGGCCGCGGGCGCGCGCCATCATCGCGGCGTGCACCTGAAGGGCCTGGGCGGCGGACAGCGTGCCGGAGTCGTGCAGCGTGACCTCGGCGTCTGGCACGAGGCCGACAGCCTGGTCGGCGGCGTTGTAGCTGCCGGAGAGGCCGCTGGAGATGGTCACCACCAGCAGCGGCCGGGTGGCGGCTCTGTAGAGCTTGGCGAACTCCTCGGGGGCCGGTTGACTGGTGGTGGGGTGGGGGTCGCCGCGGCGCAGGCGGTCGTAGAACTCCTGGCGCGGCAGGTCGCCCGGCGCGAAGCTCTCGGTTCCGAAGTGCATCGCGAAGGGCGCGGCTGGCACGTCGTTCAGCAGGTCGGGGAAGGCGTCGAGTCCGCCGTCGCTCACCACGTCGAAGAGCGGCTCTTGTGTGCGGGCGTTGGGTTCCGCCGTGTCGGCTGGCAAGGTCACACTCCTGGTCGGCTACGGTCGGTGGGGCGGCCTTAGGCCGCTGGACGTTCTCATGATAGGGGCGAGCCGCCGGTGAGCCTTGTGCGTAATGGCCACGCCTACTGGCGGTCGTTGCCCCCTGCCGCCCCCGAAGCGGTACTCGCGGAACCGTCGCTGGACCCGCGTGCGTGCCGCTCGCCCAGCACCCCCACCGCCTGCATGAGCGCGTGCATGGTGGTCGGGCCGACGAACTTGAAGCCGCGGGAACGCAGCGCCTTCGCGAGCGCCTCCGACTCGGCCGAGCGTCCGAGCGGGGCGATGGCGGCCGCGCGCCCCTTCGGCGGAGCGAACGACCAGACGAGCTCGGGCAGCCCACCCTCCGCGCGCAGCGCCAGCGTGGCGCGTGCGTTGGCGACGGTGGCGCGGATCTTCAGCTCGTTGCGGACGATGCCCTCGTCGCGCTTCAGGCGCGCCACGTCGGCCTCGCCGAATGCGGCGACCACCTCGGGGTCGAAGCCCGCGAACGCGCGCCGGAACGCCTCGCGTTTGCGGAGTATCGTGGCCCACGAGAGGCCGGACTGGAACGCTTCCAGGCTGAGCGCTTCGAACATGCCGCGCTCGTCCTCGACGGGAACGCCCCACTCCTCGTCGTAGTAGCGCCGCAGCAGCGGGTCGTGCGCAGCCCAGGTGGGGCGCGTCTGCCCGTCTTCGCCTACTACGGTTCCGGGAGCGGCATCGCCTGGGTACGAGTTCTTAGCCATGACTCGAGATTACAGAGCGTTGCCACGCCCGCCTAGAGATAACGGCCTAGACGAATCCGGCTCGAATAGTACTGTTTGCCGGAATCCGGAAACCCGGGGCTTGCTATGGTGACCACATGAACGTGGTTAAGCTAGGCAAGAAGGGACAAGTCTCCATTCCGAAGGCGATTCTGGAACGACTCGGAGTGGAAGGCGAGCAGATGCTGTTGGTCGAGACTACCGATGACGGCTCGATAGTGCTCCGCCCAACCGGCGTTTACCCGATCGAGATCTACAGCCAGGAACGCATCGAAGAGTTCCTCGACGAAGACATCCTGCCAGAGGGGCTCGAGGAACGTGTCCGAAGGCGCCTCGCCGAACGTGGTCACGGGCGCTGACCGGACACTACAGTGCCGGAGCGCTATTTCCTGGACGCCAACGTACTCTTCACGGCAGCGATCTCGCCTGATGGGGTCAGTGTCGCCATCCTCAAGCTCGCTCTGATCGACGCCTGCGAGGCCTTGACTTCCGCCTTCGCTATCGACGAGGCGCGCCGCAATCTACGCGCCAAGCGGCCACGTAGCCTCGGCACCCTGGACGCGCTCGCAGTACGCGTCGACGTAGTACCAGAAGCCGATCAAGCGCTGGTCATGTGGGCCGCAAGGCACCTGCCCTCCAAAGACGCGCCCATCCTCGCAGCCGCCGTGGCTGCCAGGGCCGATGTTCTCGTCACGGGCGACAGGCGCCACTTCGGCAACTTGTACGGCAAGACCCTCAAGGAGGTCACCATCCTTCCGCCCCGAGAGGCGCTCGAGCGTTTGCTCGGCTGAGGTCCGTCCGCACGGCTGCTAGCTCCGGCCCCGCGCCGCCCTACGCGCCTCGTCGCGCAGCGCCACCGGCCGCACCCCGCTCAGGTCGAGCTTCCCGGCGCCCACGAATCGCTGCAGGTTCGCCAGGCCCCGCCCCAGCGCCCGGGCGAAGTCGGCGTCCTTGCCTGTAGTCGGCTCCTCGAGCCAGAAGCCCAGCACTTGCAGCGTGTTGGTGGTGCGGTCGAGCTTCAGGTCGGCACGCGCCACGAGGGCGTCGTCCCAGAGCATGGGCAGCACGTAGTAGCCCCAGCGGCGCTGCTCGAGGGGCTTGTAGACCTCCCACACGTAGTCGAAGCCGAACAGCGCCGTGGCGCGCCCGCGCGCGGAGACAGGGTCCAGCGGCGCCAGGAACGACACGGCCTCGCGCGTGCTCTCGCCCAGCGGGCGCCACTCGGCGGGTACCCGCCCCGCCGTCAGCTCGGCCAGCAGCGGCAGGTCTGCGCTCATCACGTAGCGCCTGCCGCGCACCCCCTCCACCGTCACCTCTGTCACGAGGCCATCTGCCACCAGTTCCTGCAGCAGCTGACGCGCGGGGCCGA
>CAZVCT010000157.1:0-3300 GCA_964625655.1 uncultured bacterium
CCTCGCCGAAGCGGCGCTGGAAGCCGCAGAAGGTGCAGCCCACGTAGCAGATGTTCGTCTGGCTGAGCCTGAGCGAGTGGACGTAGTACGCCTTGTCGCCCACCTTGCGGCGCCGCACGAGGTCTGCCAGCCGCATCAGGCCGGGGAGGTCGGGGGTGCGGAACAGCACGAGCCCCTCTTCGAGGCTCAGCCGCTTCCCTTCGAGCACCTTGTCGGCGATGGCAGCCAGCGCCGGATCGCGGAGCGGAAGGTCGTTCAGCGAGGCCACCACCGGAGCGGCGGTGGCCTGCGGGAACGTCGTGTCGTACGCCCTTATCATCGTTCGAGTCTAGCACCGGCCGCGCGCCTGGCCCGACCCGCGAAGCTACGGCCGAGGGGCGGGCGCGTGCTAACGAACATCGCCGGGCGGCGACGCGAGAACGATCCCGCATTCGCCGCCCGGCGCGCTGGCTCAGATGTGCAGGGTCAGATGTGCAGGGTCACATGTGCAGGGCGCGCCCGTCGACCGCCAGGGCCGCTTCCTTGAGCGTCTCCGCCAGGGTCGGGTGGGCGTGGATGGTGGCGGCCAGGTCTTCGCTGGAAGCGCCGAACGTCATGGCGGCCACGGCCTCGGCGATCAGGTCGCCGGCGCGGGGGCCCACGATGTGGACGCCCAGGATCCGGTCGGTGCTCTCGTCCGCCAGCACCTTGACCTTCCCGTCGGTCATGCCCAGCGCGCGGGCGCGGCCGTTGGCGGTGAAGGGGAAGCTGCCCTTGCGGTAGGCCACGCCGGCCTCCTTCAGCTGCTCCTCGGTCTTCCCCACGCTGGCCACCTCGGGCTCGGTGTAGACGACCGCCGGCACGAGGTCGTAGTCGACGCTGGCCGCGTGGCCAGCCAGGCGCTCGACGAGCGCCACGCCGTCCTCCGACGCCTTGTGCGCCAGCATCGGCCCTGCGATCAGGTCGCCGATGGCGTAGACGCCCGGCACGTTGGTGGCGAAGCCGTCGTCGACCACCACGCGGCCGCGCTCGTCGACGTTCACGCCGGCCTCTTCCAGTCCCAGCCCGTTGCTGTTGGCCTTGCGGCCCACGGCCACGAGCACCTTGTCTGCCTCGAGGGGCTCGGCGCCTTCCACCTCGACGGTGGCCTTGCGCTTGGCGCCCTTGCCCGTGGCCTTGACGCCCGTCACCCGCGCGCCCAGCTGGAACTCGAGCCCCTGGCGCTTGAGGAGCTTGAGCGCCTCGCGCGCCGCCTCCTCGTCCATGCCGGGCAGGATGCGGTCCAGGTACTCGAGCACCGTCACCTTGGAGCCGAGCCGCGCCCAGACGGAGCCGAGCTCGAGGCCGATGACGCCCGCGCCTATCACGACCAGGCGCTCGGGTACCTCGCTGAACTCGAGCGCTTCGGCGCTGGTCACCACCGTCTCGCCGTCCAGCTCCACGCCGGGCAGGGTGGCGACGACCGAGCCGGTGGCGAGGATGACGTTCTCGGCCACGAGCTTGGTGACGTTGCCGCTGGCGTCCTCGACGCTCACCTCGCGGTCGCCGGCCAGCTTTCCGGTGCCGGCGTAGCGCGTGATCTTGTTCTTCTTGAACAGGTACGCCACGCCGTCGGTGTTCTGCTTCACCACCGTGCGCCGCCGCTCCTGCATGGTGCCCAGGTCGAGCTCGACGTTGCCCACCTTCACGCCGTGGCCGCCCAGCTTCTCCTTGGCTTCCTGGTAGAGGAAGCTCGACTCGAGGAGCGCCTTGCTGGGGATGCAGCCGACGCGCACGCAGGTGCCGCCCAGCGCCTCTTCGCGTTCGACCACCGCCACGTCGAAGCCGAGCTGCGCGGCGCGGATCGCGGCTACGTAGCCGCCCGGGCCCGCGCCGATGATGACGATGTCGTGCTCGTTCGTGCCGCCCGTGTTGTCGTCCTTGTTGCCGCCGTTGCCGTTGCCGCTATCGCTCATGCCCGTCGCCTCAGACTTCCAGGAGCATGCGGGTGGGCTTCTCGACGGCGTCCTTGATGCGCTTCAGGAACGTCACCGCCTCGCGGCCGTCCACCATGCGGTGGTCGTACGTCAGCGCCAGGTACATCATCGGGCGGATGACGACCTGGCCGTTCTCGGCCACCGGGCGCTCCTGGATCGAGTGCATGCCGAGCACGCCGCTCTGGGGCGGGTTGACGATGGGGGTCGACATCAGCGAGCCGAACACGCCGCCGTTGCTGATGGTGAAGGTGCCGCCCTGCAGCTCGTCGGGCTTGAGCTTGTTGTTGCCGGCGCGCTCGCCGAAGTCGGCGATGGCCTTCTCGACCTCGGCGAACGACAGGCGGTCGGCGTCGCGGATGACGGGCACGACCAGGCCGCGCTTGGTGGAGACGGCGACGCCGATGTCGTAGTAGTTCTTGTAGACGATGTCGGTGCCGCGGATCTCGGCGTTTATCTGGGGGATCTGCTTGAGGGCGTCGATGGCGGCCTTGACGAAGAACGACATGAAGCCGAGGCGCACGCCGTAGCGCTTCTCGAACGCGTCGCGGTACTCCTTGCGCAGCTCCATCACGGCGGTCATGTCGACCTCGTTGAAGGTCGTCAGCAGCGCGGCCGTCTGTTGCGCTTCCACCAGGCGCTCGGCGATGCGGCGCCGGAGGAGGCTCATGGGTACGACCTCTTCCTGGCGCTCGGCGGTGGCCGGGGTGGTGGCGCCTTCCGCCGTCTCCTGCGCGGCGGCGCGCTCGCGCTGCGCCAGGTGGTTCTGGACGTCCTCCTTCAGCAGGCGGCCGCCCGGACCGGTGGCGGGCACCTCGTCGGCGGTCAGGCCGTTCTCCTCCAGCAGGCGCTGGGCGGCGGGCATGACGCTCGTGGCCTTGACGCCCTGGGCCTGGGAGGCGGCCGGCTGGGCGCTCGCCGTGGCGGTCTGGGTGGCGGCCGCGGCCGGCTGGGCCGCAGCTGCCGCGCCCTGGGACGGCGCCGCACCGGACTGGGCCGGAGCCGCCTCAGGCTGCGCCTGTGCCGCCGGCTGGGCCGGCGCAGCCGCCGGAGCGTCTGCCGCCTGGGCGGGCGCCGCGTCCGCGGTCGCGCTCTCGTCGATGCGGGCGATCACCTCGCCGATGCCGGCCGCGTCGCCTTCGCCCTTGAGCTGCTCGACCAGGACGCCGGCGACGGGCGAGGGGATGTCTAGGGTCGCCTTGTCGGTCTCGACCTCCACGATCGCCTCGTCCAGCGCCACGGCCTCGCCCGGCTTCTTGAGCCAGGTGCCGATGTAGACCTCGCTGATGGACTCGCCCGCCGCGGGCACCTTGACGTCCGTTGCCATCTTCGCTCCTTCATGCGCGGC
>CAZVCT010000158.1:0-3298 GCA_964625655.1 uncultured bacterium
CCGGACCGCTTCAGCCTCGGCTCGGCGTGGCCGACGGCAGAGGCGCTCGTGCCGCAGGCTATCGTCATCAACGCCAAGTGTCGCGGTCCCTGCGTGCTCCTGCCGGCCACGGGAGGCGCGGTGACGGTGCGGCTGGTCAACCCCCGCACCACTGGCGTGCGCGCCACCCTGTTCGCCTACGTCGAGCGCTTCGCGGACGGCAACGAGCCGAACGACTCGCGCGCTTCCGCCACACCGCTGGCCGAAGTGGGAACGGGCGCCATCGAACTGGTGAACGACCAAGACTTCTTCCGCGTAGACCGGGCCGGCACGCTCCTCTTCGAGGCGCCAGCCGCAACGATCCGCCTGCAGGCGCACGTGTACAGCGCGAACGGCGCCCGCCTGGCCACCCTGACGTCGGGCGCGTCGCGGCTGGTGGAGACCGGTCAGTACGTGATGGTGGAAGCCGACGGGCCGCACGCGGCGCCTTCCGGACGTAGCCTCTACTCGCTCAGTCTTAGGTAGCTTCCGCTGACGCCCGGGCCGAAGGGCGTGGCTCAGGCGGCCACGTTCTCGCCGGTCGGTGCGGCAGCGGCCGGCACCCGTGCCAAGCCGGAAGCCTGCATCATCGCCAGGAAGGCCGGCACGACCTCGGGGTCGAAGTGCGTCCCCGCGCCCTTGCGGATGTGCTCGAGCGCGTCGGCGTGGTTCCAGGCGGCCCGGTAAGGCCGGTCGGAGGTGAGGGCGTCGTAGACGTCCACCACGGCGAAGATGCGCGCGGCCAGCGGGATCTGGGTTTCCTTCAGCCCTTGCGGGTAGCCCGTGCCGTCCCAGCGCTCGTGGTGGCTGTACGGGATGTCGAGCGCGGGCGCCAGGAAGGGGACCTTCGCGAGCAGCTCGTGCGCGAGGGTGGTGTGACGCTTCATGATCACCCACTCCTCGTCCGTGAGCTTGCCGGGCTTCAGCAGGATCTCGTCGGGCACGCCCATCTTGCCGATGTCGTGGAGCAGCGCGCCGCGCCGCAGGTGCAGGAGCTCGTCGCCACGCATCCCCAGCCGCTCGGCGAGCTTCAACGCCAGCTCCGTCACACGTTGGCTGTGCCCTGCCGTCTCCTCGTCCCTCAGGTCGAGCGCGTGCGCCCAGCCCTCGATGGTCGTGTCGTACGCCGTCAGCAGCTCGGAGTTGGTGCGGTCCAGGTCCTCGAGCAGCTCGGCGTTCTCGATCGCGATGGCCGCCTGCGCGGCCAGTACCTCGAGGAACTCGTTCCAGTCGGCGTCGCTCGGCATCGAAGAGCGCCGGAAGATCTGCAGTACCCCCTGCACGGCGCCCTTGGCTATCAGTGGCACGGCGAGGCAGCTGTGGAAGCCGTCGGGCACGGCACCGCGCGGACCGAACGACCTCGCGACGTCCTCGGGGTCGTCCAGCTGCAGTTGCATGCGAAGCAGCGCCGCGTGGCCGGCGAGGCCCTCGTCGAGGCGTATCTCACCCAGAACAGGATCGTCGCCTTCGAAACCGCGGCTCGCACCGAAGCTCAGGGTCCGGCTATCCGCCTCGTAATGCAGGAGGCAGGCGGCGTCCACGTCCAGGCAGATGGCGGCCTGGTCGACGATCGCGTCCAGCGTGACGGCGAGGTCGCTCTCGAGTATCGAGCGTTCGATCTGGCGCAGGGCGTCCTGGCGCTGCAGGCGTACGGCCAGCTGGTCGTTCAGGGCTTCGACGCGGCGCTGGGCGGCGTCGAGTTCGCTGCGGTCGAGGCCGACGCCCGCCAGGTAGGTGCGTCCGTCAAGCGAGACGAGGGTGCCGTTGACCAGGTAGGGCACGCGGCGCCCGTCCTTCGCCAGCATGGTCACGACAGCGGTTGAGTTCTCGCCCTCGAAGACGGCGGCCATCTTGGCCATCAGCTCTTCGCGGTCCTCTTCCACGACCAGGTCGGCCGGCCCGAGCTCGGCGAGCTCCTCTCCCGTGTAGCCCATCGTCGTCCGGATGGCGCGGTTCCAGTCTTTGTAGCGGCCCTGCTCGTCGATGACGTAGAAGGCACCGGGCAGGTTCTCCAGGACAGCGTCCGTGAAGCGCTGCCGCTCCTCGAGCGCCGTCTGCGCCTTGAGGCGCTCGCTGTTCGCCGAGGCTATCTCGCGCTCTTGCGCGAGCGCCCTGCGCAGGGTTGCCTGGAAAGCCAGGCCGAACCGCTCGAGGAGGAAGCCGACGATGACGAAGACGATCGCGAACTCGGCGGCCATCGCCCACTCGGCCCTGACGCCGTTCACGGCGGCAGGCAGCCAGCCCAGCTGCTGCAGTGCGGGCATCGCGGCGACGAACACCACCGTCTGCCCCACGGTGGCGACGAGTGCTCGCCGGTCGAGGAGGAGGGCGGCCAACACGGCCGGAACGAAGTACAGGAGCAGGGTCAGCGGCCTCGCGGCGAGGCCCACGTTCAGGAGCAGGACGTCGGTAGCGACGAGGAGCGCGATCACCACCAGCAGGGTGGTCCGCTCGTTGAGCGCAGGCGCCATGCCGGGCCGCGCGTGTTGCGTGGTCGCCTCGGGCCGAGGGCGGTGCTTGACGAACGCGAGTGGGTTCATAGGTTCGAGTGGGGTGGTGGGCGAGTCGGGTCCGGGGGAAGCCCTGCTCTCCGAAGATTGAGAGCCGCTCGCGTAACGGAGGGTAGCGCCCGGGTGATGACGGCGCTCTTACCCGGGGAACATTCCGCCTGCAAGTTCGGCGGGTTTGCGTACCGGCTTGCGTCGGGCACCTGTCATAGGGATTGCATGACAGCTGTCACTACTTGCCGCCACTCGAGGTCGGTACGGTGCACGAGGCCCATCGGGGCCGGTTCGCCAGGCGGTTCGGCTCCCCGCCGTTTCACCAGCAGCCGACTTAACGCTCCAGCGCCTCCGGGCGCACGAACCGGCTCGATACGCCAGGAGGTACGAATGAGATCGACCCGCCTGATGAAGGCCCTCGCGGCCCTGTCCCTAACCCTCGGCTTGGCGTTCGCGCAGGGGAACACCGACGCTGCCGCCGCGGCGCCCATCGTCTTCGAGAACGTGCGCGTGTTCGACGGCGAAGCGCTCTCGGAACCCACCACGGTAGTGGTCGAGAACGGCGTAGTGTCCGCCGTCGGCGCCGACGCAGAAGCGCCCGAAGGCCCCGAGGTCGTGGACGGCACCGGCATGACGCTTCTGCCGGGCCTGATCGACGCCCACGTCCATACCTTCACGCCGCAGATGCTGTCGCAGGCGCTGGTCTTCGGCGTCACGACCGTGCTCGACATGTTCACGGACGAACGGTTCGCGGCGCAGATGCGCGCCGAGCAGGCCGC
>CAZVCT010000159.1:0-3249 GCA_964625655.1 uncultured bacterium
GCCGCCACGCGGCGCATCGAGGAGCTGGTGGGTCAGCTGAAGGAGCAGGTGACGATCATCATCGTCACGCACAACATGCAGCAGGCGGCGCGCATCTCGGACGTCACGTCGTTCTTCCTCGACGGCGAGGTCATCGAGAGCGGGCCCACCGACCTGATGTTCACGAACCCGAACGACGAGCGCACCGAGCAGTACGTTACCGGCCGCTTCGGCTGAGCCAGGCTGAACGGTCCGGGCTGGCCTCGCCGCGGGGCGCCGCCTTGCGGTCGGCGCCCCGCGGGCAACGCTTCACCTGACTTCGAACGCGATGTGGAACGCGGGCAGCTCTTCGCCCGGGTGGTCCTGGAAGTGCAGCATGGGCACCTGCAGGTAGGTGGCGTTGGCCGTGGCCGTGTCGGCCGGCGCGCCTGGCCCCGAGAGCTCGCCCTGGTAGATGGCCGGGTAGAGGCTGATGAAGTGCCAGCCGCTCTGACCGGGCGCGCGCAGGTGGATGGTGACGTCGCCCTGCGAGTTGAAACCGCAACCGTAGCCCAGGAAGCCGTTGTCCATCAGCAGCGTGTAGATGTTGGCGGTCTCGGTCCAGCCGACGCCCTTGATCGTGATCACGATCTCTTCCCCGGGCGCCACCGGGCCCTCGGGCGAGAAGCTGACGCTGGGCGTGATGGTGTAGGTGAACGACGCACTGACGGCGTCCGGGCCCTCGCCCGCGCGGGCTATGAACTCGTGCTCGCCGCCCAGGTCGTCTGGGGTCTCGGTCTCGAAGGTGAAGACGCCCTCTGCGTCGGTGGTCGCCGTGCCGAACGGCACCTCGATCGTCTCCCAGCCCCGGCCGCTTAGGCGGTTGCCCCGGTTGGCGGTGTACACGAGGCTAACCTCGGTGCCCGCAGGGAAGCCGGCGCCCGTCAGCACGAGCGGGCTGCCGACGATGCCCGAACCGTGATCGCCCGTAAGGCTGGGTCCGCTCGCCTCTTCGCCCGGGCTCGCGACGGACGCGCGTGGCAGCTCCTGCGTGGCCAGGTCGGGCGGCATGACGACGTCGCCGTCCGTGATCTCGAACATGGCGCTGAGCACCGTGGGGATGGCGGGGTTGTAGTTCGGCGACTGCTGCTGGTTCAGGTACGGCACGGGGTGCGTGCCCGAGATCACCTGCAGGGTGTGAAGACCCGTGGCGCCGGTGGCAGGGATGACGGCCGTGGCGGTGCCGTTGGTGGTGATGGCCGACAGCCAGCCGCTGTGCGCCCCGTCGTACGACAGGTGCCACACCGACTGCCAGAAGGTGTAGCCGATTCCCGTCATCGTCACGGTGATGGGGGTGCCCACAGGACCCGAGGTGGGCTCGATGGTCAGGGTGGGCACGACCGTGAAGCCCTGCCGGGCGACCCGCTCGTCGCCGCTCATCAGGAACACGTCGTGCAGGTAGCCGAACCCTTCGGGAACCTCGAACTCGATGCTCGCCGTGCCGTCTTCCGCGACGGTGGCCTCGGCGATGACGCTACGCGTCTCGCTGGCCTCGATGCCGAAGAACTGGCCGTCGGCGACGTTCCAGCTGGCGTTGGCATCGATCCAGACGAGCTGTACTTCGGTGCCGGCTTCGAGGCCGGTGGCCGTCGCCGTGACGACGTCGCCGACGCTGGCCGCCGAGGGCTCGAAGTTCAGGCGCCCCTGGGCGAGTGCAAGGCCCGTCAGGCACAGCACGATGGCCATGACGGCTGTGCGCCCGAACGAGTAGCTGGCGCGTGCCGTGCGCCGTTGATCGCTTCCCCGGTTTGGCATCTGTGTTCCCCCTTCGTTCATCTTTCTCCTCCGCTCGTTGGTAGGCGTTGCGCGCTCAGGCGCCGGTTCGTTCACCTGGGGTCTCCTCCGACCCACAGTCAGGAGCGGCGGGGGCACTGGGCCGCTCCGCCGCTCTGAAGTTGGCTCCTGCCGGGCTCAGCCCGCGGCTCCGCCGCCGCCGCCTGGCGCGTCGGGCGCGTCGGGTGCGTTGGGCGCGTCAGGTGCGTCGCCGTCGCCGGGAGGGCCGTCGGCCGGAGGCGTGGTCGCTTCCAGGATGACGAGGCTGCCCAGCCCGATCGAGTGGCCCATCGGCAGGTACTCGGCGGTGTTGCCCTCGGCGTCCTCGACCTGGAGCGACCAAGGGTAGTTGCCGGTGGGCTGGTCTGCGGGTACCATCCAGCCGCCAGCCCAGAAGAACTCGGGATTCTCGACGTTGGGCGGGTGCGGGATGTAATCGAGCTCCTCGACGCGTTCGCCTTCGATCAGGCCGAACACACGCACGCCCCGGGCCTCGACCTCTTCTGCCGTGAGCCGCTCGCCGGTGGACGCGTCGAACACGTACGCCCGGAACACGACCTGTTCACCCTGCATGAAGACGCCGTTGGCTACGCACACCGCGCCCTGCGCGCCGATGGCGCCGCGCACGACGTCGGCCTGGATGAAATACTCGGACGCCTGCGCGGAAGCCGTGCCGAGGGCACCCGCGACGACGAGTGCCACCGCTGCAAGCGCGGTCTTCAACATGACGCCGGAGCCACGCCTACGCGGCGGGCGGGTGTGTTCGCGTGGTTGGTTGTCACATGGTTGGCTGGTGTTCTCGCTGAGTGTTGCCATTACGCCTCCGATCAGGAGCGGAATCGGTCGGCCCGGTGGGAAGATCCCTACCAGGTTTGCGAGCAGGGCAGCAGGCGCGCACCTGGCTCACGTGCCGAGAACGACCCGCTCAGTATAAGGAAGCTGCCCTGGCCTCACAATGACGGGCTCGTCGGCGCTACCATGCCGCATGCTGGAAGCCTACCGAACGCCCGACCGCCTGCGCGCCCGCATCGCCTTGCACGAACGCTTCGGCGACCGGAACCACGACCTGCACCGCTGGCTGTTCGACCTGCTGCTGGAGCGCTCGGAGCCGGCCGCGCGAGCCGTTCCGGAAGGCCCGCTCGTGCCGCCGGGCGCTGCCGTTCTGGAGGTCGGCGCCGGCACGGGCCGGATGTGGCGCCTGAACGGCGACAGGGTGCCGCCCGGCTGGCGCCTCACGCTCACCGACCGCTCGGACGGGATGCTCGAGGCGCTGGCCGGCACCATCGACGAGGCTGGCCTTACAGCAGAGGTGCTGCAGGCCGACGCCGCCGCCCTCCCGTTCCCGGACGCCTCGTTCGACCTGGCGTTCGCGAACCATATGCTGTACCACCTGCCCGACCCCGCCGACGGCATCGCGGAGCTGCGCCGCGTGCTGAAGCCCGGCGGGCTGCTGGTGGC
>CAZVCT010000160.1:0-3203 GCA_964625655.1 uncultured bacterium
CGGGTGAACCGAGTCGCGCCAGTCGATGAAGAACGGCAGCGCGCCGCCGAAGCCGTGACCTCGCGGGAACACGAGCTCCCACGTCAGCCGCCCGCCGTCCGGCAGTTCTCGGCCTCCATCCACCCGCTTGGTGGCCACCCCCGCCCGCTCCAGGCGGCTGGCCACGTGATCCGCCGAGCCGCAGCGCACGCACCACGCCTGAAGCGACGGCCCCGCGAGCTTGCCGAACAGTTCTCCCCAGGGTCCGCTCGCGCCTGGCTCCGGGGCGATCAGCTCCAGGTAGCTCCTCGCGCCAAGCCCGACGAGCGCGTTGTGCGTGCCCCAAGCCGGGTGGCGGCCGCCAGGCGCCGCAGCGATTCCGCCGCGCTGAGCCACGTCCTGCCTCAGGTGCTCCAGATCGGGGCCCGCGTACAGGATGTGGTCGATCTCTATGCTGTCCATGTGGAATGGTAACGCCATCCGCGAAGCGATCACCGCCTGGCTGGACCACGACGCGGGAAGCGGTAGGAACCTCACGCTTCATGGGCCAGACAGCAGCCTATGAGGACGCGGTACCAACGGCCCACCGGGGTACGTACATGAGGCTCTGCAGCGACTCTGTAACCCGGCCCGGAAGGTCCGCGAACGGGTAGACGGCTAGGGGCGCGTCGGCGTCGACTTCGGCGATCAGCCGCCGGACGCCCTGCCTGGCGGCGCGTTCGGCTACGTCATGGACCATCGCCAACGAGATTTCGGTGTGTCGGTCCAGCGCGTCGCTTCGCACCCCGACCGCGCCTAGCTCCACCTCTAACGCATCGCCCGAACGGTACGCCGGGCATACGCCAACGAGGCGATCTTCGAAGAACGCGCACACAGACATCCTCGTAGCCAGACCATCCTCCCCCAGGAACAGGTCACGCAACTCGGAGGCCACAAGCGCGCTCGGCGTGGCTGGGTCGAGCCGAGCGGCACGGCCGTACGCTTCCGTCCACACCTCGAGCAGCTCCTGCTCGCCTACCGCTGCCAACGCCTCCGAGAGCGACACCAAGCGAAGCTGGGCACCCGAGCCGCGAACCTCCCGACCCAGCACGTCCGATACTCCGAAGGTGACGACGTGGACGCCGCGGGCATCGAGGAAACCGAGCTTCCGAAGGTGCGGTGTCAACGACACGCCCATGTCCAGCGTCACCCTCAGTACCAGCGGGTCATGCTCGGCGAGAGCGTCCAGGGCCGCGTAGAACAGCTTTCCGACCAGCTGTTCGACCTCGTCATCGGGCAGGTACTCGAAGCCTTCCAACGTCAGGCGGAACACCCTCGGATGGAAATGGAGCCGGTTCCGCATCCAACCGATCACAGCTTGCCGGCCGCCTACTAGGTCGACGGAGACGGAAGATGGCCCTTGCATGACGTCCCTCGGCACCTCGCCAGCCTACTCGCTATCGGTCGATCACCGGGACGGTGTTCGGCAGTACATCCGGTCGCGCCACACGAGGGTCGGCCACAGAGTGGCTTTAGTCCCGTGCGGAGCCCCGTGCTGACGGCCGACACCGGGAACTCCGTGCCCCACGCGCCTTTGTACTAATCTTCACTTCTGCCCAACGGATGACCCACCGATCGCCCGCTTCATGGCGATAATCGGTAGGTGCTAGGTCTGCCAAGAAACACGGTCCGCCTCGTGCCCCATCAGAGCGAATGGGTCCGCCTGTTCGCCGAGGAAGCCGCCCAGGTGCGGGCCGCCCTCGGTGCGCACGCTCGCCGCATCGAACACGTTGGAAGCACCTCGGTCCGGGGCCTCGAAGCCAAGCCCATACTCGACATCGTCGTGGCCGTGAAGGCCATGGAGCAGGCGGAAGAGCTCGTTCCGCTACTCGCGGAGCTGGGCTACGAGCGGAGGCCCGAGGGCGACCTCCCGAGCCGCGTGTTCCTCACCAAGGGACCCGCTCACGCCATCACCCACCACCTCTCCCTGACGGAAGAGGGCTCACCGACGTGGGTCGATCACGTCGACCTGCGCGACTACCTCCGCTCGAGCATCAGCGCCCGCGACGAGTACCAGGCGCTGAAGCGGCGCCTGGCGGCCTCCTACCCCGAGGACCGGCGTGCCTACACGGCCATGAAGGCTCGCTTCATCGGCGAGATGCTGGAGCGAGCCCGAGCTGTCGCCGCCGGCTTCGCGTCCGACGCGAAGCGCTCCGCCTGACGTACCCCTCACCGAAGGCCCATGGCCTCGGAAGCTCGACATCCGGCGTTGGATAGACTGGCTCGGTGACCGACCGGGACGAAACCACGCTGGGCCGGCGCCTGCTGGCCCTACGCGAAGCGCGCCGCCTGTCTCTGCGCACTCTCGCAGAGCGGGTCGGCCTTTCGGCTTCGTTCCTGTCGCAGGTCGAGCGCGACGAGACCAGCCCGTCGATCGCCTCCCTCGACAAGCTCGCGCAGGCCCTGGGCGTCGATCTCGCCAGCCTGTTCGCGCAGGTGCCGGTCGACCCGGTCGTAAGGGCCACAGGCCGCAGCGAGCTGCCGAGCCCCGGCACGAACACCCGCCTCGCCAACCTGAGCCGCAGCCGCGGCGCGCTGGCGCCCCGCCTGCTGACGCTGCTGCCCGGCGGCAGCGTCGGCTTCCTGCTGGCCGAGCGCGGCGAGACCTTCCTGACCGTGCTCGAGGGTCAGGCAGTGGCGCGCCTCGCGAGCGGTGAAGTGCGGCTCGGGCCGGGCGACAGCCTGCACGCCCTACCCGAGCATCAGCTCCTCGAGCTCGCCAACCCGACGGAAGCTCGGACGAACCTCCTGGTGGTAGGTACGACGGTCATGAAAGCCCCGGAGCTGCCACGCTAGGAACGACCGCGTTCAGAGAACCACCAGAACCCGCACGTAGAGTACTAGGCCGACCTAGTCCACCTTTACTGGACACAGCGTGAAGTGACGGCGTACGATGGGAACTTGTGTTCGATCGCATCCTCGTCCCGACAGATTTCTCGCCCAGCGCCGCCGAGGCGCTGAGGATCGCCCGAGAGGGCTTCCCCGGCGCAGAGATCGTCCTGCTTCACGTACTTGAACCCAAGAAGGTCGCCAGCGCCCTCTCTTCGCCGGTGAACTCCGCCGACGACCGCGAGGCGCTCAGGGCCGAAGTGCTCGGCCGCCTGGGTCAGTTGGCGCGGCCCGGTGAGCAGAGCGACGTCGCGATCGGCACCCCTTACGAGAAGATCCTGGCCCGCGCCGCCGAC
>CAZVCT010000161.1:0-1605 GCA_964625655.1 uncultured bacterium
AGGTGTTGTAGCTGATGGTGAGGTTGTCCGACAGGTCCTTGGCGATCTGGTAGCGCGCCTCGGTGTCCTGCAGGGCGCGTACCTTCTCGTCGCGCGCGAGTTCGTAGCGTGCGCGCTCGGCGGGGTCGTCGCCCGCGTGCGCGTCGATGTCGGCCATCGCCGCGTCCACCGCGGCCTTGGCCGCGTCCAGCTCGGCTTCCGCCTTCTTCAGCACCTCGAAGGCCAGCACCTCCGACTCCTTGAGGGCGCCGCGGAAGTCCTTGTACGCCTCGAGGATGATCTGCTCGCGGCGGATCTGCTCGCCGGCGTCCTTGGTCACCTCGAGGTAGGTGTCCTTGATCCTGTCGAAGCGCGTGGAGATGTCGCCGCGCGTGACCTTCATCCAGATGTTGGTGAGGCGCTCGAAGGTGCTCAGCTTGCCGTCCTCGATCTGGTCGACCATCGCTTTGGCGTCGTCGCGGATCGAGTTGAACGACTTGGTGATGTCCTCGTAGCGGGTGCCGATCTCCATCGCCTCGACCTGCTCGCGCACCACGTCGTTGAAGAGCGACGCCTGCGACAGGGTGCGCGTGATGGCGACGATGCGGTCGTGGTCGAGGTCGCTGATCTCGTCGAGCAGCGAGACGATGGGCGCCTCGTGCGTGGAGGTGCTCTCCGGCACCAAGCCCAGGTTGCGCAAGCCCGACATGGCCTTGTCGAGGTACCTGAGGGGCGTGCCGCGGGCTGTCCCGGTTTCCGTGCTGGTTCCCTGGTCGGTCATCTGCGTCCTCTCTCCTGCTCGAGCGGCGGGCGCTGGTGCCCGTGCCGGTCCGTGGCGTTACGGCTGTGACCCAATCATCATGAGCCAAGACGCCGCGCGCAAGTGTGGCAGGCGAGGAAAGGTAGGCTGCCGCATGTCAAGGGCGACGACCGGCGGCCCCGGCCCGGACGTGCCGCGCCGCCGCCTACGCGAGCTGGGCATCGTGCCGGGCGTGCTGCCGCCTGGCCCCAGGAACGACATCACCGACGTCTCGGGCGTGCTCGTGGGGCAGGTGACGCTCTTCGAGGGCGCCAGCGTCCGCACCGGCGTCACCGCCGTGCTGCCGCACGCGGGCAACCTCTACCGCCACCGCGTGCCCGCCGGCCTGTGCGTCGGCAACGGCTACGGCAAGCTGATCGGCGCCACGCAGCTGCGGGAGCTGGGCGAGCTGGAGACGCCCATCGTGCTGACCAACACCCTGGCGGCGCCGCGCGCCGCCGACGCCCTGATCGGCTGGACCCTGCAGCAGCCCGGCAACGAGCGCGTGCTGTCGGTGAACCCGGTGGTGGGGGAGACGAACGACGGCGTTCTGAACGACATCCGCGCCCGGGTGATCACGGAAGGCCACGTGCTGGAGGCGCTGGCCGGGGCGGAAGGCGGACCCGTGGAGCAGGGCGTGGTGGGCGCTGGCACGGGGACGGTTGCCTTCGGGTTCAAAGGGGGGATCGGCTCGTCCTCGCGGCGGCTGCCAGGGCGCCTCGGCGGAGCGACCGTCGGGGTGCTGGTGCAGACGAACTTCGGCGGCGTGCTGCAGGTGGCGGGGGCGCGCGTCGGGGAGAGGGCGGGGCGGTACTTCCTGCGGGACG
>CAZVCT010000161.1:1705-3170 GCA_964625655.1 uncultured bacterium
CAGCGCCGACGGCTCGATCATGATCGTCGTGGCAACCGACGCGCCGCTGAGCGACCGCAACCTGGCACGCCTGGCAGCACGCGCGCTCACCGGCCTCGGCCGCACGGGCGCAGCCATGTCGAACGGCTCCGGCGACTACGCGCTGGCGTTCTCGACCGCCGAGTCGGTGCGGCGCTCAGGCGCCGCCGGCGTGCTGCGGCCGGGCCGCGAGTACGGCAACGAGGCCATGTCGCCGCTCTTCCTGGCGGTCATCGAGGCGACCGAGGAGGCGATCTACGACTCGCTCTGCCTGGCGACCACGGTGGTGGGGCACGAGGGGCGGGTGGCGGAGGCGCTGCCGCTTGAGCTGCTCACCCAGGCGTGACGCGGCGTGGGGCCGCCCCGCTGTACGGAGCGACGCGCCGCCTGTAGCATCTGGCATGACACAACCCGACCCGCAGGCGTTCCCGGCGCGCGCCGAGGAGCTGTTGGCGCTGCCTCTGGACGCGGCTTCCATGCCCGACTTCCTGATCCGGGCCGACGAGCTGGCGCGCGATACCGAGGAGACCTACGCCCGCCTCCAGCGCGCCAAGGACGAGGACACCGCCGACCCGGTGGCGCGTGACGCGTACCTGGCGTACGTCACCGAGATCGCGCCGCGCCTCCAGGTGCTGAACGACCGCATCTCGCGGAAGATGCTGGCGGTCGAGGGCTACGAGCCGCCCCCCGACCTGCGCCAGGCGTGGGCGGCCATGCAGGACGGGGTGGCGGTCTTCCGCGAGGAGAACGTGCCCCTGCTGACGCGCCTCGAGGAGCTGGAGCAGCGTCACGGCGAGCTGATGGGCTCGCTGCGGGTGGAGCTGGACGGCGAGACCCTGACCTACGAGGCGGCCGCCGCCAAGCTGGAGGAGCCCGACCGGGCGCTGCGCGAGCGCGCCTTCCGCGCCATAGAGGAGGCTCGTGAAGGCCAACGGGACGCGGTGGACGAGCTGTTCTCGGAGATGCTGACGCTGCGCCACGAGCTGGCGCGCAACGCCGGCTTCGACGACTTCCGCGGCTACACCTGGCGGGCCTTCCACCGCAGCGAGTACACCCCCGAGGATTGCCTGGCCATGCACGCGGCGGTGGAGGCGGAAGTGGTGCCGCGCCTGCGCGAGGTGTACGAGCGGCGCGCGCGGCTGATGGGACTCGAGCGACTGCGCCCCTTCGACCTGCAGGTCGACGCGCGTGGGCGTCCTCCCCTGCGTCCTTTCGCCACCGTTGCCGAGCTGGAGGAGGGGCTGGTGCGCATGTTCGGCGCCCTCGACCCCGAGGTGGCCGCGGGCTTCGAGACGATGCGCGACGGCTGGCTCGACATCGAGGCGCGCCCCGGCAAGGTGCCGGGCCTGGGGTACCAGAGCTACTTCCCGCGCTCGCGGCGCCCGTACGTCTACATGAGCGCCGTCGGCACCGACGACGACCTGCTGACCATGCGCCACGAGATGGG
>CAZVCT010000162.1:0-3041 GCA_964625655.1 uncultured bacterium
CTGCTGGCGATGAACAACATCGACGTCACCTTCGACGCCTTCATCTCGCTGGACGCCATCTGCTGGATGTGGTGGGCGAAGCACCGGCAGTTCGTCATGGAGACCTTCGTGGACGGCCCCTGGACCATCCCCTTCCCGCTCGATCAGGGCGACCCGTGCGGCACCCTGCAGATCCCGGGGCTGAAGCACCGCGCCAACATCAACGACGTGGTGCCCGCCAACGTCATCTACGGCCTCGAGGTGCGCACCAGCTTCCGCCTCCTGTCGTTCGACCCGAACGTGCTGGCCGACGACGCCGAGAACGTGCGCATCAACGGCACCACGCAGAACCTGTGGGGGGTCGTGGCCCGCGAGTCGCACAACAACCTCGGGCGCTACTACAACCAGTCGATCGGCTGGGTGGTCCAGATGGTCCGCGCGCTGGGCGTGCCCGACCACGGCGCCTACCCGATGTCGGCGTTCGTGCTGCCGCCCGCCCCCGAGGGCTTCGAGTACCGGAGCGGCGAGGTGGTGCCGCAGCAGCCCTGAGCCGCCGATCTCCGGGGTACGGCGCACCGCTCGGCCTGCTGTTCTACGACCGAAGGTACAAAGGCCCGCTTCCTGCCCTCATATGTGACCATCATGGGGCATGGCGACAAGAGAGCGAACCGGTAAGGGATCGACCGAGGCAGGCGGAGCCAGCTCGAGCAGCGCCGAGGTGGTGGCGCGTCGGCCGCGCAGCAGCAACACGGAGGCGGCGCTCATGGAGACCGCGCTGGTGCTCGACACCGTGCGCGTGACCGAGCAGGCGGCCATCGCGGCCAGCCGGGTGGCCGGAAAGGGCGACTCGGACCTCGTCGATCAAGCCGGCGTCGACGCCATGCGCAGGGTGCTGAACGAGCTGCCGATCGACGGGCGCATCGTCATCGGCGAGGGCGAGCGCGACGAGGCGCCGATGCTGTACATCGGCGAGCAGGTCGGCATCGCCGACGACGACTCGTGGCCCGTCGACATCGCCGTGGACCCGGTGGAGGGCACCACGATCGCGGCGCGCATGATCAACAACGCCGTGGCGGTCATCGCGATGGCCGAGCGCGGCGGGCTGTTCGAGGCGCCCGACACCTACATGGAGAAGCTGATCGTCGGTCCGCCCGCCAAGGGGAAGGTCGACATCACCTGGCCGGTGGCCGCCAACCTACGTGGCGTGGCGCTGTCGCTCGACCGCGCGGTGGACGACCTGACGGTGGTCATCCTCGACCGCCCGCGGCACGAGAAGCTGATCCAGGAGGTGCGCGAGGCAGGGGCGCGCGTGAAGCTGATCGGCGACGGCGACGTCATCGCGGCGCTGGCCGCCGCCGTGCGCGGCACGGGCGTGCACGCCGTGATGGGTACCGGGGGCGCCCCGGAAGGGGTCCTCGCGGCCGCAGCGCTCAAGTGCCTGGGTGGCGAGATCCAGGGCCGCTTCAAGCCGCGCAACGACGAGGAGCGAAGGCGCCTCGAAGCGATGGGGGCCAGCGAGGACCGGGTCTACCGCACCGAGGAGTTCGCGCCCGGCAAGAGCATCGTCTTCAGCGCCACCGGCATCACCGATGGCGACCTGTTGCGGGGGGTCAAGTTCTTCAAGAACGGCGCCCGCACCCACAGCATCACCATGGGCCTGCGGGGCGGTGTCATCCGTTTCACCGACTCGGTGCACCTGCTGGGCGACGGCGCGCGCGTCACCATCCAGGTCTGAGCCGGCTTACTCCTCGTCGGACGGGCGCGGCCTCAGCTGCCTCAGCGGGGCCGCGCTCTCGTCGCTGGCCACCCACCTGGCCAGCTCGGCCAGGGCGCGGCCGCGGTGGCTGACGCTGCGCTTCTCCTCCAGGCTCGCCTCGGCGAAGCTCTTGCCCAGCTCGGGGCTGTAGAAGATCGGGTCGTAGCCGAACCCGCCGGCGCCGCGCGGTCCCTCGAGGATCAGGCCCTCGCTCTCGCCGCGGAACGAGTGGACGGCGCCCCCGGGCGTGGCCAGCACGATCACCGACACGAACCTGGCGGTGCGGGGGCCGCCCGGCACCTGCCTGAGGCGCTGCAGCAGGTAGGCCATGCGCTCGCCGTCGTTGAGGCCCGGGCCGCCGAAGCGGGCGGTGTGCACGCCCGGCTCGCCGCCCAGGGCGTCCACCTCGAGGCCCGAGTCGTCGGCCAGCGAGACGAGACCCGTCTCGAGCGCCACGTGCGCGGCCTTGACGAGCGCGTTCTCTTCGTAACCGGCGCCCGTCTCGGGCGGGAAGCGCGTCACGCCCAGCTCGGTGGCGGAGGCGAGCTCGAACGGCAGCTCCGTCAGGGCCTCACGGAACTCCGTCAGCTTCCCAGGGTTGCCGGTGGCCAGCGCCAGCCGGTGCTTGGCGGCGCTCATGAGAGCTGCGGCCTCACCAGGTCGAGGAGCCGCTGCGTGGCGGTGACGCCGCTCGCGAGCAGCGTCACGTACCGCTCGGCGGGCAGTGGCTGCGCCTCGCTGCCGCCCTGCACCTCGACGATCTCGCCGGCGCCCGTGGCGACGACGTTCAGGTCCACCTCGGCGGCCACGTCCTCGGCGTAGTCGAGGTCGACGCGCGTCTCGCCGCCCACCACGCCCACGCTGACGGCGGCCACCTCGTGTGTCAGGGGCCATTCGTCGAGCTCGCCGCGGAAGACGAGGCCGTCGGCGGCGTCGTGCAGGGCGAGGTAGCCGGCGAGGATCGCGGCGCAGCGCGTGCCGCCGTCGGCCACCAGCACGTCGGTGTCAATCGTCAGGGTCTTGCCCCGGAACATCGCCAGGTTCACGCAGCTGCGGAGGGCGCGGCCGATGAGGCGCTGGATCTCTTGCGTGCGGCCGCCGGCGTAGAGGCGCTCGCGCTGCACGCGCAGGTTCGTGCTGCGCGGCAGCAGGGCGTACTCGGCGGTGAGCCAGCCGCTGGCGCCCGCCACGCCGCGCAGGTGCGGCGGCAGCTTGCTCTCGATCGTCACGGTGGCCAGCACCTGCGTGCCGCCCCAGCGGACGAGGGCCGAACCCTCGGCGTGCGGGTTGTAGCCGCGCTCGACGG
>CAZVCT010000163.1:0-2990 GCA_964625655.1 uncultured bacterium
CCGGTTGGCGCCTTCCCTGGCGAGGAGCTTCGCCGTTCCGGCGCCGGTACGACCCGGAAGGCACGTGACGAGCGGGCGCGACGTCGGGTCATGCCACGAAGCGTACGCGCTTCGAAGCTCGTTGGGTTCGGCAGAGCGGCTTCAGCCCAGAGGGAGTAGGTTCGAGTGCAGGAAGGCGTCAGCGCACGCGCTCGGCCAGGTCGCCCACCGCGCCCAGCAGCGCTTGGGCGGCCGCACGCCCCGGCAGGCCCTCGAGCGCCTCCTCCAGGCGTGCCAGGCCGCGTTCCAGGCGGCTCTCGGCCACCTGCTGGGCGTAGGCGAGCGAGCCGTGGGCGTCGATCAGCGCCAGGACCTCGGCGACCTGCTCGGCGCTCTTCTCGGGGCGGGGAAGCGCCAGCAGGTTCACGACCCGGCTGCGCTCCGCCGCCGACGCGTGGGCCAGCAGGTGGGCGAGCACCAGCGTCCGCTTCCCCTCGTAGAGGTCGCCGGCGAACTCCTTGCCGTGGCTGGCGCCCTCGGTGAGGTTCAGGACGTCGTCGCGGATCTGGAACGCCACCCCGAGGTCGATGCCAGCTTCCTCGAACTGCGGCGCCGGCGACCTTCCTGCGCAGAAGGCGCCCAGCCGCAGTGGCGCCACGACGGTGTAGTAGGCGGTCTTGAGGGTCACCATGACCAGGTACTCGGCCTCGCTGACGTCGAAGCGCCCCTGCGTCACCCAGGCGAGGTCGAGGTGCTGCCCGGCTGCCGTGCGGGTGATGGTGGACGCGACCTCTTCGAGGGCGGCGGCGCGGTCCAGGGGCGGCGCCTCCGGCAGCCCCAGCAGGTGGTGCCACATGGCGACGTGCATCGCGTCGCCGACGTTGAGCGCGACGGGCATGCCGACGAGGCGGTGAAGGGCGGGCCGGCCGCGGCGCTCCTCGGAGTCGTCCTCGATGTCGTCGTGCACCAGCACCCAGTTCTGGAACAGCTCGAGCGCCGCGGCCAGGTGCAGCGCCGCCGCGTCGTCGGGTGCGCCGTGGGCGCGGGCGGCCAGCACCAGCAGGCGCCCGCGCAGCGTCTTGCCGGGACGCTCGGGGTAGTCGCGCATCAGGGTCAGGAAGCGGTCCAGCTCGGCGGTCACGCCCGTGCCGGCCTCGGCGCCACCTGGCGGCAGCAGCGACCTGGCGTCGTCGGGGAGCGCTGCGAGCACGCCTCGCAGGATGCGCTCTACGGGATCGGCTACCGGGTCCACGGCGCCGAGTATACGTCGGGTGCCCTCACGAGCCCGAGGGAGCCCAGCCAAAGGAACGGCCGCAACCCGGGGTGGGTTGCGGCCGCGATGTCGGATGTTACGCGGTCAGCGGAACACTACCTCGGTGACCAGCCAGGTGGCGACGAGCATCACCGCCACGAATATCAGGATGTACGGGAGCGACGCTGCGTAGGTGCGGAAGATCAGCACCAGGATATCGATCGCCGAGAGCTTGGGGTTCTCGCTGGCTTCGGGTACCTTCCGTCGTCCTTGCGCCATGTCTGCTCCTTGGGTCAACGGTGGATGCAGGCCTTGAAGTGTCCGGGCGAGACCTCTTCGAGCGGCGGGATCACGTCCGCGCACTCCTTGGTGGCGATCGGGCAGCGGGTGCGGAAGACGCAGCCGGAGGGCGGGTTGATGGGGGAGGGGATGTCGCCCTGCAGGATCACGCGCTCGCGCTTGATGGTCGGGTCGGGGATGGGTACGGCCGACAGGAGCGCCTCGGTGTACGGGTGGATCGGGTTGGCGTAGAGCTCCTTGGCCGGCGCGATCTCCATGATGCGGCCCAGGTACATCACGATCACGTGGTCCGAGATGTACTCGACGACCCCGAGGTCGTGCGCGATGAAGAGGAGCGTCAGGCCGAGCTCTTCCTTCAGGTCCTGGAGCAGGTTGACCACCTGCGCCTGGATCGACACGTCGAGGGCCGAGACGGGCTCGTCGGCGACGATGAAGTCGGGGTCGACCGCCAGGGCGCGTGCGATGCCGATGCGCTGACGCTGACCACCCGAGAACTCGTGCGGGTAGCGGCGCATGTGGCCGGCCGAGAGGCCGACGCGCTCGAGCAGCGACGCGACCTTGTCCTCGCGGTTCTTGCCGCGCGCCAGGTTGTGGATGCTCATGGCCTCGCCGATGATGTCGGCCACCGACATGCGCGGGTTGAGGCTCGCGAACGGGTCCTGGAAGATGATCTGCATGCGCTTGCGGTACTCGCGCATCTGGCCCTTGGAGAGCTTGGTGACGTCGACGCCGTCGAAGTTCACCTCGCCCGCGGTGGGCTCGATCAGGCGGAGGATCGAGCGCCCTACGGTGGTCTTGCCCGAGCCGGACTCGCCTACCAGGCCCACGACCTCGCCGCGCTTCACGTTGAAGCTGACGTCCTCGACGGCCTTCACGTTGGCTACCACGCGCGAGAAGATGCCGCCGCGGATGGGGAAGTACTTGCGAAGGTTCTTGACCTCGAGGAGGTTCTCGGTCTCTTCGCTGACCTGCGGCTTGACTGCGTTGGGGTTGGCTTCGCTCATGCCGGGATCTCCGCCTTGAGGTCGAGTTCTGGCCAGCGCACGCACCGGACCATATGCCCGCCACCGGTGTTCTCTAGCTCAGGGATGGCTACCTTGCACTTCTCCTGCGCGAAGCGGCAGCGCGGGTGGAACGCGCAGCCTTCGGGCAGGTTCAGCGGGTTGGGGACGTTGCCCGGGATGGCCTGGAGGCGCTCCTGGTGCACCGCGGCCTTGTCGACGCGCGGGATCGAGTTGAGCAGGCCCAGCGTGTAGGGCATCTTCGGGTCGGCGAAGATGTCGTTGACGTGCGCTTCCTCGACGGCGCGCCCGGCGTACATGACGACGGCACGGTCGGCCATCTCGGCCACCACACCGAGGTCGTGGGTGATGAAGAGGATGGACATGCCGATCTCTTCCTGCAGCTTGCGCATCAGGTCGAGGATCTGCGCCTGGATCGTCACGTCGAGCGCCGTGGT
>CAZVCT010000164.1:0-2963 GCA_964625655.1 uncultured bacterium
ACAGCAGCACCGGCACGAGCGCGATGATCGGCACCGTCTGCGAGGCGATGACCCAGGGTAGCAGCGCCCGCTCGGCGGGCCGAACGGCGACGAAGACCACGGCCAGCAGCATTCCCAGCACGGCGCCCAGGGCCAGGGCCAGCAGGGTGCCGCGGGCGGTGTAGAGCGTGGCGCGCACCACGTTGCGCGCGTCGTGCAGCGGGTAGGCGGTCAGGAACGGCCCCAGGCGCTGCGCGATCCAGTGCGGGAACGGCATCGGATGCTGCGGCATGCTCAGGAAGCACTCGAGCGTGGTGGCGCCGCACGCCGGCCGGGCGTAGTAGGTGTACGAGGCGGCCCAGAGCCGCTGGCCCGGCTGCGGCGCCACCGCCAGCGTCACGATCCCCGCGGCGGGGTCGCTGACGAGGTAGTCGGGGTACTGGCGCAGCTGCGCGTTGCGGGTCGGCGGCCGCGCGAAGACGAGCTGGTTGCCGTCGCGCTCGAAGTCGACGCCTTCCACGGCTTCGCTGCCGTCGACGGTCACCACCCCGCGGCTGCCGGCGAAGGTGAAGGTGCTGGTCGTGCCGTCCACCCGCTCCTGCGGCCGCTCGGCCGCGGACGAGAGCGGGTGGTCGTCCAGCATCAGCTGCCGCGCCGGGTCGTTCTCCACGAGCGGCGCGTGCTGCAGGGTGAAGACGCGGTTGGCCCCGTCGACCTCGCCCACCAGGCGCTCGGCCAGCGCTAGGGTGCTCGCCGCGGCGCGGGGCGCCACGCTGCTGGGCGCGGCCAGGGCTACGGTGCCGCTGGCGGCGTCGACCACGGCGTAGTCGCCGGTGATGCGCCGGACCTGGGTGTTGAAGGGCGGCGGCGCGGCCAGCGTCACGCGCGGCCCGTCCGCCTCGAAGTCGACGCCTTCCGTCAGGAGCTGGCCGGCCACGAGCACCGGGCCTTCGCCGAGCGGGAAGGTGAAGAGCGTGCTGACGCCGTCGGCGCGCTCGGCCGACTCGACGGCGCCCGGGCGCAGCAGGCGGCCCTCGAGGTAGAGCGGCGCCGTGCTCACATCGAGTGCGGGCGCAGCGGACGTCGTGTCGCCGGGCGCCAGCGCCCCGGGTCGAGCCTCGGCCGCCGGCGCCACGGGCTGGGCCTCGGCCGCCTCGCCAGCCGCCGGCGGGGAAAGAGCCAACCGGAACAGGTGGCCGGCCGCGCCGTCGGCGAGGCCCGCGTCGAGCGGGCCCTCCAGCACCGCACCCCACTCGAGCAGCGGCCCCTGCACGCTGTCGCCCAGCACCAGCTCGTCGCCTTCGAGCTCGAACGCTGCCGGCACTGGCGCGCCGTCACTCACCAGCAGCAGCCTCTGGGCGTCGCCCCCGGCCACCGCCAGCTCGTCGGCGCCGCCGAACGTGAGGCGCGTGCCGGGCGCGGCCCCCGCCGCCGGGTCGGTGGGAACGGCCGCCAGCGGGTGGGCGGCCGTGGTCGTCACGAGCCAGTTGGCGACGTTCTCCATGCGCTTGCGCGCCAGCGGCAGCCCCAGCCAGAGCGCCACCGGGTACATGAGCGCGGTGGCCACGGCCAGCACCACCAGGATGGGCACCAGGCTCCGCAGCCAACGCCGCGCCCCTACAACGGTGGGAGCGCCGGCGGCCATCTCAGTACCCGACCTTCGCCAGGCTCGGCGCGGCGGCCGCCTGCGGCCCGTCCTTGCCCACCCTCAGCGCCTCGCGCACGCGGGTCGTCAGCTCGAAGAAGCGCTCCGACTCGCGCGTCTCCACGTCGCGGGGGTAGGGCAGGTCGACCTCGATCACCTCGCGGATGCGGCCCGGCCGCGCCGTCATCACCACGATGTGCGAGCTCAGGAAGACGGCCTCGGCGATCGAGTGCGTCACGAACACCACCGTCTTCTTCGTCTCCTGCCAGATGCGCAGCAGCTCGAAGTTCATCGCCTCGCGGGTGATCTCGTCGAGCGCCCCGAACGGCTCGTCCATCAGCAGGATCTTGGGGTCCATCGCCAGCGCCCGCGCGATGGAGACGCGCTGCTGCATGCCGCCCGACAGCTGCCAGGGGTACGAGCGGTGGAACGACTCGAGGCCCACCATGGCCAGCAGGCGCTCGGCGCGCTCGCGGCGCTCGGCGCGGCTGGTGCCCATGATCTCGAGCGGCAGCATCACGTTGGCCAGCACGCTGCGCCACTCGTACAGCGCGGGCGCCTGGAAGACGTAGCCGTACTCGCGCGCCTGGCGCGCCTCGCGCGGGGTGCGCCCCGCCACGCTGATGTGGCCCTCGGTGGGCTCGATCAGGTCGGCGATGAGGCGCATCAGCGTCGTCTTGCCGCAGCCCGAGGGGCCGATGAGGCTGACGAACTGCCCGTCCTGCACGGAGAGGTTCGCGTCCTGCAGCGCCACCGCCTCGGCCTTTCCGACGACGAAGCGCTTGCTGACGCCCGCCACCTCGATCATCGGGGGTCGGTCGCTCATGGGTTCAACCGGCTACCGAACCGGCTACCGCTTCGCGCTCGGCCGGCCCGCCCGCGGGCTGCCGGCGCAGCAGCTTGCCGCGGCCCGGGTCGCCGACGAACTGCCCGTCCTTCACCGCCACCTGCCCGCGCACCGTCACCACGCTGGGGCGCCCGTCGATCTCGACGCCCTCGAAGCCCGAGTAGTCGACGTTCATCTTCTGCGTCTCGGCGCTGATGGCGCCGCGGTAGCGCGGGTCGTACACCACGAGGTCGGCGTCGGCGCCCACCGCCACCACGCCCTTGCGGGGGTAGAGGCCGAAGAGCTGCGCCGCGCGCGTGCTGGCGGCGCTAACGAAGCGCTCGAGGCTCAGGTTCCCGCGGCTGACGCCGTAGGTGTAGAGCAGGTTCACGCGGTCCTCGATGGTGGGGATGCCGTTGGGGATCTTCGTGAAGTCGCCCCGGCCCATCTCCTTCTGCCCCTTGAAGTCGAAGGGGGCGTGGTCGGTGGCGACGGTGTCGATCATGCCCGCCA
>CAZVCT010000165.1:0-2954 GCA_964625655.1 uncultured bacterium
AGGATGGCCTTCGTTTCGCGATCCGTGAGGGTGGCCGTACGGTGGGCGCGGGCGTCGTGACCGCCGTCACCAAGTAAGGAACCGCGACTTCTAGAACCCGTAACTCAGCCCGTCACGGTGCCGAGGGCGGCCCGAGGAACTCCGGCTTCGGCCGGTAGCACCCCGGCCCCCTCGGCACCGCTGCGGGGGCGGGCGGAACCGCAGGCGCAACTGCTCGCGGAACCGACCGCGCAACACATGCGGGCTCTGGTAACCCGCCCCTGGACTCTGCATCCGGGTATCTGTTAGGCTACGTAGTCTGATTGGGAGGCCAAATGGCCAGTGACGTTCGTATAAAACTGCTCCTAGAGTGCACCGAGTGCAAGCGCCGCAACTACGCGACGGGCAAGAACCGCCGCAACACGCAGGCCAAGCTCGAGCTTCGCAAGTACTGCCCCTGGGACAAGAAGCACACCTTGCACAAAGAGGTGAAGGTCTAACCCATGCTCAAGGGCTTCGGACAGTACCTAAGGAACTCGCGCGCCGAACTCGGACGCGTCACCTGGCCCACCCGTCGGGAGGTCATCCAGGCGACTCAGGCGACCTTGATCTTCGTCGTGCTCACCGCGCTCTTCCTGTTCGTGGCCGACCTGACTCTCGGCAACTTGATCGGCTTCGTCGTCTGAGGCCGTGAGCTTCGGGGCCAACCAGCAGATAGAGGGTTTCGCATGAGCATCGAGTGGTACGCCGTCCATACATACGTCGGGCACGAGGAGAAGGCAAAGGAGAACATCCTGAACCGCGCTCGCGCGCTCGGGATGGCCGACCGCATCTACCAGGTCGTGGTCCCCACCGAAGACGTCGTCGTCCAGTCCGGGCGCGAGAAGAAGGTGGAGTCCAAGCAGCTCTTCCCCGGCTACATCTTCGTCCAGATGGACCTGGGTGATAACCCCGACGAGCCGAACGAGGCCTGGGAAGTGGTCCGCTACACCCCTGGCGTCACCGGCTTCGTAGGAACCGCCACCCACGCGGTGCCTCTGTCCGCCGACGAAGAGGCGCGCATGCTCGCCACCTTCGGCGTCACGGGCTCCCGCGAGACCCCCAAGGCGCACGTCACCTTCAACACCGGCGACATGGTCCAGGTCACGGCCGGCCCGTTCGCCGACTTCACGGGCGTCGTGTCCGAGGTCAACCCGGAACGCGGCAAGGTGAAGGTGCTCGTCTCCATCTTCGGCCGCGAAACGCCGGTCGAGCTCGACTTCTCTCAGGTCCTTCGCGCATAACTGCCGTCCGCTGGCCGGCACCGGGCTGTCCGGTTCCGGGCTTGGCGGCAGTGCGCCGAAAAGACGCAGACAGCGTTAGAACCCCGCGCCCTGCCATGTGCGTGGGGGAGCTAAAGGAGGAACCATGGCCAAGAAAGTAGCAGGCATCGTCAAGCTGCAGCTGCCCGCCGGTGCCGCGACCCCCGCGCCCCCGGTAGGTCCTGCCCTGGGCCAGTACGGTGCCAACATCATGCAGTTCGTGAAGGAGTACAACGCCGCCACGGCATCCATGTCGGGCGACGTCGTGCCGGTCGAGATCACCATCTTCGCCGACCGCTCGTTCACGTTCACCACCAAGACCTCACCTGCCAGCTTCCTGATCAAGAAGGCCGCGGGCATGGCCAAGGGCTCGGGCGAGCCGCACAAGACCAAGGTCGGCAAGCTGACCTGGGACCAGTGCCTCGAGATCGGCCGCAAGAAGATGGCCGACCTGAACGCCGCCGACGAGGTGGCCGCCGCCAAGATTATCGCCGGCACCGCGCGCTCGATGGGCGTGTCGATCGAAGGGGGCCCCGCCGATGGCTAAGCACGGCAAGCGTTACCGCAGCCTGGCCGAGAAGGTCGATCGCGACCGCCTCTACTCGCTCGACGAAGCCGCCGGCCTCGTCAAGGAGCTGGCGTCGGCCAAGTTCGACGAGACCGTCGAGGCTCACTTCCGCCTCGGCATCGACCCGCGCAAGTCCGACCAGAACGTTCGTGGCACCGTCGCCCTGCCTCACGGCACCGGCAAGACGGTCCGCGTCCTGGCCATCACCCAGGGTGACGGCACGGCGGCTGCAGAAGCCGCAGGCGCCGACTTCGTGGGCGGCCAGGAGATCATCGATCGCATCCTGGGCGGCTGGATGGACTTCGACGCCGTCGTCGCCACCCCCGACATGATGGCTGCCGTAGGCTCCAAGCTCGGTCGCGTCCTGGGCCCCCGTGGCCTGCTTCCGAACCCGAAGGCCGGCACGGTGGGCACCGACATCGGCGGCATCGTGCGCGCCCTCAAGGCGGGCCAGATCGAGTTCCGTTCCGACAAGACCGGCGTGGTTCACGCCCCCATCGGCAAGGCGTCCTTCGGCGCCGAGCAGCTGGCCGAGAACCTGGCCGCGCTCCGCAGCGCCGTCGAGGCCGCCAAGCCCGACAGCGCCAAGGGGACGTACCTCCGCACCATCTACCTCACCTCGACCATGGGCCCCAGCGTGCGCGTCGCGCTCGGCGGAGCCACGGCCGAGGCCTGATCCTCAGCATCCCGGTGCGCGGCGCAAGCTAGCACCTCTGGCGTTGGAGACAGCAGGGGCCTGCCAGGGCTTAAAGATCCTGCCGAGGCGTGAGACGGCGAGGCGAGCGAAGGGGAGACCCTGAAGCGAGCCGAACCTAGCAAGCGCTTCGCGGCCGGTCCTACGGGAACACCCTAAGACCATGAGTTTCTAGCAAGAGAGAGGTAACCATGGCCAACCCACGGAACGAAACGTCGGTCGCCAACCTGCGCGAGCAGCTCGGTGACGCCAAGACGTTCTTCCTGGTGGACTACCAGGGCCTCTCCGCAGGCGATCTTGGTCGGCTCCGCACGGTAGTGCGCGACGCCGGCGGCAAGATCCTCGTCGCCAAGAACACCCTCATCAACGTCGTGCTCAAGGAGCAAGGCATCGAGGGGTTCGACGAGATGCT
>CAZVCT010000166.1:0-2927 GCA_964625655.1 uncultured bacterium
CGAGGTTCTTGCCGCCCGGCCACTCGTCGAGGGTGAAGAGCATGGGGCAGTTCTCGATGCCGATCTTCACGCCCTTCGCCTCGGCGCGCTCCACCAGGGGGCGCCAGATCTGCTCGACGCGCTCCCACTGCTCCTCGATGGGCTTGGCGGGGTCGCGGCCGACGAACGTGTTGACCACTCCGACGCCGAGCAGGGCCGCGGCGTCGATGACGCGCCCGATGTGCTGCACGTAGGTGTCGCTCTCGGCCTGGTCGGGTACCAGCGGGTTGGGGTAGTAGCCGAGGGCGCTGATGCCCACGCCGTACTTCTCCACGAGCGCGTTCACCTCGCGGGCGCCCGCCTCGTCGAGCTTGGCGACGTCGATGTGCGTCACGCCCGCGTAGCGGCGCTGGTCGGTGGCGTCGGTGGGCCAGCACATGACCTCGACGCAGTCGAAGCCCTCCTGGGCGGCGAAGGCCAGCACCTCTTCGAGGGACAGGTCGGGCAGGATCGCTGTCGCGAAGCCCAATTGCATGGGGCTCTGCAGGTTGTTATCCAGTTTGCTATTCAGGTTGTTATTCACACGTCTCCTTCCTCGCGCCGCGCCGTGGCGCCATGCCCCCAGCTTCGCATAGGCGTGTGGCGGCGGTCTTTATCGCTGCCGTTATAGTCGGCGAGTGCGTCTAGTAGCCGCCCGCCTCGTCCTCCTCTTCGCCTTTGCCGCCGCCCTGGCCGGCGTCATGAGCGCCGCCACCGGCGCCGACTTTTCACTTGCCCTCACCCCCCAGCTTTCGGCGCTCTACTTCATCCCCGTGAACGTGCTCTGCCTGTGGCTGCTGAGGCGCAGGCTCCGGGCGGAAGGGAGCAGCCTGCGCCGCCTGGCGGGCTTCGACCGCGCCCGTCTCGGCTTTGACGCGCTGATGGGCGTGATGTGGCTGATGGTGCTCTTCGTGCCGTTCGTCCTGGCCGTGAACCTGGCCATGCTGCTGCTGTTCGGCCCCATCGGCATGCTGGCCGCCTTCGAAACGGTGTTCACACCCGACGCGGCCCTGCTGGAGCCGTGGCCGCGCTGGTTCTCGGTCGCCTCGGCGCTCGTAACGGCCCTGCTGTTCCCACTGACGAACGCGCCCGCTGAAGAGCTCGTCTACCGCGGGCACGCCCAGGGTGGCCTGCTGGCGGCCGGGCGCGCGCCGTGGCTGGCGGTGTTGGTTCCAGCCGCCGCGTTCGGGCTGCAGCACCTGTTGCTGGCGCCCTCGGCAGCCGGGATGTTCGTGTACGGCTTCGCGTTCCTCGGCTGGGGCGCGGGCGCGGGACTCATCTACCTGCGCCAGAAGCGGCTGATGCCGCTTATCCTTGCGCACTTCTACACCAACGCCATGTTCTCGGTGGCGCCGCTCGTGTTCGTGTTCGTTCCTCTGGGAGCCTGAGCTTCAGCCGTAGAGCGTCTGCTTAACCCGGTACAGGTCCTGGTCGGCGCGCCCGAGGAGAACGTGGACGTCCTCGGCGCCGTCGCGGGTCGTGGCGCTGCCGATGCTGACGTGCAGCGCGCCCGGGTGCCCGCTCGGCTGAGCCGCGATGGCCGCCTCGAGGCGCGGCACGAGGGCGCGGGCCGAGCGCTCGTCGAGGCCGGGCAGCAACGCCGCGAACTCGTCACCACCCAAGCGCGCCACCAGGTCGTAGGGGCGCAGGTTCCCTCTTAGGCCCGCCGCGATCGCCTTGAGCGCCGCGTCCCCGGCGGCATGTCCCCAGGTGTCGTTGATCGACTTGAAGCGGTTCGCGTCGATCATCAGCAGGCTCACGGGCGTGCCGTCGCGCGCCGCGCGCTTCAGCTCCTGGTTGGAGCGCGCTTCGAACGCGCGGCGGTTGAGGAGGTCCGTGAGGGGGTCGAGGTGTGCCTGGAGCGCGAGCTCGGCCGTGACGCGCCCCGAGAACAGCAGGAAGTAGGCGTAGATCGCGCCGTGCGCGAGGATGATGCTCGCGGCCACCGAGACGCTCAGGTACGGTCCGCTCTCGAGCAGTGGTGGTGCGCCGCCCTGTACGAGCGTCAGCACGATGCGCACCAGCATCACGCCGGCCGTGACCGCCAGCCACCATGCGGCGGCGCGCCGGCCCGGCGTGTCGAGCGCTTCGCTGTCGGGCCGGAACAGCCGGTACGCCGTCAGCGCCAGCATCACGCCGAGCGCCACCGACATGATGATCACGCGCAGCGGGTAGTCGTCGACGAGGTACCGGGCGGCCACGTTCGCGAGGATCGCCGGAGCCACCACGGTCAGGTAGACCCTCCGCAGCGGAGTCAAGCCGTCCAGCAGTCGCACGCTCTGGTAGATCAGCGTCACCGAGAGGAGATAGGTGAGGTTCGCGACCAGCACCGTCGCCAGGTCGGGCAGCGCGTCCTCGAACGCGAAGAGCGCCCACGCGACCGCCATGGAGGTCGTGGCCAGGGTGCCGGTGAGGGCGCTCAGGCGCAGCTCGCGCGGCAACGTGCGCGCCAGCAGGCCCAACGTGACCGCCGTGACGACCAGGAAGCCGCTGCCCATGACGAAGATGGTGCGAACGTCGAGGGTCATCGGTTCCAACGAGGTTGAAAGCAGGGGGCGGGGCGAGGGGCTTCTATCGCGGTCTTCCTAACACGGAGCGTCTCCGAAATCCTCTGGGGGAAGGGTACCCGGACACCCCGAGTGGGGCGTAAGATTCTCGTTACAGGAGCAGGTTACTATTTCGCGTCTGAACGGCGTCTTACTGGAACGGAACGCATCGGTCGACCGTTCGTTTCCAGAAAGCCGCATGCCGTGCGCGTCCGTAGCGCTAGCCATCCTTCAGTCGACCGTCATAGGGGGTTAAGAGAGAATGCGCCAGTTCCGTCGTTCCCTTTTCGTTCTCGTAGGTTTCCTGGCCTTGGTCCAGGGCGCGCAGGCGCAGAGCGTGCGCTCGCTGGGCATGGGCGGGGC
>CAZVCT010000167.1:0-2814 GCA_964625655.1 uncultured bacterium
GGATGACGTACACCTGGATCTGGTCGCCGGGCTTGAAGTACTTGGCGGCCTCTTCGGCGTTGCTCTCGTGCTCGAACAGCTGGTTGTAGGGCAGGATGCCCTCGATCTTGGCACCGACGTCTACGACGATGCCGTCCTGCGCCAGCATGATGACTTCGCCGTTGGTGATCATGCCGCGGTGGACGGGCTTGCGGGCCAGCTGTTCGTCGCTGGCTGCCAGCACGTCTTCCATGGTGATCTCCTGGCTGTCGTCGCTAGCGGCGGCAGGAGTGGGGGCAGCGGCCGGGGCCGCGGTTTCTTCAGCTTGCACGGAGGAATCCCGATTCTCGTCGACGGAGTTCTCTACGTTGCCAGCCTGCGTGCCGGCATCCTGTTCGGCGGTCGCGGCTGGGGCCGGATCGGGACGTTCTTCCGGGGCTGGGACGGTGCCCGGGGCAGGGCTCCCCGAGGCGGGGTTTACTTTCTCATCCATGTAAGGGGGTTCCTCCTAAGTAGTCTTGCACTGACAAGGGTTCATTTAATCACATCAGGGGCCCTCCCGGCAAGTGAACGGGTCACCGGGAAATGCGATGCACAACGGAAATGAGCCGCGTCTGAGCGTGAAACGTGCATGTACCCATAAATGGTCGAACCCCGCGTGGGAGGCGCGGGGTTCCGTTCGGAAGAGGATGGGGGAGGTAATGGGAGAGTTACCTCGTGTCCACGACCCTAGGTTACGGATCGCGTCTGACGGCATTCTTACAGCCTTCCCGTAAGAGTCGCGTGACCGGCGCCCGTAGGGCAAATAGAGCCGTCCAGGACGGCATTCGGCGCGTCCTGGACGGTGTTGCCAACGCCTTCGAGGGCGCCGGGCTCTTACGGGGCCTTGCTGCTCAGGTGCTGAACAGCGAGCTGACCGAGGCACTGTCGTGCACGTTGCGGATGGCCTTCGCCAGCAGCGGCGCCACGCTCAGCACGCGGATCTTGTCGTGCTGCACCTGCAGGGGGATGGTGTCGGTCACCAGGATCTCTTTGATGGCGTCGTGCGTCAGGCGTTCCAGCGCCGGCGGGGTGAACACGGCGTGCGTGGCGCCCACGCGGATGTCGGGCACGGCGCCCAGCTTGATGAGGGCGTCGATGCCGCGGCGCATGGTGCCGGCGGTGCTGATCATGTCGTCGAGGATGATGGGGCGCTTGCCTTCCACCTCGCCGATCACGTGCGTCACTTCCGTCTCGGTGGGGCTGGTGCGGCGCTTGTAGAGCATGCCCAGCGGCAGGTCGAGGTAGTTCGCCAGGCGGCGCGCCTCGGTGGCGCGGCCCACGTCCGGCGACACGACCACCGAGTCGGTCAGGTCGGTGCCCTTCAGGTGGTGGCCCAGGATGTCGAGCGCCGTCAGGTGGTCCACCGGCACGTCGAAGAAGCCCTGGATCTGGCCGGCGTGCAGGTCGATGGTTATCACGCGGTCGGCGCCGGCGGTCTCGATCAGGTTGGCGATCAGCTTGGCCGTGATCGGTTCGCGCGCCGAGACCTTCTTGTCTTGCCGGGCGTAGCCGAAGTAGGGGATGACGGCGTTGATGCGCCAGGCCGAGGCGCGCCTCAGCGCGTCGATCAGCACGAGCGTCTCCATCAGCGTCTCGTTGACGGGCGCGCACGTCGACTGGATGATGAAGCAGTCGGCGCCGCGCACGCTCTCTTCGATGTTGATGCGCGTCTCGCCGTCGGGGAACTTGGAGACGCTGCCCTGGGCCAGCTCCATCCCCAGCTCGGCGGCCACGTTGCGGGCCAGTTCCGGCGTGGCAGTGCCGCAGAACAGCTTGAGCTTCTCGCCGACCCTCATAGGCGGCCTCCTTCGGCGTGGGCGTCTTGGCGGCGCGCCTGCAGCGCCCCGAGGTGGCGCTGTAGCTGCGCCTGTCGCGGAGCTGCTTGGTTCGGGCTGGGCATCTTCGGTACACCTCGCACGGCTGCAGGATGGTCGCGGCCGCACGGCCGCGGGGCATGACGGTACAGCCGAACCGCCTTACGCCCCGCGAAAGTATACCCGGGGGCCTAGCGCGCGTACTCCACGGCGCGAGACTCGCGCACCACCGTCACCTGCACCTGGCCGGGGTACTCCATGTCCTGCTCGATGCGGTTGGCGATGTCGCGCGCCAGCAGCACCGCCGAGGCGTCGTTCACCTTCTCGGGCTGCACGATGATGCGGATCTCGCGGCCCGCCTGGATGGCGAACGCCGAATCGACGCCCGGGAAGCTGGTGGCGATGCTCTCGAGGCCCTCGAGGCGCTTGATGTAGCTCTCCAGCGTCTCGCGGCGCGCGCCCGGGCGGGCGGCCGAGATGGCGTCGGCGGCGTTGACGATGATGGGGAAGAGCGTCTCGGCGCGGTCGAGGTCGTGGTGGTTGGCGATGGCGTCGATCACCTCGCGCGGCTCGCCGAAGCGGCGGCCCAGGTTGGCGCCGATCTCGGTGTGGGTGCCCTCGATCTCGCGGTCGATCGACTTGCCGATGTCGTGCAGCAGGCCGGCGCGGCGCGCCATGGCCTCGTCGAGGCCGAGCTCGGCGGCGATGATGCCCGTCAGGTGCGCCACCTGCACCGAGTGCTTCAGGATGTTCTGGCCGTAGCTCGTGCGGAACTGCATGCGCCCCAGCAGCTGCACCAGGCCGGGCTTGAGGCCCACGACGTTCGCTTCCAGCGCCGCCTCGTCGCCGCGCTCCTTGATGTAGCCCTGCATCTCGTGCTGCGCCTTGTGCACCACCTCTTCGATGCGAGCCGGGTGGATGCGTCCGTCGGTGACGAGCTCGGTCAGGGCCAGCTGCGCCACCTCGCGGCGCATGGGGT
>CAZVCT010000168.1:0-2786 GCA_964625655.1 uncultured bacterium
GGGCTGTGTGTATACTCGGGCGCAGAACATGGATAGCGACCCCGTTGGTCATCTGAAGTTGGCGCCGTTGGGCCGTACCCCTAGGGGGCTCGCAGCAGACACATGAGCGATCTGCTCCTATTCGGGCTTGGCCTGTTGTTGACGGTGGGTACAGGCCTGTTCGTTGCGTCGGAGTTCGCCCTCGTCAACCTCGACCGGTCGCTCCTACGCTCGCGGCAGGATGCTGGCGAGAAGGGGCTCGGCACGCTCATCGCGGCGCTGGGGCGCACCTCCACGCATCTTTCGAGCGCACAGCTCGGCATCACGCTGACCACCCTACTGACCGGCTACACGATGGAGCCCGCCGTCTCTCGCATGCTCACGGGACCGCTCGTGTCGGCCGGGCTGTCGGCCGACATCGTCAGGCCCGTGGCGAGTGCTGTCGCCATCGTGCTCGCGACGCTGCTCTCCATGCTGATAGGCGAACTGGTTCCCAAGAACCTGGCGCTGGCGCTGCCGGAGTTCACGGGCAAGCTCGTCGCGCCCTTCCAGGTCGCCTTCACAGCGGTCTTCAATCCGGTGGTGCGGGGCCTCAACGGCTTCAGCAACAGCGTCGTCAGGGCGTTCGGCGTCGAGCCGAAGGAGGAGCTGTCTTCCGCCCGGACCGTGGAGGAGCTGGCGAGCCTCGTGCAGCACTCGGCGAGCGAGGGTAGCCTCGACCCGCGCGCCGCGACGCTGCTGACGCGCACGTTCGACTTCGCCGAGTTCACGGCGGGCGACGTGATGACGCCGCGAACCCGCATGGCGGCCATGCCATCCACGGCTTCGGTCGAGGACCTCATGGTGCTCGCCCGCGATACGGGCCACTCCCGCTTCCCGGTGACGGGAACGGGTGTCGACGACGTGGTGGGCGTGGTGCACGTCAAGGCGGCGCTCGCGGTGCCGCGCGAGGCACGCGAAGCGACGCCGCTTCACCAGCTGATGCGAGAGCCGATCTACGTGCCTGACACCCAGACGGTCGACGTCCTCCTCGGAGAGCTGCGTGGCGGCGGCCAGCTCGCAGTCGTGCTGGACGAGTACGGCGGCACCGCCGGCGTCGTCACGCTGGAGGACCTCGTGGAGGAGCTCGTCGGCGACGTCGCCGACGAGCACGACCGGCCCATCCCAGGCGTCAGGCGGTGGTCGGACGATTCCTGGACGCTCCCGGGGATGCTCAGGCTGGACGAGATCGAGGAGCGCGTTGGCCTGAACATCCCGGAGGACGAGAACTACAACACCCTCGGCGGCTTCGTGATGGTCGAGCTGGAGCGGGTGCCCCAGCAGGGTGACGTCGTCGAGGTACCGGAGGGACGGCTGGTGGTGGTGAGGATGGACGGCCTGCGGGTCGACCGTCTGCGGTTCGTGCCCTCGCCCCCGGCGCCCACCGAGGACGGGACCGAAGGATGAGCGAGTGGTGGGGCATAGTCTGGCTCGTCGTGCTACTGGTGGCCAACGCCTTCTTCGTCGGGGCGGAGTTCGCCGTGCTGGCTGCTCGGCGGGCGCAGGTCGAGCCGCTCGCGCGCGCTGGCAACCCGGCAGCCAAGACCGCCCTGTGGGCGATGGAGCACGCGACCCTGATGCTTGCCTGCTCGCAGCTCGGCATCACCGTGTGCTCGCTGCTCATCCTCAACCTCTCGGAGCCTGCGATCCACCACCTCCTGCAGGGGCCGCTCGGCGCGTTGGGCCTAAGCGAGGCCGCGACGTCGGGGCTGTCGTTCGCGGTGGCCCTCGTGATCGTCTCGTTCCTTCACGTGACGCTGGGCGAGATGGTTCCGAAGAACATCGCCTTCTCGCGTCCGGGTCCGTCAGTGCTGCTGCTCGCGCCGCCGCTCGTTGCGGTCGCGCGCGTGGTGCGTCCGCTGATACGGGCTCTCGACGGGACGGCGAACTGGTTCCTGCGCCGCTTCGGCGTGGAGCCGAAGAGCGAGGCGACCTCCGCGTTCACCCTCGACCAGGTGGCGAACATCGTCGCCGAGTCGGAGCGCGCCGGTCTCTTCCGCGACCTCAGCGGCACCGTAACGAAGGCGTTCGAGTTCACCGAGAAGTGCGCCCGCGACCTAGCGGTGCCGATGGACCAGCTCGTCACGCTGCCGCTTGGCGTCACGCCGGCCCAGGTGGAGGACGCCGTCGCCCGCTATGGCCACTCGCGCTACGTGCTCATGGACGAGGACGGTTCGATGGCCGGTTACGTCCACTTCAAGGACGTGATCGGCGTTTCCCCCGAGGCGCTCGACGCGCCGCTGCCGGCCCGGGACATCCGGCCGCTGGCCTCCATCGACGCGGACGCCGAGGCCGAGGCCGTACTGCAGCTCATGCGGCGTTCCGGAGCGCACCTCGGCGTGGTCTCGGAACGAGGCGGCGAGGAGCTAGGCGTCCTGTTCCTCGAAGACATAGTCGAGGAGCTCATAGGCGAGGTGCGCGACATGGCCAGCCGCCAAAGCCAGCGAGGGGCCTAGAGCCGCAACGCCCAGGTGCGGGCTCCGCTCGCTTCGAACCCGTCGCGCGCCGGCATCTTCGTCACCGCAGCACCGACCGACGCGGTGGGTGCTCCTGGTCGGCGCTCATGGTTGGGCCTTGGTGTTCGGGTCGCCCCTCATCTCGCGCAGCTGCCCGACTCGCGTTGATTCGGTGAGGTACTCGATCATGCCTTCGACTTGGGCGCGGGTGAGGAGGATCGGTCCGTGATTGGGTACTTTCTCGTCGACGTACACGAGGAAGCGCGTTTCGCGGAAGCGGCGGTATTGCAGGCTCACGCGGCTGTTGGGGTG
>CAZVCT010000169.1:0-2755 GCA_964625655.1 uncultured bacterium
GGCGACAGCACGCGCGACGCCGTGTCGTTCCTGGCGCCTCTGGACCCCGTGTCGGCCCGCGGCCGCGCCGGGAAGCTGTTCGGATTCGATTACGTGTGGGAGGTCTACAAGCCGCTCGAGAAGCGCCGCTGGGGCTACTACGTGCTGCCCATCCTGTGGGACGACGCGCTGGTGGCGCGCGCCGACATGAAGCTCGACCGCGCCACGGGTGCGTTGCAGGTGCTGGGCTTCTGGCTGGAAGACCCAGCCACGGGCAAGGACGCCGACTTCGCCCGGGCGCTGGGGCGCGGGCTGGCGAACCTGCAGCGCTTCGTGGGCGCAGCGAAGCTCGACGCGAGCGGCGTGCTGCCGGTGGCGCTGCGCAACGAGGCGCGCAGGGCGGCGAAAGAGGCGGGCGGGAACGGTTAGGGCACTCGCCCGAGCAAGGCGTGTAGGCGAGTGCTTCTAGGTGAGAACGTCTAGGCAAGAGCTCGAGACGTCGAGGCCGAGACCAAGGCCATCTAGGCCGCTACCCATGGCCACGACTGGCGGCAGCGCCTAACCTCCATGGCAGCGAGGGAGCCGAGCCCGAGGGGCAACGAGCGTTCAGACGCCAAGGAGGCAACGTGTCGCACGAACCAGATCCAACCGCCGCTCCCGCGCCGAACGGCCATGTCGCAGCCGCTAGCCCGACCTCTGCCAAGCCGGCTGGCCCAACCTCTGCCGCGCCGGGCACGATCGTCGGCGAAGACGGCGTGGCCAGGCCCGCCTGGGCTTCGCAGGACGAGCTGCTACGCCGCTACTACGACGAGGAGTGGGGCGTTCCCGTCCGCGACGAGCGCGGCATGTACGAAGCGCTCAGCCTCGAAGCTTTCCAGTCGGGCCTGTCGTGGGCCACCATCCTCCGCAAGCGCGAAGCGTTCCGGCGCGCGTTCGCAGGCTTCGACCCCGAAGCCGTCGCCGCCTTCGGCGAGGCGGACGTCGAGCGCTTGAAGCTCGACGAAGGCATCGTCCGCAACGAGCTGAAGATCCGCGCCACCATCACGAACGCGCGCGCCACCCTGGCCGTGCGCGAAGAGGGCGGGCTGGCAGAGCTCGTCTGGTCGTTCGCCCCGCCACCCGAACGCGCGGCCGCCATCAGGGCGCTGAGCCGCTCGGCCGAGTCCGAGGCGTTGGCAAAGGCCCTCCAGTCACGGGGCTTCAAGTTCGTCGGTCCCACAACCATGCACGCGCTGATGCAGGCGGTCGGCCTGCTCTGAGCCGGCTGGTCGACAGGCGCACGTGGTGCAGGCGTCTGGCCCGGCGCTCCAAGGGCTGCTACGGCCGCTCCGGACATGCCCAGAGACTGGTGCCTGGGCCACATCGCACAAGGGATAGGGGCGCTTCGCCACTATCATGAGCCACGCAACCAGCGGCGCCCTGCCGCCTAACCGACCGTTGCCGACGAGGAGCGTGACCTTGCCAGCCGACACGGCGGACCTGAACGACCGGCCAACCAACCTATCCGACGATATGCCTGACGGCCCAGCGGCCGAGCCGCTCTTCGACGTCGTCAGCGACGGCGGACTGGACGCCTTCCCAGACCTGCTGAACGACGTGCCCGTGGCGCCTTTCTCCATGCACTTCGGCCCCGAGACCCTCAAGCCCGGCGACATCTCGCGCCAGGAGTTCTTCTCGCGGCTGGTCCGCGGCGACCCCCACCCGACCACCAGCCAGCCCGCGCCCGACGAGTTCGCCGAGCTCTTCCGGGCCGCCACCCGCCCGCTGCTGGTCGTCACCATCTCCAGCGGCCTCTCGGGCAGCTACAACGCCGCCGACCAGGCTCTGGGCCTCGTTCCCGATGCCGACGTCACGCTGCACGACTCCCGCACCCTGTCCGCCGCCCAGGCGCTGCAGGTGCATGCGGCGATGATGGCGCGCGCCCGCGGCCACGACATCGACACGGCCATCGACTGGATGCAGCAAGTGCACGCCGCCACCGAGCTGTTCTTCGCCATCGACACCCTCGAGTACCTCCAGCGCGGCGGGCGCATCGGACGCGTCAAGGCGGCGCTGGGCGCCATGCTGAGCCTCAAGCCGGTCATCACCGTCGACAAGGAGTCGGGCACCTACGTGAACGTCGGGCGCTCCCGCAGCTGGGCCAAGGTGTTCGACGCGCTGGTGCAGCAGGTGACGAAGCGCTTCGGTGAGGGCACGCCGCTGCGCGCCGGCGTCATGTACGGCGACGAACCGGCCGACGGCGAACAGCTGCAGCAAGGCCTGGCCGCAGCGCACGAGCTGCTCTGGTCGGACGTGGCGCCCGTGGGCGCCGTGCTAGCCGTGCACACCGGCCCGAAGGCCATCGGTTTGGCGGCTGCCGCGGGCGCGTGGCCGTGGGAGGTTTGAACCCGCAGTAAGGCGGAGGTTCTTAGAAGTAGGACCGGCAGCGGTCAGTGGACGTCACGAGGCATACGCCTCAGCCGAAGCGGTCCACCCGCAGCGGCGCGATGTCGTGCTCAGGTGTTTCACCGGCCACGAGTTGCGCCACCAGCTTTCCCGTCACCGGCGCCATGCTGACGCCCATCATCGAGTGGCCCGTCGCCACGGTGAGGTTCGCGTGCTTCGGCGAGTTCCCCAGGTACGGCAGGCCGTCGGGCGAGCAGGGCCGGAAGCCGTGCCAGCGCGGCGGCGCCTCCAGCTCTTCTCTCGTCAGGCGGGGGAAGTAGCGCAGTGCCGAATCGATGATGCCCTGCACGCGCGTCTCGTTGGCGCCGTCGTCGAAGCCCGCCAGCTCCAT
>CAZVCT010000170.1:0-2725 GCA_964625655.1 uncultured bacterium
TCAGGCACTTCACGCTCGAGTTACCGACTGCCGAGGGTCTGGAGCAGCTGGCCCAAAGGTTGACGGCCCACGACTGGTCGTTCAAGCACGGCGAGGACGGGATCCTTGTCGCCGATCCGTCGGGCAACAGGTTGCGCGTTACGCGCGCCGCTCAAGGGGCGTAGCTGTCGTACCGGGGCGCACGTGCGGCCTTGGCGCCAATCGTTCTCAGCCATGCCGCTACCATGAGGTCTGCCACGTGCCATCGTGCCCGGCTCCGGGTGGGCCACCAGCTGGTCGCTGATCTTCTCGCCAACCCAAGCTGCCGCCCTGCGCTGACCAGTCACGCGCATTCTTGGCCGACATGGGCTTTCGAGGAGCATCTGGTTGCGGGGCGCGGTCGGGCTAAACCTCATCTCGCCACCAACCCCGAGCGGAACGCCTCGAAGCAGGCTATGGAGAGTTCGAGGCGCTCGCCTCTCGCGATGCCGCTCAGAGCGCGGTAATCGGGTGGCGTAATTAGGTACTGCTCCAGCAGATCGGTCAGGGACTCCCTTTCGGCCGCCGTTATTAGGCTGGCCACGTCAAGGCCGAGCAGGTAGGGGCCAAGTTGCGCGTAATCCAGCTCTTGAATCGCTTCGCCGGGCAGTTCGTCGTAGAGGCGCGACTGGAATGCGTCCGAAGCATTGGTGAGGATGTAGACGAGGTCATCGATGTCCTTCGTCGTCTCGGCGTGGCGATCGCGGTAAGCGAATAGCTTCAAGGCGATGAGGTGGGGAAGGTTGACCACACGAACGTCTACGCCGAAGCCCTCCAAGGCCGTGGCGCTGGAATCTGCAGAGGCAAGGCCGTCCAGGGACATCACCCTCCCATCGGGCCACACCAGATCCCCTTCTTCGTTCGCTACGCCTCCGAACGGGATCAGATCGACTTCGCTTCCGTCTGTATGCAGGAACTTATGGGCGTTCAAACGACGGAACTCACCGCTGGCTTGGAGGCGGGCGGCCAGCGCCTCGAACTCCTGTAAGGCCGTAACGCGCACCATGGCATCGATATCGAGCGTCACGCGGTAGGGGTCGCCCTCGAAGTGCCGGTCGAACACGATCTGCCGAGCGAGCGCGCCTATGAGGACTACTCTCAGACCCATGTCCGAAGCGATGCGAGCGACGGCTCTCAGGGGCTCGAGCTCCATCAGGACCGCATCTCGTCTTCTGCGTCGCCCTTCAGCCGAGCCGCCACCTCGAGCAACCGGTCATCGCCTGTCGCCAGCAGTTCGGCGCGGACAAGGATGGGATTGGCAATGCCCGTTTCTCGTTGGCCTGTCGGCTCACTCGGAAAGCGGTCCAACTCCTGGCTTTCGCTTCCCGCGGAGGGACCGAACCGGTTCAGGAGCGTCACCGTAGGCTCCTCGGCAGACCGGGCCAGCTTGAGTCGAGCGGCCACGTCCTTGGCCTCACCGGCAGGCACGTGCAACGTGAGCGTCGATGGATGGAGGGTTCCCGTAAGGCGCGCTGCGGCATGCTCACCACCAAGCAGGACTCCCGGTATGTCGGCTGCGGCTTGGATGACGTGCCGGAACCCGGCAGGGCCGAGCGGTCGATAGCCCGTCGGGTTCAGGGTGGGCCTCAGGCGCTCGAGGTAGCCGAACTCCCAGCGCTCGAGCATCCTGCGGGGATCGGCGAGGAACAAGGCGCCAGTCCTGTCTCGTCCCAGGTAGCCGGCGGCTTCGAGCTTCTTGACCGTGCCGCTGATCTTGCCCAACGACAGTCCGCTTGACGCCGCCATCTCCCGGTAAGTCGCCCGTGTAAGGTCGGAGCGCGCCAGGAAGGCGAACATCAATTGCAGGTCGGCTGGTGTGAACTCCGTCGACATCGGGACTCGTTCGGGTCGGTTACCGCGCACCAACACGTAGGCGGCTGGGCTGTTCAGGTAGATGTTCCCGGCAGCGTCGGCGAACTCGAAGCCTTCGGACAACAGGCGTTCGGCGGCTGAGGGGGCGACATAGTTCGCGAGCAGAAGAGGATGGTGGCCAGAGGTTCCGCGGAGGCGTTCGAGATTGTCCAAAACGGCGCCGATGGTCGAGGACCTGACGCTTGTGCGTGCTTCGGCAAGGTACGTCGTTCGGCCGCTACGGCTCCTGACCTCGAGGATCATGTCGGGCCGCGCCGGTGGTGGTCCTTCTGTTGCCACGACATCCACGATTAGACCCGGTAGGTCTCGCAAGGTGCCGATGGCCCCTGTCACTGCTTCCCGCTCCATGTTCATGAAGTATTACATGTTCACGACGTCAGAACAAGCGTAAAGCCGTGAACGGAATCCAGCTGGCGAAGCGAACTTCCGTTTCGGAGGTGGTAGCGTTTTCAGGATGGTCATAGGGGAGAGGTCTGGGATGATTAGGAACCGTATCTGGGGGCGTCGCGCTGCTTGCCTGCAGCGGCGTCAGGAATACACTGCGGGAGTGGCGCGATGATCTCCCGTAATCCATACGTAGAAAGTTCAACCAAGAGCGTTACCGCTCCGAACCTGCTCGAGCGGATCGGCGTCAGGCCGCCGTACTTCGCGCTGACCGACATAAACGTGGCGGGCCTCGAGGTGCACGCGACGGCCGTCGCCGAATCGCCCGCCTTCCTGGAACTCGGCCCCATGCCCGCGGCCGAACTCGGCAGGCACGCCGCCATCGTCGGCCTGGCAACCGCGGCCGCCCAGCAGGGCGACGATCGCCGCCGCTACTACCTGGCGCGCCGCG
>CAZVCT010000171.1:0-2686 GCA_964625655.1 uncultured bacterium
GGGCGGTCGGAGCCGGGGTGCACGACGGCGCTGCCGCGGCGGCCGTTGTCGATCAGAGCGTCGACGGCTTCCTGCAGCATGCGCTTCTCGTTGCGCACGATCATCTCGGGGGCGCCCTGCTGCATCAGCTTCTTGAGGCGGTTGTTGCGGTTGATCAGGCGCCGGTAGAGGTCGTTGAGGTCGGAGGTCGCGAAGCGGCCGCCTTCGACCTGCACCATGGGGCGCAGGCTGGGGGGCATGATCGGCACGGCTTCGAGGATCATCCACTCTGGGCGGTTGTCGGACTGGCGGAAGTTGCGGGTGATCTCGAGGCGCTTGCGGGCCTTGGCGCGCTTGTGGCGGCTCTGCGAGGTCATCTCCTCTTCCAGCTCCGCCTCCAGCTGCTCGAGGTCGAGCGCTTCGAGGAGCTCCTTGATCGCTTCGGCGCCCATCTTGGCCTCGAAGTCGTAGCTCTCGATCACGCGCACCTGGCGGCGCACGAGGTCGATCTCGACGCGGCCCTCGATGTCGGACTTGATGCGGCCGTCGTCGGCCAGGTCGTCGCCGACACGCACGCGGTCGCCGTTGACGACGATCGGCTCGTCCTCGTACGGGTAGACGCGGGCGCGCGACACGATGATGCTGGCGGGGTGCGACAGGCGCACGGTGCCGGCGGCGGCGGCGATGATCTCCTGCGCAGCGTCGATGGCGCCGACGACCTTCTCGCCGGGCACGACGGTGGCGCCGTCACCGACGAGCGTGTGCATCGTCGGGTTCGTCTCGTGGACCTCGGTGCGCTCCCACTCGACCTTCACGGTGGCCGTGACGGTGGTGCCCTTCGCCTTGGCGGCGCGGAGGACGGCGGTGGCGCTCTTGGGCAGCGTCAGCGTGGCGCCGGCCGCGGCGCGGGCGAGCTCGTCGCCCTCTTCCACGAACTCGCCGGCGCCCACGGTGGGCTCCATGCCGGCGGGGATCAGGTAGGAGACGAGCTCCTCTTCGGTGTCTGCGTCGCGCACGACGAGCACGCCGCCGTCGTTGCCGATGGGCAGCAGTTCGACGATGCCTTCATCGCTGGCGGTGATGACGAGCTCTTCGCCTAGTTCGGCGATGGGCTGGCCGCCGGAGTACGACTCCTCCTCGATGAACTCCTTCTTCGGGAGGACGAGGCGGGCGTCACGCGACTCCTGGTACTCGAGGGTCACGCGGCGCGGGAAGCGGTACTGGGCGATGCCGGCGATCTTGGCCTTGAGGCCCTTCGCCAGCTGCTGGCCCTGCTCGACCCACTCGCCGTCGCCGACGACCGCGTCCTCGCCGCCGGAGACGGTGTAGGTCTCCTGCTGGCCGTAGCGCAGCTGGCGGTACTCTTCGTCGGTCAGCAGGTCGCCGCGCTTCAGGGGGCGGCCGTCGGGGTGACGGGCGTCCTGGGCGTCGGTGACGATGAACTTGGCGAAGTACAGGACCTGCTCGAGCTGGGCGGTGCTGAGGTTGAGAAGCGCACCGACCTTGTTCGGGATGTCCTTGACGTACCAGATGTGCGCGGCGGGCGTGGCGAGCTCCACGTGGCCCATGCGGTAGCGGCGCACCGTGGCGCGGGTGATCTCTACCCCGCAACGCTCGCACGTCTTGCCGGCGAAGCGCTGGCCGCGGTACTTCCCGCAGCTGCACTCCCAGTCCTTCTCGGGCCCGAAGACGCGCTCGTCGAAGAGGCCGTCCTTCTCGGGCTTGAGGGTGCGGTAGTTGATGGTCTCCGGCTTGGTGATCTCACCGTAGCTCCAGTCGCGGATCGTCTTCGGAGAGGCGATCTTGATCTGGACCTTGGTGAACTCCCTAGGCTGTTCTTTCATGCGCGCCCCTTCACGGAATGCGTTGGACCTGTTCTCGTCGCTCACCAGTGCCGTCCCGTCTCGTCGAAGATGCTGACCGCCCTGTCGTCGGCGTCGAGGACGCTGACGTCGAGGCCCAAGGAGTGGAGCTCCTTGACCAGTACCTTGAACGACTCGGGGATGGTCGGCTCGAGGACGTCGTTCCCCTTCACGATCGCCTCGTAAGCGGCGTTACGGCCGTCGATGTCGTCGGACTTGATGGTGAGCATCTCCTGCAGGGTGTGAGCGGCGCCGTGCGCCTTGAGGGCCCACACCTCCATCTCGCCGAGACGCTGGCCACCGAACTGCGCCTTGCCCCCCAGCGGCTGTTGGGTGATGAGCGAGTAGGGGCCGGTCGAGCGGGCGTGCATCTTGTCCTCGACCATGTGGTAGAGCTTCATGATGTACATGACCCCGACGACGATGGGCGCGTCGATCGCCTCGCCGGTGCGGCCGTCGAAGAGCACGGTCTTGCCCGAGCGGGAGATGGCGCGGTAGGCCTCGTCCGTGTCCTTGTCGCGGTCGATGATGCCCAGCTTGGCAGCACGGCGGAAGACCTCGAGCTCGCGGATGTCGGGTTCGAAGCCGGCCTCGCGGTTGGCCGCGATCTCCTTGATGGCTTCCTCCTCGAGCAGCTCCTTGATCTCTTCCTCGCGGGCGCCGTCGAAGACGGGCGTCACGAACGAGACGCCCTGCTTGCGGGCGGCGAGGCCCAGGTGGGTCTCGAGGATCTGACCGAGGTTCATGCGCGACGGGACGCCGAGCGGGTTGAAGACGAGGTCGACGGGGGTGCCGTCGGCCATGAACGGCATGTCTTCCGGCGGCAGGATCTTGGCGACCACGCC
>CAZVCT010000172.1:0-2685 GCA_964625655.1 uncultured bacterium
TCTTCGGCCGGGTTCACCCCTCGACATGGGAGAGGCGCCAAGTTATCTTGCGACGTCACGGCGTGTCGCTAGCTTGCGGAGATGGACGCCGATGAACCGCTGGTACTCGAGAGCGCTCACCGTCACGGTGTGGCGAACGACGACGCCCTGCACGCGTGGGCCCTCGCCATCGATGCCTACGACCTAGGAGAGGGGCTTGTCATGTACATCGGTCCAGCCCGCTCAGGAGATCTTCTCGAAGTGGGTGTCGTCGAGTGGCACGGCGAGATCGCGATCGTGCACGCGATGCGAGCTCGCACGAGGTTCTTGAGGTGATGGAGATGCCGAGATCGATCGATGACCTGATCGCGCGAGGCGACGAACTGGCTGACCAGTTCGAGACCTACGAGCCCTCGCCAGAGGACCGACACGAACCGCCGCTGCTAGCGGTGCGTCGGCTCTCCTACCAGCGCGCCTTGCTCGAACGGCAGCTGCTGTCTGCGGTTCGGGATGCCCGCGATTCTGGGGCCGCCTGGTCGAAGATCGGTCAGGAGCTCGGAACCTCCGGTGAGGCGGCCCGCCAGCGCTACGCAGAGAAGATCACGGATGAAGTGCAGGCGCGGCCGTCCTAGCGACTCGATTGCTAGTCGAGTGGTCGGAGGTTCTCCGCAGTATCAGGTGGCCGACAGGCGATCCCTGATGGCGTCGACCTCGAGATCGCCAGCAGCGACGTCCATGACCAGCTGGAAGGCGTCATCATCGTCGAGTTCGACGGCGCTGCCGTTGATGTCGAGGAAGACCACGGCGGCCAACCACGCCAGGCGCTTGTTCCCATCGACCAGCGCGTGGTTCCTCGCCAACGAGTGCAGCAGCGCCGCCGCCTTGGCTTCGAGCGTCGGATACGCGTCCGCGCCGAAGGCGGTGGAACGGGGACGCGCGCAAGCCGAGTCGAGCAGCCCGAGGTCGCGTACCGGTCCAGCACCGAGAGCACGAGTCAGCGCCAGGAGATCCTCCAGATCGAGGTACTCAACCTCGGTGTCGCCGCGGCTCACACGGAGCCGAGCCTGTCGAGGACGTCGCCCCAGCGCTCGATGAGCTTGTCCGCGCTCGCATCCACGCGCGTCCGGTGGCCGGCGCGCTCGTAGCGATCCAGGACCGCCCGGCGGATCACCTCTTGCCGGGACAACCCTTCGGCCTCGGCCAGGGCAGACAGAGCCCGCTCGAGTTCGTCATCGGTACGCAGCGTGAGAGCCATGCCGGAACGATACCACTCTGATACCGCCTCCTCCAGTGGTGCGGGAGTCATGACGGGACGAGATGCGCCGACGGTACAGAGGGCAACTGCAACCAAGAACGCGCAAAGTACTACTTCGTTGCCGTTTGACAGTTCACGAGTCCCGCTTAGACTAACTACCAATCTGGCTCACATTAGTAGGAGATGGTAGTTGGGCGCATGAAGAAGCCCCTCGTCGCACCGCCCTTCGATGAGCTCCTCGGGCGGACCGCCTCCGACCGGGTCGTTGCGATCCTGACCCATCCCGAGGTGAAGGCGTCGGTCGATGGCCGGTACCGGCACTGGGATTCGTTACGGCACGTGGATCCGCCCGTCGGCCTCAGTAGCGAGGAGTGGTGGCTGGGGATCAAGTTCGTTCGTGGTCAGATGCTCCAGCCCACCGCTCTGAAGGATGTCCATGGCCAACCGTTCGGACTCGCGATGGTTGGCCCGTTGCTGGCGGGCCTACGGCACGCGGATCAACATGCCAGCGGTCGCATCGCGGTCAGCGAGCAGGTCACCAACCCAGACACCCGCCGTTCCTACCTGGTGAACTCACTCATCGAGGAGGCCATCACGAGCAGCCAACTCGAGGGCGCGACGACCAGCAGGAAAGTGGCGAAAGAGATGCTTCGCTCGGGACGCCGGCCGACGAGCCGCAGCGAGCAGATGATCGTCAACAACTACCGCGCCATGAACTACGTGCGGGACCATCGCGACGATGATCTGACCGTCGACATGGTTCTGGAGCTCCATCGCATCGTCACCGAGAACACCCTCGACGACCCCTCCGCGGCTGGACGGTTGCAGCAGCCTGACGAGGAGCGGATCGGCGTCTACGACGACGAGGGCGAACTGCTGCACGCTCCCCCGCCGGCCGGTGAGCTACCTGGTCGGCTCGCGGAGATGTGCGCGTTCGCGAACAGGGCGGATACGGACGACGATTTCCTCCATCCCGTGCTTCGTTCGATCGTGCTCCACTTCTGGCTCGGCCACGACCACCCCTTCGAGGATGGCAACGGCCGGACAGCGCGTGCGCTCTTCTACTGGTCGATGTTGCGGCGCGGCTACTGGCTCACCGAGTACCTGACGATCTCGGCGATCCTGAAGAAGGCGCCAGCGAAGTACGCGCGTTCGTTCCTCTACACCGAGCAGGACGCCAACGACCTCACGTACTTCGCGCTGTACCAGCTCGAGGTCGTACGGCGAGCGATCGACGGGCTGAACGCCTACCTGTCGCGCAAGGTGAAGGAGGTCCGGAGCACGGAGCGGCTCCTGCGAGACACCGACCTGAACCACCGGCAGGTCGCGCTCCTCAACCATGCGCTGCGCACGCCTGGCGCGAGGTACTCGTTCCGTGGACACGCAGCGAGCCACGCGGTCGTCTACCAGTCGGCGAGGAACGATCTGCTCGACCTCGAGCGGCGCGGACT
>CAZVCT010000173.1:0-2682 GCA_964625655.1 uncultured bacterium
GGAACATGCGCCCGTCGGCCTCCGTCTTCAGCCGTACGCCGCGGCCTTCGAACCAAGCGACCGTCTCGCTCTGGCCGAAGCGGGTGAAGGGGCCGCGCAGGGCGCGGGCACCGCGCGGGTAGTGGTGGATCAGCAGCGCCGGGTCGGGCTGGTCGTGCGTGACGTTGCAGCGCCCGCCGCCCGAGATGCGCACCTTGGACAGGGGCGCGCCGCTTCCCTCGAGGATCGTGACGCGCGCTGCGGGGTTCGCCTCCTGGCAGGCGATGGCGCCGAAGAAGCCGGCGGCACCGCCGCCGACGATCACGATCCTTGGGTTAGCGCTTCCCACCGTGCCATGCTACCGGCCCGGGACGGCCGAGTCCGGGCCATGTAGGCCCCGCGGCACGCGTTCCTTCGGTGCCGCGGGTACCCTTCGACCATGGCTACTCAAGAGATGACCCTCGAGAACCTCGAAACGACCATCCGCGACAACGACATCGTGCTGCTCGACTTCTGGGCCGAGTGGTGCGGGCCGTGCAAGATGTTCGAGCCCGTGTTCGAGAAGGCCGCCGAGACGCACGGCGACGTGGTCTTCGGCAAGATCGACACCGAAGCGCAGCAGGAACTGGCCGCGGCGTTCCAGATCCGTTCGATCCCGACCCTGATGGCCTTCCGCGAGCAGGTGCTGGTGTTCGCCCAGCCCGGCGCGCTGGCGGCGCCGCAGCTGGAAGAGGTCATCCAGGCCGTGCGCGACCTGGACATGGAGCAGGTGCACGCCGAGGTTGCCGCCGAACAGGCGAAAGAAGCCGCCGGCGCACAAGGCGCCGACGACGCGACTGCGAGCGCCTGAGCGAGCCGCTCAGAACACGCTGAAGGTGATGTGCAGCATCGCCTTCTTGACCTTGTAGTCGATCTCGAGCGTGCCGTCCTCGGCAGCCGAGACGTTCTCGCCGGTGATGGCGATGCCCCAGCAGATCTTGCGGTCGTTGACCGCTTCCAGGTGCTCGGCGTCGAGTTCGGCAGTGCCCTCCAAGCGGTTGGTCGCCTTGTCGAGGTCGAGCTGGAACACGGGGCCGAGCTTGTTCGACTTGTCGAAGATGTCGTCGCCGCGCCCGGTCAGGTAGAGGCGCGCCTCGAGGTCGCCCGAGAGCTCGGGGCCGCTGTAGCTGACGTCGATGATCCACTGCAGCTTGGCCGAGCGGACGGTGATGGCGTCGGGCGCGATGTCGGCGAAGTCGATGCATTTGTCGCCCGTTTCCGGGAGGCGCAGGTCGACCTTCTTGCTCTCACCGGCCTCGATGGGCTCGGTTATGGTCCCCTTCTCCTCGGTGTCGCCAACCTTCCCGCGCAAGTCCACGTCGATCGGGATGGGCATCGAAGCACAGGCGGAAAGTAGCAGGATGGCCGTCAGGGACGCGATCGTTCCGGTGAACCTACTGCGGATCATGGTCTCCTCCTGGACGACGACCCCCCTAACGCCACCGGAAAGAATCAATTTGTTCGTGAGAGGTTCGCCTTGTACCGCAACGTGCCACTTACACATGAATCTCAGACATGTTCTGGGTGAGAACTCATCAAATTAGGTTAGTTATGGTTCAGTTAGACCAGTATGAGTACAGAATGAGCCGGGTGTGAGGCGTTGTGCGGGATATGTGCGTCATCAAGTTGGGCCCGGAAGCCGGTGATGGCTACCTCCCGAGGCGGCCCTGCAACCCGCGTCCCACTGGAGTAAGGGAGTGCAGTTCCATGCTTACCGCGGGGGCCACGTCGCTGACTTGCGCTGCCTTATGATGGCCATCATGTTGGTCAAGAAAGGATACGGGATGGCCGAAGTCACTACCGCGGAAGCCAAGAAGAACCTGAGCGACCTACTCAAACGCGCACAGGCCGGCGAGACCATAACCATCACCCGCTACGGCAGGGCCGTTGCCACGCTCGCCCCGCCCGAGCGAGCCGCACCGAGCATGGCGGAGTTCCGCGCCAGGCACGGGGGCACCCGCAGAAGCGCACTCGACGAGCTGCGGGCCATGCGAGACGAAGAGGAGCGCTAACGATCTACCTCGACACCAGCTTCCTCATCCCCTACTACCTTGACGAAGCGACGAGCGAGCGCGTGGAAGCTGTCCTCCGGTCCGCGCCCCCGCGGACCCTCACCATCAGTAGCTGGACCCTCGTAGAGTTCGCCAGCACCCTCGCCGGCCTGGCGCGCATGGGAACCCTCGAAGGCGATCCACGCGTCATCCAGCAAGCTCTTGAAGAGCATGCAAAACACGTGTACCTCGTCCACGATTCCAACGCCGAGGACCACGAGCTCGCGCGCGACCTACTCCTACGTGATCCGGGCCTCGGCCTGCGCGGCCCCGACGCGCTTCACCTCGCGATAGCCGCGCGCCGCGACGAGATCATCTACACGCTTGACCGCGCTCTTCTCACCTGCGCCAAGGTCCTGAACATCCCTGCCACATCTGCTGGCATCCTGGGCCAGACTAAGTAGCCGCCCGCCGCCGAGTGGATCGTGCTGGTGGCGAGCATCTCGCTGCTGGCCGGCGCGTTCTTCGTGTGGCCTTGCCTGCCCTGGACCCACGCCGCTGCGACCGTCCGTCAGGTAGGGCAATCAACTGGGCCGCGGATTTCTATAGACTGAAGACCGCCGATAACCTACAGCCGCCCCTCCCCAACTGGCCCCTGAGAGCATCAGGGCGC
>CAZVCT010000174.1:0-2681 GCA_964625655.1 uncultured bacterium
GTACGGTTCGTCCGATCATGCTTTCCTCCTAAGGTCGTCTACACGTGCCGCGTGCGTGCAAGCGGACGTTCGTGCCGGTGCGGTGTCGTAGCGCCCGAACTCCCACGAGTCGACCCACGCCGGCCTGCGGGGGTGCGCTTGCAGGAGCCTTGGCCAGGCCGAAGGCGCCTCGGCGGGTACGTCACCAAGACGCCCAGCCACGGTTTGCTATGAGGTGAGCATACGCGCCATCGCCCGCACAGGGCAACGGCAGGCGCCGTGGTCGCAACAACGGCTGAACCGGCGGAACCGGACACTGGTGCAACCGGCGAACTGCACTGCATTCATCTCCGGCACATGCCTAGGCACTAAAAGCAATGCCGAACTGGACTCGCGCAGTGCGCGCTCTACACTGGGACCGGTACCGCGCCAGCTATGCTTACCCGGCTACGGAGGAGGCGACGCATGATAGGAAACAACCTGAAGCTGGCCCTGCTCGAGCAGATCGAACCGCACGACACCCCCGTGCTCTCGCTCTACCTGGACGTGAACCGCGGCAACGACGCCACCGCCGACAAGGCGTTCGCACTGCGCGCCGCACAGGCGCTACGCGAGTTGCCGCTCGACAAGCAGTACGTGGCCCGCATCTCGGAACGCCTGAAGATCGAGTTCGCACGCCCCGAAGGGCGCACGCTGGCGCTGTTCACCGGCGAGGATCCCGACGACACCCTGGGCGCCTACTACCTGCAGACCGAACTGCCCTTCCTGGAGGACTCCGATGGCGCGCTGGCGCACTGGGGCCGGCCGTTGGTAGGCCCCTTGCTCTTCGCGCTCGACCAGCGCGAGCGCTACGCCGTCGTCTACGTGGCCGAGGCGCGGGTGCGGGTGTTCGAGGCCTTCCTGGGTCAGATACAGGAGCTGAACGACCACGGGCTCGAGGTCGACACCGACGAGTGGGTGCCGTACCGCGAGGCGCGCCGCAGCCCCGCTGTGGGCGTCGGAGGCGTTGCCGCGCGGGGCGGCGCCGACGTCGACAGCTTCAAGACCCGGTTGGCGGAGGCCAGCGCGCGCCTCTACCGCTCGCTGACGCCGCGCCTCGAGCGCAACCTGGACGAGGAACGCGTCGACCGCATCATCCTGATGGGCACGCCCGGCAACCTCGCCGCCTTCCAGGAGGTGCTTCCTGACGCCGTGAAGTCCAAGGTGGTCGGCACGTTGCCACCCCCGCCCAACCCCGACGCCGATGCCCCCGAGTGGCTTCCGCTGGTACAGGAGCTGGTGGCCGACGCGGAGGAGGCGCACGAGTTGGCGCTGCTAGACCGGGTGCGCGAGGAGGGGGTGGGGGGGCTGCAGGAGACGCTCAGCCTGCTGCAGGACCATCGACTCCACAGCCTGGTGATGCCGTGGAACGGCCTGCCGACGGTGTACCGCGTCCCCAGCGGACGCGTGTCGGCCGGGCCCGAGGAGGCGCGCGCGCTGGAGCCGGGCGCCGAACCCGAAGAGGTGGAACTGCTGGAGGTGCTGCCCGAGCTGGTGAGGCAGAGCGGCACCGCGCTCGAGTTCGTCCACGGCCCAGCGCAGGAACGCTTGCATGCCGAGTTCGGTGGGTTGGCGGGTCTGACGCGTTGGTGATGGCCGGCGCAAGGCCGGCACCACCAAGCTAAGCAGCCTCCCTGAGTTATCATCGGCCGCGTAACCCATCTGACGTGGGCGCTCTGCGCCCCGCTTCGCGGGAGGCGGTCCATGACCGAAGGCAGCGCTCCATGAGCTTCGCCACCACCCTCGGCTTCGAGCAGCTGTCGCTGGAGCTTCACCACGCCCGGCTTCGTGCCGTCGTAGGCGAGGGCCACACGAACATGCACGGCACCGGCCACGGCGGCTTCGTCTACGCGCTGGCCGACGAGGCGTTCGCGCTCGCTTCGAACTCCGGCGACGCAGACGCCGTGGCGCTGTCGGTTCACATGGACTACTTCCGTGCCGTGCGCCCCGGCGACGCGCTGGAGGCCGAAGCGCGCGCCGAGCACGTGGGCAGGCGCGTGGCCACCTACCGCGTCGAGGTTCGCAACGGCGACACCGTCGTGGCGCTGTTCACCGGTACCGTCTACCGCCGCGAGCGCGCGCCCGACCGCTCGCCTGCCGACGCGGCGCCCAGCGGCGCGCGCTCCGGCGGCGGACCAGCCGGCGGCGCCGCGGACGAAGCGCAGCCGAGCGGGTCCACCCAGGCTCCGGAGGAGAGCTGATGTTCCAACCCGAGATCGAAACGATGCCCCAGGAGAAGCTGCGGGAGCTGCAGAGCGAGCGCCTGCGCGACCTGGTGAAGCGCCTTCATGACAACGTGCCGTTCTACCGCGAGCGCTTGGACGACGCCGGCGTGAAGCCGACCGACATCCGCGGCATCGACGACATCCGCCGGCTGCCCATCACCCGCAAGGACGACATCCAGGCCAACTACCCGCTGGGCCTGCTGGCGGTGCCGCGCGAGCGGCTGGCGCGCATCCACGCCTCCAGCGGCACGACCGGCAAGCCGACCATCATGGCCTACACGAAGCACGACCTGGACGTGTTCGCCGAGGTGAACGCCCGCAGCCTGGCAGCCGCCGGCGCGCGGCCCGGGATGGTGTTCCACAACGCCTACGGCTACGGCCTCTTCACGGGCGGCCTGGGCCTGCACGGCGGCGGCGAGCGGCTGGGCCTGCTCGTGG
>CAZVCT010000175.1:0-2675 GCA_964625655.1 uncultured bacterium
CGGCGCCAAGGCGCGCCTCATCCGCGGCGAGAAGGAAGTCTACAAGGGCTCCATCTCGGGCCTGCGCCGCTTCAAGGACGACGTCCGCGAGGTCGGCACCGGCTACGAGTGCGGCATCAACCTGCAGAACTACGACAACGTGCAGGAAGGCGACATCATCGAGGCGTACGAACTGGTCGAGGTGCCGGTGGTGTGATCCGGCTCCGGCTCCTGGCGCTGGCCGTACTGCTCGTCCTGCTGCCCCTCCCCCTCTCGGCGCTCGCGGCGCAGGCCGCCGGAGCGCCGGACGAGGGCGCGGGGGCCGGGATGGGCGCCCGCCCCCACTTCGTCATCGAAGCCGGGGTCCGGGTGCCGGCTGCCACGTCGGCGTCGGTGGCCTCGCGCCTGGCGCTTCCGGCCGACCAGATCGGTGCGCCGCACCCCGCGGCCAGCGCACAGCTCTCGCCCCTGCCCAGGGCGCCCCGCGCTCCGGGCATGCGGCTGGCGCTTCTGGGAAGGTTGTTGCTGGACGGCGGTTGACGACTCCTGGCTAACCACCGTCAGCCACTGCGGGCGCCGTGATAGGCCCCGCCGCCAACCCAACCAAGTCCGTACGTAAACCTGGAGTCACATGAACAGTCGTATACTCACCGGCCTGCTGGTACTGGGCCTCGTCGTCGCTTCCGTCCTCTACATCTGGCAACCCTGGAGCCCCGGCAACGCCATCAAGCTGGGCCTCGACCTGCAGGGTGGTCTACGCGTCACCCTGGTTTCGGAAACGCCCAACCCGAGCGAGGAAGACCTCAACACCGCCCGCAACATCGTCGAGAACCGCGTCAACCAGTTCGGCGTCGCCGAGCCGCTCGTGCAGACGGCCGGCAACGACAAGGTCGTGGTGGAGCTTCCCGGCCTGACGGCCGACGACCAGCAGCGCGCCCTCGACCTGATCGGCCAGCAGGCCGTGCTCGAGTTCCGCATCGTGCGGCCGCAGGCGGCAGGGGTGGACAACGCGTTCCTCACCCTCGACGACCTAGAGCCCGCCGCCTTCACGGGCGAGATCGTCTCGACCGCCAGCGCCCAGTTCCAGCAGTCGCCCGGCGCGGCCATGGGCCCGGTCGTGGTCTTCGAGATCCGCCCCGAATCGCAGCAGGCGTTCGGCAACTTCACCGGCGGCAACGTCGGGCGCCGCATGGCGATCGTCCTCGACGACGTGATCGTCACCTCCCCCACCCTGCAGTCGCGCATCTCCGACAGCGGCCAGATCACGGGTGTCGGCTCGCTCGACGAGGCCACCGACGTGGCGGTCGTGCTGCGTTCCGGTAGCCTGCCCATCAGCCTTCGTGTAGACGAGGTCCGCTCCATCGGCCCTACGCTGGGCCAGGACTCGATCAACGCGGGCACGCTGGCGGCCCTCATCGGCGGCGCGGCCGTCATCATCGCCGTGGTCGCCTACTACGGTCCCCTCTTCGGGGGCGTCCTGGCGCTCGGCGTCATCCTCGCCATGCTCTTCATCTTCGGCGTCCTCGCCGGCCTGGGCGCTGCGCTGACGCTGCCCGGCCTGGCCGGCCTCGTCCTGACGATCGGTGCGGCCGTCGACGGCAACGTGATCTCGTTCGAACGCATCCGCGAGGAGCTGCGCGAAGGCAAGAGCCTGCGCGTCGCCATGAAGCGCGGCTTCAACCTCTCGACTTCGGCGATCGTCGACGCCAACCTCACCTCGCTGCTCGCCGCCGGCGCGCTCTACCAGTACACGACGGGCGCCGTGCGCGGCTTCGCCATCACGCTCGCCATCGGCCTCGTGGCCTCGATGTTCGTGAACCTCGTCGTGGTGCCGTGGATCCTCGATGTGATCACCAGCCGCCGCCCGCGCAGCTACATGTGGATCGGCCGCGCCATCAGCGGCTTCGACCCCATCGGCCGCGCCGCGCCGATCGTCGCCGTATCCGCGCTCCTGGCGGTCGGCTCGCTCGTCTACGTCTCCACGGCCGGCCTGAGCATGTCCACCGACTTCACGGGCGGCAGCAACATCCTGCTCGACCTGCCGGAAGGCACCACGTCCCAGGAGTTGCGCGCGGCGATCAGCGAGCTCGACGTCGAGGGCGTCGACGCCAACGCTGCCACGATCGTAGAGATAGAAGAGAGCGGCAGGAACCTCATGTCCGTCCGGGTGGGCCTGCCCGAGGACGATGGCACCGCCACCGAACAGTTCGGCCTCGGGCTGGCCGCGGCCACGGGCGCCGAACTGCAGTCCGCCGAGTTCGTCGGCCCCTCCGTGGGCGCCGACCTGCGGCGCGGCGCCGTGCTCTCGGTGCTCGTGGCTCTTGTGCTCATCCTGATCTACATCGCCATCCGCTTCTGGCCCAGCTGGCTGGTGGCCGTCTTCGTCGTCGTGGCGACGGCGCACGACGTGGCGCTGACGCTCGGGGTGCAGGCGCTGCTCGGCATCGAGTTCAGCATCCCCGTGCTCGCTGCGCTGCTCTTCGTCGTCGGCTACTCGCTCAACGACTCGATCATCATCTCCGACCGCGTGCGCGAGAACGTGCGCACCATCCGCGGCATGAGCTACCGCGACATCGTCACGCTGTCGGTGAACCAGGTGCTTACGCGCACGGTGGTCACTAGCGGCACCACGCTCCTGCCCGTGCTGGCGCTGCTCTTCTTCGGCGGCAGCGTGCTGCGCGGCTTCAGCATCACGC
>CAZVCT010000176.1:0-2664 GCA_964625655.1 uncultured bacterium
AGCTGCGCGCCGATCGCCTCGGCGGTGTGGCGCGCGTCGCCGGTCAGCATCGCCACCCGCAGGCCCAGCGCGTGGAGCGCCTCGATGGCCGCCGGCGTGGTGGGCTTGATGGGGTCGGCGACGGCCAGCAGCGCCACGACGCGCGGGGTGGGGCCCGAGTCGGCGTTGAAGGCGTCGGCCGCCCCGACCCCGGAGGCGGACCCGGAGTCGTCTCCGGCAGCCTGGCTGCGCGCCGGCGCCAACGCAGCGAACATCGGCGTCCTGCCGGCGCTGGCCAGGTCGTCGGCTGCGCTCGCCAGCTCGGACACGCTGGCGCCGATGCGCTCCATGTAGCGCGCCGCGCCCACGAAGACGCGCCATGCGCCTACCGTGCCGGCCACCCCGTAGCCGGGCACCGCCTCGAACGCCGTTGCGCTTTCGGGCTGGGCGCCCCGCTCGCGCGCGCCGCGGATGATGGCGCCCGCCACGGGGTGTTCGGAGCCCGACTCGACCGCGGCCACCAGCGCGAGCAGCTCGGCCTCGGTCGTGCCGGCCCCCTCGGCCAGGCGCACGTCGGTCAGCTCGGGGCGTCCCTCCGTGAGGGTGCCAGTCTTGTCGAGCACCACCACGTCGGCGCCGCCCACGCTCTGCAGCGCCGCGCCGTTGCGGAAGAGCACGCCCATCTCGGCGGCCTTGCCGGTGCCCACCATGATCGAGGTGGGGGTGGCCAGGCCCATGGCGCAGGGGCAGGCGATGATCAGCACCGCCACCATGTTCACGAGCGCGAAGGTCAGCGCCGGCTCGGGGCCGAACAGCAGCCACGTCAGGAAGGTGAGGGCCGAGATGGCCATGACGCCTGGCACGAACCAGCCGACCACCTTGTCGACCATGGCCTGGATGGGCAGCTTCGCCCCCTGTGCCGCCTCGACCATCGCCACGATCTGCGCCAGCACCGTGTCTTCGCCGACCTTGGCGGCCTGGAAGCGGAAGGTGCCGGTGGTGTTGATGGTGCCGCCCACCACGCTGGCGCCCGCTTCCTTGGCGACGGGCATCGGCTCGCCGCTGATCATCGACTCGTCGACGTACGACGAGCCCTCCACGACCACCCCGTCGACGGGCAGGCGCTCGCCGGGGCGCACGACCACGATGTCGCCGCGGCGCACGCCTGCGACGTCGATCTCTTCCTCGGCCCCGTCGCGCACCACGCGCGCGGTGGGGGGCTGCAGCGCCATCAGCGAGCGGATGGCTTCGCCGGTGCGCCCCTTGGCGCGCGCCTCGAACCAGCGCCCCAGCAGGATGAGCGTGATGATCACGGCCGACGCCTCGTAGTAGACGTGCGCCGTGCCGGCCGGCAGCCACTGGGGGAAGAAGGTGGCCACGACCGAGTAGCCGTAGGCGGCGGTGGTGCCCAGCACCACCAGCGAGTTCATGTCGGGCGAGCCGCGCAGCAGCGCCGGCACGCCGTGGCGGTAGAAGCGCAGGCCGGGGCCGAACTGCACCACCGTGGCCAGCACGAACATCACGAGCGTCCGCGTGCCGTGGGGCAGCCAGGTGGCCAGCCAGTCGTGCAGCGGCGGCACGAGCATGGCGCCCATCTCCAGCAGGAAGAGGGGCAGCGTGAACGCCGCGGCGATCACCAGGTCGCGCTCGAGGCGCCGCAGCGCGGTGGCGCGCGCCTCGCGCTCGACCTCGTCGCGCCGGCGGCCCTCCTCCACCTGCCGCACCTCGTAGCCCGCCTTGCGCACGGCCTCTTCCAGCACGTCGGGCGCCAGCCCCGGCAGGTACCGGACGGTGGCGCGCTCGGTGGCGAGGTTGACGCTGGCCTCGACCACGCCGTCGACCTTGCCGAGCGCCCGCTCGACCCGGCCCACGCAGGCGGCGCAGGTCATCCCTTCCACGCTGAGCTCGGCGCCCAGCAGGGGGATCTGCTTGCGCGCCGGCGCGCCTTCGGCCGGCGCCGTGACGTTAGCCTCGGTCATCGCTTCCTTCCTCCGGGCGCCGAGCGGCGCCCATGACGGCCCTGCCAGTGGCCGCACGCTGTTCGGCGGCCACTACCCTGGTCAGGCGCGGTACTTCAGCGCCTCCATCAGCTCTTCGACTATCCGGTCGGTGTCGCCGCGCTGGGCGGCAGTGACGACGTGGTCGCGGACGTGCGCGCGCAGCACGGCGTCCGACACCTTGCGCAGCGCGCCCTGCACGGCGCTTACCTGCTTCAGGACGTCCACGCAGTAGACGTCGGGGTCCTCGAGCATCCGCAGCACGCCTTCGACATGGCCGCGCACGCCCTTGAGCCGCAGCTCGGCGTCGGCGCGCGTAGCGGGGTCGAGGTGCAGGCACTCATCGTGCCCCAGCGCCCCGTCATGCACGAGCGGGGCGCCTTTCACGGCGCCGTCCATCAGGCGGCCGGAGCGGCGGTGTAGCCTTCCTCGGCTACCGCCGCCACGAGTTCGGTGACGGGTGCGCTGCCCTGCACGGACGCGCGGCCCGCCTGCAGGTCGACGTCGGCGGCGGTGACGCCTTCGACGCCCTCGAGCGCGCGCTTGACGGCGGCGGAGCAGTGGCTGCAGGTCATTCCTTCGATCTTGAGTTCGGTCATGTCGTCAGCTCCCTATCGGCTGCGGCCGCCGGTTCGTCCTCGGCCGCGACATGACCATGGTACCACCCCCCCTGGGGTGGGGTGCAACC
>CAZVCT010000177.1:0-2663 GCA_964625655.1 uncultured bacterium
ATACAACCATTAGGTTGTATCAATGCTCAGCCCAGTGGAAGCCGACCGCATCTTCTCAGCCCTCGCCGACGCCACGCGCCGCGACATCCTGCGCCGCGCGATGGCGGGCGAAGAGGGTGTGTCGGAGCTGGCCGAGCGTTACCCCATGAGCTTCGCCGCCGTCCAGAAGCACGTTGCCGTACTGGAGCGAGCGGGGCTAGTGGCGAAGGAGCGTGAGGGGCGGCGCAAGCTGGTCGTCACGCAGGTGGACCGGTTGCGGGCCGCTCAGGAGCTTCTCGACGAGTACGAGGAGCTGTGGCGCGGCCGCATCCAGCGCATGGCCGACATCCTTGAGGAACCACGAGGAGGAGCAGCATGAGCGTCACCGATGTCCGCAAAGACCCCGCCAGCCTCACCCTGACCATGACCTGCGAGTTCGCGGCGTCGCCCGAGCGCGTGTGGCAGCTGTGGGCCGACCCGCGCCAGCTCGAGCGCTGGTGGGGGCCGCCCACCTACCCGGCCACGGTGACGACGCACGACCTGCGCGCCGGTGGCCGCGGCGAGTACTACATGACCGGCCCACAGGGCGACACGCATGGCGGCTACTGGATCTTCGACGAGGTGGAGCCGCCGCGCACCATCTCTCTCCGGGATGGCTTCCTGAACCCCGATGGCTCGCCCAACGACGAGCTGCCTGGCACCAGCATGCAGGTGGTCATCGAGCCCATCGCCGGCGGCCGCACCCGCATGCGCCTCGACAGCCGCTTCCCGAGCCTCGAGGCGATGGAGCAGCTGGTCGCCATGGGCATGGAGGAAGGCCTGAAGGGTGCGCTCGGGCAGATCGACGCCATCCTGGCGGAAGAGGCGGGCGCGGAGGTCGGCGTATGAGCAGCGAACCAGCGGGCACCTTGGGCGACGGGTCGGAAGGCGGTACGGCGCCCTCCGGCGCGCTCGTGTCCCACACCATCGAGGTTCCGGGCGCCGTTCTTGCCTACGACGTGCGGACCGGCATCGATCCCAGCCAGACGCCGCTCGTGTTGATCGGCTCGCCCATGGGCGCGTCCGGGTTCGTCTCGCTGGCTGGGCACTTCACCGACCGAACCGTGGTCACCTACGACCCGCGCGGCGTCGAGCGCAGCCGGCGCACGGACGGAGCGAACGAGTCCACGCCGGAGCTTCACGCGGACGACCTCGCGCGCCTCCTCGAGCACCTGGGCGTAGGCCCGGTCGACATCTTCGCCAGTAGCGGCGGCGCCGTGAACCTGCTGGCGCTGGTGGCGCAGCGCCCCGATCTGGTGCGCACCGCCGTGGCGCACGAACCGCCCCTCGTGCAGGTGTTGCCGGACCGGGAGGCGGCCGGGCGCGTCACCCGTGGCGTTTACGAGACGTACCAGTCGAAGGGCCTCGGGCCGGCGATGGCGCAGTTCATAGTCTTGGTCGACCATCAGGGCGAGGTTCCTGCGGACCTCTTCGCGCAGGGCGGCCCCGATCCGGCGATGTTCGGCCTGCCGACCGAAGACGACGGCAGGCGCGACGACGCCCTCCTCGGGCAGAACCTACTCTCCTGCACCCATTACGAGCCCGACGCGAAGCGCCTGCGCGAGGTTCCGACGCGCCTGCTGATCGCCGCGGGCGAGCAGTCGGGCGAGGCCCTGGCCGCCCGCGCAGCGCGAGCCCTTGCGCAGCAGCTGGGCGCCGAACCCGTGATGTTCCCCAGCCACCACGCCGGCTTCCTGGGCGGCGAGTACGGGCAGATGGGCGAACCCGAGGCGTTCGCGGCGCGGCTGCGCGAGGTGCTCGCGGGCGCTTCCTGAACCCATCCGAGTACCGGCAACGCAACAGGCAGGGCGGCCGCTGCGGTGGCCGCCCTGTAGCTGCGCCCTGCTACCTTTAGGCGATGAGAGTTCTGGTCACCGGCGCAACCGGCTTCGTGGGCGGCTACGTTTGCAGGAGGCTGCTGGAGGAAGGCTGGCAGGTGACCGGGCTGAGCCGCACCGCCGCCGACCGGAGCCTGCCGCCCGGGGTGCGAGCGGCGGCCGGCGACGTCGTGTCCGGCACAGGACTGACCGAAGCGCTTGCCAGCATGGACGCCGTAGTTCACCTGGTGGGGGTGATCCGCGAGAAGGGCATGAACACCTTCGAACGCGTCCACGTGGACGGCACCCGCAACGTGCTGGCCGCCGCTGCAGCTGCCGGGGTCGAGCGCTTCGTGTTCATGAGCGCCCTGGGGGCAGACCTGGAAGCGCCGAGCGACTACCAGCGCACCAAAGCGGAAGCCGAAGCGCTGGTCCGCGCCTCCGGCATGACCTGGACCATCATGCGTCCCAGTCTCATCTTCGGCATGGGCGACGACTTCTTCAGCGGCACGCTGCGCGACCTGGTGGTGAAGCCGCCCGTGGTGCCGGTGGTGGGCGACGGCTCGTTTCCCTTCAGGCCCATCTACATTGAGGACGTCGCCACGGCGTTCGCCCGCGCGCTCGTGCTGCCCGCCGCCGAGGGCCGCACCTTCGAGCTGACGGGCCCGCGCGAGTACACGCTGCGGCAACTGCAGGAGCAGGTGCGCGACCTGCTGCGTCCCGGCAAGCCGCTGGTGAGCGTGCCGCTGCTACTGATGCGCGTCGGGATCGTGCTGTTCCGGCTGCTGCCGAACCCGCCCATCACCCGCGACCAGTTCCTGATGCTGT
>CAZVCT010000178.1:0-2659 GCA_964625655.1 uncultured bacterium
TCGCCCTCCTCGTCCGTGCCCGGCACGACCACGTTCTTCAGAAGAGCGCCCGCGAAGACCAGGCGGGGCGGGTCGTTCAGGGTCTCGAAGCCAGCCAGCCGCCTGAGCGCCGAGCCGCGGCCGTCAGCGCCCGCCAGAAGCGGGGCCCGAACGGTCCGGTCGGTGGCGCCCTCGCGCACCTGAACCTCCACGAGTTCGCCCACGCGCTTCACGCCCGCGGCCACGGCGCCCCGCCGGACCGTCGCGCCGGCGCCTTCGGCGGCCTGCAGCAGCGCTTCCTGAAGCTTCGGGTGCTGGAACGCCCAGGCGGGGTGGCCCCATTCCGCCTCGAGGTCGCGCGGCTCCGGAGGCGGCGCTCCGGTGAAGCTCGTGCGCCAGTACGGCAGGGCGTGCGTGTCGGCCGCCTCGAACGCGGCCTCGAGGCCCAGCTCGCGCGCCTCGCGCACGCCCCAGGGGTAGAGGACCTCGCCGCGCACGCGGTCGCGGAACGCCCGCGTCCTCTCGAGCACAAGCACGCGGGCGCCGGAGCGTGCCAGGCGCGCTGCGAAGGCCGCGCCGGCGACGCCGCCGCCGGCCACCACGATGTCGTGAAGCTCCACTTCTCCTCCTGGTCGTCTTGCTGGCCGCACCGCCCTGCCAGGGCACATCCGCCAGACCCGCGGGGCGCTACCATCGTCACCATGCCACGAGGCCCAGGCCCCACGCCACAAGGCTCCAACCGCTGGTTCACCGAGCTGAGCACGCTCTTCACGCGCGCCGTGTCGCAGACGGACGCGAACGCTGCCGCCTCGCGGATCACCGCCGAGCGGCGCTCCGAGCCGGGCCTCACCCAGGAAGCCCTGGTGAAGCGCATCATCGCGCGCGCCAGCCGTCAGGCGGCCGCCATCGGTGCGGCCACGGCCGGCGCCGCGGCCATCCCCGGTGTCGGCACCCTGGCCGCCGTCACGGTGGGCGTGGCGGCCGACATGGCCGCCAGCGTGCGCGTGCAGACGCTGATGGTGCTCGAGATCGCCGCGGCGCGCGGCGTGCGCCTGGACGAGGAAGAGCTGAAGCGCGCCACCCTCGTCGCGGCCGGGCTCGGCACGGCGGGCGCGGCGCTCTCGAACCAGCTGACCGCGCTCTCCTACCGGGCGGGCGAACGGGCTGCCATGCGCCTCGCCTCCCGTTCGGTGGGCCGGATCGCGCTGCGCGCCGTTCCGTTCGTGGGGATGGTGACGGCCACGGGCGGCAACCTGCTCAGCACCCAGCTGATCGGCAGGCGCGCCGACGCGTACTTCCGTCAGCGCGCGGCGGCGGCCGCAGAGCCCGTCTTGGGCAAGCGCCCCACCACCCAGAGCAGCGGCGCGCTGACCGCGGCGCCCAGCAACCCCATCACCCCGTAGCCCGCGTACGCCATCACGACGCCGCCGATCAGGGTGGCCGAAGCGGCCGCGCCGCCCACGAGCAGGTCGTTGAAGCCCTGCATGCGCCCCTTCTCGGCGGGCATCAGCGAGTCGGCCAGCAGCGCCGAGCCGGCCACGTAGCAGAGGTTCCAGGCCAGACCCAGCAGGAACAGCGCCGCCGCCACCGGCAGCAGTTGCGGTGACAGCGGCGCCAGCAGGCACGACGCCACCAGGCCGATGGCTCCGACGCCCAGCACGGGTCGACGGCCCCAGCGGTCGGTTAGCCAGCCCGAGAGCGTCGAGAAGGCGTACATCCCGAAGGTGTGGCTGCTGAAGACGATCGCGACGTTCGACAGCGGGTGCGCCAGGTGGTGCATGTGAAGCGAGGTCATCTGCATCAGGCCCACCATCACCATGTGGGCGGTGACCACGCAGCCGATGGCGGTGCGCACGCCCGGGTCCGCCAGCAGCTGCTTCAGGGTGCGGGCGGGCGCCTCGGCCGCGGCGCCGCGCTCCTCGAGCGCGATCTCCTCGCCGATCAGGCGCGGCTCGGGGCGCAGGGCCGTGAAGAGCAGCAGGGCGGTCAGCAGGTAGCCGACGCCGGTAGCGAGGTACGGCCCGGCGATCTCGCTCCAGCCCATCGCCAGCGCGAAGCTGCCGGTGGGCGCCACCAGCACCGGCCCCAGCACGCTGCCGACGGTTCCGCCCAGCACGACCGTGGCGATGGCGCGGGCGCGCCTGGCCCTCGGGTTCACCTCGGCGGCCACGAAGCGCCCCAGCTGCACGGCCGCGTTGCCCGAGCCCGTGACGAAGAGCGCCACGAGCACCAGCGCGAAGCTGCCGCTGGCCACACCCACCAAAGACAGGCCCGCGCCCAGCGCGCCCATCAGCAGGGCCGCAGTTAGCGCGCCGCGCCGCCCCATGCGGTCCGAGAGGCGGCTCCAGAAGAGGGCGCCCAGAGCCGCGCCCACCTGCACGACAGCAGCCGGCAGGCCGGCCAGCGAGGTCATCCCCGACAGCTCGGCACCCACGATCGCGGCCACCGTGGCGGCGGCGATCGAACCCGCCGATCCGAGGCTCTGGCTTACGAAGAGCGCAGCGGTGATGCGTCTCGCGTGGCGGGCTCTCACCCCGCCAGATTACTCCTGCCTACCGGTGGAGCTTCAGGCGGGCGAGCGGCCGATACGAACGCGCCAGACGGTGGGTCCCATCTCGATCTCGTCCCAGGTGAACTCCCCCGGGTGCTCGGCGGCGAACTGGTAGTAGAGCGGCTTCGG
>CAZVCT010000179.1:0-2646 GCA_964625655.1 uncultured bacterium
CCGCCTCGATCACGGCGTTGACCGTACGGGGGTTGATGGTGCTCTCGACGAACAGCGCCGGTATGCCGCGCTCCGCCACCAGGTCGGCGACGCGCCTGATGTCGGCCACGGCCGCTTCCGTCTCGGTGCTGATCCCCTGGATGCCTTCCACCTCGATGCCGTACGCGCGCCCGAAGTACTCGAAGGCGTCGTGGGCCGTTACCAGCACGCGCTGTCCTTCGGGGATGGTGGCGATGGCTGCCGAGGCCCAGGCGTCGAGCTGCGCGAGCAGCTCCGCGTACGCAGAGGCTCGAGCGCGCACGTCGGCCTCGCACGCGGCGTCCACCGCGTGCTCCACGAGCACGTCGGCGATGACGGGCACAGTGAGGCGCCAGAGCGAGGCGTCCATCCACACGTGCGGGTCGTAGACGGAGTCCGCTGCGTTCGCGGCTTCCACGGTGACGATGCGCTCGCCCGCGGGTACCGCCACCTCGGACACGGCTACCACGGGGATGCGCCCTTCGAGGCCGCCGAGCACCCGCGCCAGTCCGGCTTCGAGGTGCAGCCCGCCGTACAGGATCAGGTCTGTCTGGCTCAGCGCCCTGACGTCGCCGGCCGAGGCGCGGTAGAGGTGGGGGTCGGAGCCTGGCCCCACCAGCGTCCGCACGTCCGCGCACTCGCCGGCCAGTTCCGACGCCACGTCGCCGATCATCCCGACCGTCGCCACCACCAGCGGCCGTGCCGGCTGGGCCCAGGCGGCCTGCCCCAGCAGCGCCAGCCCGAGCAGAGCAGCCAGTAGGCGCGGCGCCGCATGCGCCCTGGCTTGGGCTAACGCGCTGCCCTTCGTCCGGAGCGGGTTCGGTTCGAGCCGTTGCATTTGTTCACCTTTCCATGGTTCCACTATTAGCTATGCCTAAACTACGGCGCCGATGGCAGCCTGTCAAGCGGCCCTGGCCGCGGCCCCGCGGAAGTCGCAAGTGCTGCCGAGTGACAGCGCCACGGCGGGCCCAGGCGCACTACGGTGCGCCACGGTGCGCCCCTGTTCAGTGCCTGGGCAGAACCTGGCCTAGCACCAGCGCCGCCAGCTCGCGCGACAGGGCGACGGGGGTGTCGTTGCGCGAACCGGTATCGCCGACGGCGAGCTGCAGGAGGTTCCCCCCGGGCTCCACGCCCACGAGTTGCAACTGGGCGCCCGGTTCCAGGCCGATGCCCGCCAGGTACGACAGGACCTCGCTGCCCTGCGACAGCACCCGGTGCACGCGGAAGCGCTCGCCCGCACGCAGTTCCGTTAGGGGCGTGCCGGGGGCCCGAGGCAGGCTGCCGTCCGCGCGCGGTATCGGGTCGCCGTGGGGGTCGAACTCGGGTTGGCCCAGGTGTTCGGCGAGCCGCTCGGTGAACTCGTCGGACATGGCGTGCTCCATCAGCTCGGCCTCGGCGTGGACCTCGGCCCAGCCGAAGCCGAGCTTGTCGATCATGAACGTCTCGAGCAGGCGATGGCGCCTCAGCAGCCGCAGGGCTTCGCGGCGACCCTCGTCGGTCAGCTCGGCGCCCCGGTACGGCTGGTACGTGACCAGGCCCAGGCCGTGCATCTTCCCGAGCATGCCGGTGACCGACGGAGCGGTCACGTCCAGCTCGCGCGCGATCTCGCCCGTACCTATGGGGCCGTCCCGCGACAGCTGCCAGATCGCCTTCAGGTAGTCGCCCACCGAGCTGGACAGCTGGGCGTCCTGACCGGCCGGGCCGGAGGTCGCCTCCGGCGCCCGCTCGCGGCCGGCGGTCATGGATGCCAGGGATGCAGGTGCCTGGGAATCATTAGCCACACCTAAACCTTAGACGGAAGGGGAGCCGCGCGCAACCGGGTAACTAATGAAGTAGCGGTCCGGACCCCTCCGCCCGGACCGCTTCGTCGCACCAGACGGGTGTCAGCAGGGCTTCAGTGCGCCGCCTCGGTGGGCATATCGGGCACGACCTTGGCCGCGTCACTGATCTCGCTCCACATCACCTGGCCGGCCTCGAGGATGTTCTCTGGGGCCAGAGCGGGGTCGCTCAGCACCGTGCCGGCCGCGCCGAAGGCGCCCTCGGGGCCGAAGTCGTCGGGCGCCTGGGTGGCTGGACCGCTCGCCTCGCCGACCACGATGCGCATCACCATGCCGAACTGCTCGTGGGGCGCGCACCAGACGTCGTAGACGCCGGCCACGTCGAAGGTGTACTCCCAGCTCGTGCCCACGGGCAGCACGGTCGAGGAGAACGGCTCGACGCCTTCCGGCACCCGCTGCGGCTTGCCGTGCTGCGGGTGATAGGCGGTGACCGTGTGGTGCGGCGTCTCGGCGATGAACCGGATGGTGTCGCCCGGCTCGATCGATAGCCCCGTCGGCTCGAAGTAGAACTGCGGGATGGGCGACCCTTCGACAGGCTCGATGATCAGCCTTACCTCGTGGGTGGTCTGCGCGAAAGCGGTCGCCGTGATAGATAGCGCCAACGCGGTGAACAGGTGGAGCACCGACCTCTTCATCAGGACCTCCTCGGCCGCCCGGCATGCGGTATTCCTGGCGTGCCGAACCGGAGATTACTCGACCCGGCGCCGGAGGCCGCTCCAGATGACGACCCCGCCGGGGGCGGGGTCTTAATCGTTCGGGGGATGCGCCGGTCCTTGGATCAGTCGCGGAT
>CAZVCT010000180.1:0-2626 GCA_964625655.1 uncultured bacterium
GTCACCGACCTCGGCGAGGCGTGGTACCGCCTCACGCGCCTGCCGTTCACCTTCGCCGTGTGGGCTTCGCACGCAGACAGGGCGCCCTCGGCCGAGCTGGTGAGGCGCTTCCGGGAAGCGCGCTACCGGGGCCTGGGCGAGCTGGCGGCCGTCTCGCGCGCCGAGGCCGACAAGCTGAGCCTGCCGCAGGAGCCGGTGCAGCGCTACCTCGAGAACTTCCGCTACTACCTCGAGCCGCCCGACCTCGACGGGCTGCTGGAGTTCGCGCGGCGCAGCGAGGGCGACCTCGGAGAAGGGGAGCTGCGCTTCTGGGATATCTGAGGGTCGCCCTGGCGCTGACGGCGCTCGTGTTGGCGAGCGCCGCGTTCTCCCAGGTCGCCACCCTCGAGCACGGCGGTCTGCAGCGCGAGTACGTGCTGCACGTCCCGGAGGGCCTGGAGGGGCCCGCTCCCCTCGTGCTCGTGCTCCACGGCCGCGGCGGCTCGGGGCCTCAGATGGCGCAGCTGACGGGCTTCGCCGCGGTGGCCGACCGCTACGGCTTCGTCGTGGCGTTCCCGAGCGGCGTTGACGGCCAGTGGAACTACGTGGCCGGCGTGCCCGGCTACGAGCTGGAGGTCGACGACCAAGGCTTCTTGGAGGAACTAGTGGGTGCGATCAGCGCCCAGCACCCGGTGGACGCCGCGCGCGTCTACGTCACCGGCTTCTCGAACGGCGGCTTCATGACGCAGCTGCTGGCGTGCAGGGCCACCGACGTCTTCGCCGCCTTCGCCAGCGTCGGCGCAGCGGGCTACGGCGGCCAGCCCGGCGTGTGCGGCGAGCCCAGCCCCACCTCGATCCTGTTCATGCACGGCACCCACGACGCGGCGGTGCCCTGGAACGGCTTAGTGCAGCAGACACCCCAGGGGCCGGTAACGATCCTCGCCAGCGTCGACCAGACGGTGGCGTTCTGGGTAGAGCGGCTGGGCTGTTCCGCCCAGGTCGACTCGCACGACATCCCCGTGCTGGGCGACTCGCCGGGCACGGAGGCGCGCCTGCTGTCGCTGCGCGGCTGCCCGCCCGGCGTCGAGCTCGTGCTGGTGGCGGTGCTGGGCGGGGGCCACAACTGGCCCGGCCACCCGGATGGGCTTCCGCCCCAGGTGGCCGGCCTCGTGAACACCGACTTCGATGCGTCGGAGCTGATCTGGAGCTTCTTCGAGCGCCACGCCCTGAACGACTGAACTACCCGGCACCGGGCGTATGCCGAGGGGCGAGGGCCCTCGCGGACCTCAGAGGACGTAGCGGCTCAGGTCCTCGTCCTCGACGATCCCTTCGAGCTTCCGCGTGACGAGCTCGCGGTCGATCACGACGCGCCCCAGGTTCGTGCCGAAGGCGATGTCCTCGAGCACCGTCTCGATGACGGTGTGCAGGCGGCGCGCGCCGATGTCTTCCACCTCGGCGTTCACGCGCTCGGCGTACTCGGCGAGGGCCACGATGCCGCTCTCTTCGAACTCGAGCTTCGTGCCGTCGACGGCCAGCAGCTCGGTGTACTGCTTGGTGAGGGCGAACTGGGGCTGGGTGAGGATGCGCTGGAAGTCGGACGCGCTCAGCTCCTCGAGCTCGACGCGGATCGGGAAGCGGCCCTGCAGCTCGGGTATCAGGTCGGACGGCTTCGCGACCGAGAACGCCCCCGCTGCGATGAACAGCACGTGGTCGGTGCGCACCGGCCCGTAGCGGGTGGTGACCTGCGTACCTTCCACGATCGGCAGCAGGTCGCGCTGCACGCCCTCGCCCGACACGTCGCCGGAGCCCATGCGGTCGTTGCCCGCCACCTTGTCGATCTCGTCGATGAACACTATCCCTAGGTTCTCGGCGCGCTCGACGGCCTCGTGCGTCACCTCGTCCTTGTCGATCAGCTTGTCGGCCTCCTCGTTCTCGAGGATGCGCCTGGCGTCGCGCACGTTCACCTTGCGGCGCGTCTTCTTCTCGGGCATGAAGCGCTTGAACATCTCCTGCAGGTTCATGCCCGCTTCCTCCATGCCGGGCATGGGGATGGCGCCGGGGGGCTCGTCGCGCACCTCGATCTCGACGACGCGCTCGTCCAGGTCGCCCTTGCGCAGCAGGGCGCGCATCCGGTCGCGGCTCTCGCCGCTGCCGCCGGGAAGCAGCACGTCCAGCAGGCGCTCCTCGGCGGCGGCGGTGGCGCGGCCCATCACGCCTTCCTTCTTCTCGGCCTCGACCATGGCGGCGGCGGCGTGCACGAGGTCGCGGACGATCGAGTCGACGTCGCGGCCCACGTAGCCGACCTCCGTGAACTTCGTGGCCTCGACCTTCAGGAAGGGCGCGCCCGCCAGCTTCGCCAGGCGCCGCGCGATCTCGGTCTTGCCGACGCCCGTGGGCCCGATCATCATGATGTTCTTCGGGGTCACCTCGCGCTGGATCTCGGGCGGCAGCCGCCGGCGGCGGTAATGGTTGCGCAGCGCCACCGCAACCATGCGCTTCGCCTTGCTCTGGCCGATGATGTGCCGGTCGAGCACCTCGACGATCTCTATCGGGGTCATGTCCGCGTTGCGCACTACCAGCTCGCTGCTCATGGCTGCTCCTCCGCGTCCGAGCCGTCGTCGGCTCCGGCGGCGTCGTCCCCAGGGTC
>CAZVCT010000181.1:0-2591 GCA_964625655.1 uncultured bacterium
TGGAGCAGCTGCAGGCCTGGGTGCTCTCGACGGTGTGGTTGGGCGAAGACGCGGTAGTGAAGGTGACGACGCCTCTGTGGCCCCAGGAGCCGGCCGTCACCGAGCTGCTAAGCCACTGGGCGCCAGACCACGTCCCGCCGGTGCTGACGCGCGGCGCACTGGAGGTTCCGAGAGCGGGGCGGACGGCCCCCTGGATGGTCTCCAAACGCTTCGTGGCCGAAGGGCCCGAACGGGAGCCGTCTTCCGCGACGGTACTCGAGGTGCTCGCGCGCCTGCAGGCCGCGGCGGTAACGAGGGAAGACGAGCTGCTGCAGGCCGGTGCGCCCGAACGGGGGCCGCTTCAGATCGCGGCCGACCTGCCGGTGCTCTTCGAGGAAGCGACGCTGGCTGGGCTCGCCGAGGCCGAGGTGGAACTTCTGCCGAGCCTCGCTGCCTGGCTGACGCAGCGCCTCGAGGCTCTCGCCCCGGTCGCTCCGCGGCTCCTGACGCATGGCGACCTGCATCTGGGCAACGCTCTGATCACCAGCGACAAAGATGTACGGTTTCCTAGCCGTGGTGAACCGTCAGCTCATGGGGATGCGCCCGGTGACGAAGAGGCGACGTCTCGCACGGTCATCTTCGACTGGACCGACGCGGCGCTCGCCTGGCCCGGCGTCGACCTCCTCACCATCACCCCTTACGGCTTGAGCAAGGCGCAACAGCCCAGTGACCTCAGCGCCGCGAAAGGGCAGTACCTCTCGGCCATCCGATCTGCCTTCGCCAGCGCCGGACACGAGGCGCTGCTTCCGCGGATCGAAGCCACCCTCGACGAAGGCGCCGACCTGGCCCTCGTGTATCACGCCGTCTCGTACGCCCACATCGTGCGCAGCGTGCCCGACAGGCAGAAGCCGTTCGTGGGGCGCAACTTCCTGCGGAGGGCCGTCAGGCAGCTACTCGAGCAGTTAGCGGAAGCGGACTAACCGCCGAACCGGTATCGACCGGAATCGCGTTGGGGGCGCATGGCTCAGAAGCTGAGCCTGAAGGCGAGCGCCGCAAGCGTGGCTACCAGCACGGGAAGCGTCAGAACCACCCCGACTCGGAAGTAGTAGCCCCAGCCGATCCTCACGCCCTTCTGGCCCAGCACGTGCAGCCACAGCAGGGTGGCGAGCGAGCCGATGGGCGTGATCTTGGGGCCCAGATCGCTGCCGATGACGTTCGCGTAGACCATCGCCTCCCTCACCGTTCCGGTCGCCGCGCTCGCGTCCACCGACAGCGCGCCGATCAGGACGGTGGGCAGGTTGTTCATGATGGAGGAGAGCCCGGCCGTCACGAGGCCCGTGCCCAGCGCGGCGCTCCAGACGCCTTGGCCCGCGAACCAGTTCAGGAGCGCGGCCAGGTAGTCGGTCAGCCCTTGATTGCGAAGGCCGTAGACGACGAGGTACATCCCGAGCGAGAAGAGCACGATCTGCCAGGGCGCCGCCCTGAGGATCCGGCGCGTCCCCACCTTGCCGGCGCGTGCGGCCACGGCCCAGAGCGCGACGGCTCCGACCGAGGCCACGGCGCTGATCGGCACGCCCACCCTCTCGAGCCCGAAGAAGCCGACGAGGAGCCACGCGAGCACCCACCAGCCGGCGACGAACGTGCTGCGGTCGCGGATTACCTCGTTCGGCTCCCGCAGGCCGTCGGCGTCGTAGCGGCGCGGGATATCGCGCCGGAAGAACCAGAGCAGAACGAGGAGCGACGCGCCGATGGAGACGAGGCCCACGGGCAGCATCACCCCGGCGTACTCCCCGAAGCCGATACCGAAGTAGTCGGCGGAGACGATGTTGACGAGGTTCGAGGTCACCAGCGGCACGCTCGCCGTATCTGCGATGAAGCCGATGGCCATGACGAACGCCAGCGTCGCGGCCGGCCCGAAGCGCAGCGAGTGCAGCATGGCCATCACGATCGGCGTCATGATCAGCGCCGCCCCGTCGTTGGCGAACAGCACGGACACCACGGCGCCCAGCAGGACGAGCAACGTGAAGAGCCGGCGCCCGTCGCCACCGCCCCACCGCGCCACATGCAGCGCCGCCCACGCGAAGAAGCCGGCCTCGTCGAGTAGCAGGCTGATGACGATGATGGCTATGAAGGTGATGGTGGCGTTCCAGACGATGCCCCACACCACCGGGATGTCGGCGGGCTGCACCACGCCCGTCAGCAACGCGGCGCCCGCGCCGATCAGCGCGCCCCAGCCGATGCCGAGGCCGCGGGGGCGCCAGATCACTAGGGCCAGCGTGGTGATGAAGATCAGGAGGGCGGTTAGCAAGGGCTAGGGTGCCGCCCGGTTATGGGCCGGGCGGCCTTGTTTGTTCGTCGTCAGCGGATCTCGAGGTAGTAGAGGCTGGCGGCGGATGCGGCTGCTTCGCCTCCGGTGGCTTCTACCATGACGTACTCGCCGACACGGACGTTGGTGGCGCCGCCTGGGACGAGCGGCACGCTATCGGCGGTCCCGTCCGCGAAGTAGATCTGCGCGCGCAAGGCAAGGTCGGAGGGGCTGGTGAAGACGAGGTTGCCGTCGGTTTGGATCTGGTAGTAGTCCTGGTCGCCGATGGTTTCGATGGCGCCGGAGT
>CAZVCT010000182.1:0-2539 GCA_964625655.1 uncultured bacterium
ACGAGCTTCTGCGGGGTGGCGGCGTCGGGGTTGCCGAGCAGCATGCGCTCGCGCACGCCGCGCGCCATGCGGCCGAGACCCACGCGGATCTGGTCGGCCACGAGCTCGCCGACGGTGCGGATGCGGCGGTTGCCGAGGTGGTCGATGTCGTCTTCCTCGTAGCCCTCGGTGCCGGCCTGGAGGTTCACGAGGTACTGGAGCGTCGGAACGAGGCCGTAATCGATGAAGCGGCCCTCTTCGAAGCCCAGGAGCGTGTTCGACTCGTGCTCGAGCTTGAGCTTGGTGTTCATCTTGAAGCGGCCCGCGTCGCCCAGGTCGTAGCGGCGCGCGTCGGCCAGCAGGCCGTAGAGGTACTGGGTGGCCTTGTCGACCTTGGGCGGATCGCCCGGGCGCAGCACCGTGAAGAGACGCAGGAGCGCCTCGTCGGGGTTGATGCCGGCGGCGTTCTCGTTCTCGAGGGTGGCGTCGATGACCGACTCGTTGCCCGCGAACAGCTCGCGGATCTGGGCGTCGCCGTAGCCGAGGACGCGCAGGATGAGCGTGAACGGGAACTTGCGCTTGTTCACCTTCATCCAGAGCACGTTGGCGTTGTCGAACTCGACCTCGATCCAGGGCCCGCGCTTGGGCATCGGGATGATGCTGGCCGTGTAGCGGGGGCCGGAGGGGCCCATGGCGGCCGTGAAGTAGACGCCCGGGCTGCGGTGAATCTGCGAGACGATGACGCGGTCGGCACCGTTGATGATGAACGAGCCGTCCTCGGTCATGAGCGGGAGGTCGCCGAGGAAGACCTCGTCCTCCTTGATCAGGCCCGTGTCCTTGTGCACCAGCTGCAGCTTCGCGAAGAGGCCGGCGTGGTAAGTCAGGTCCTTCTCGCGGCACTCCTCGGGGCCGTACTCGGGCTCCTGCAGGCGGTACTCGAGGAAGTCCAGCACCAGGTCGGTCTGCCGCCCGCGCTCGGTCTCGTCGATCGGGAAGACCTCCTTGAAGGCGGCCTGCAGCCCGACGTTCTGGCGCTGCTCGGCGGTGCGGTCCTTCTGGAGGAGGCTGTCGTAGGACGTAATCTGGATGTTCGTGAGGTTAGGCAGTTCAAGGACTTCCTTGATCCTGCCGAAGGTCCGGATCTCGCGCATCTTCATCCCTTCACTCGAAGCCGAGTCTGGCTGCCAGTAAACGTCTGCCGCAGCTGTGGCAGCTGGCGGCCGTGGGCCGTGACGGTTGGGGTGGTTCCGATGTCTTGAACATGAGAGCGTTGCTGTGGGTAAGATTCAGGGGCGGACGGTTCGAGGCGCGGGGTGGCGCCGGAAGCCCGGCGAGCGGCATGGTAGAGCGTTCCGCGCCGTTGCTGACGCGGTTCCTGCGGTACTGTGCTTGTCATCAAGAGAAGTTCCCCAAGGTCAAGATACGCCCTCCCGGCGACTGGCCTCGCGGGGTCGACGAGAGTGCCGCGTCCGCACGACGAAGCGCGGCCGCGAACCAATTACGAATCGCCTGCCCATCCGACCTCCACGTTCGCCAGCTGGTCGCCGCTTGGGGCGTGGGCTGACTCAAAATCGAAGTATATCAAAGAGAAGTAGCTGCTACCGTGTTCCGCGCTGCCGTCCTCGTTATCCGAGCGGTTCTTCGAGCGGCGTAGGGGCGGCGGGGTTGGCCCGCCGCCCTTGAAACCGTTTGCGGCCGAAGCCGCGTTGCATCCGGTGCTCAGCGAGAGCGTTGCCGGCAGGGAGCTGGAAGCGCCCGACCGGAACGTGTCCCCATCGCGGGGACCCTCGCGATAAGCGCTTACTTGACCTCGACGGAGGCGCCCGCGGCTTCGAGCTTCGTCTTGATCTCTTCGGCCTCGTCCTTGCTTACGCCTTCCTTGACGACGCCGTTCGACTCGACCAGGTCCTTGGCTTCCTTGAGGCCGAGGTCGGTGATCGCGCGAACTTCCTTGATGACGTTGAGCTTCTTGTCACCGGCGCTCTTGATGGAGACGGTGAACTCGGTCTGCTCTTCGGCAGCGGCGGCGGCTTCGCCACCGGCGGCCGGGCCGGCCATCATCATGCCCGCGGGCATGGCGGCGGCGGCTTCGACGCCCCAGGTTTCCTTGAGTCCGTCTACCAGGTCCACCAGCTCGAGTACGGTCAGGCCGCTGAGCTGGTCGATCATTGCTTGCTTATCGAAAGCCATCAGGCTCCTCCTTCTTCCTTCTGCTTATCTGCGTAGTTGTTGAAAACCGTTACCAGGTTCCGCTGCGGGCCTTCCAGGACGCCGACGAGTTGCTGCATCGGCGAGAGCAGCAGGCCGACCAGTTGGCTCTGGACCTCCTGCTTGGAAGGCATCTTGGCGACGCGCTCTAGCGCGTCCTCGCCGAGGATGCTTCCCTCGAGTCGGCCGCCCTTGGAACGGGGCAGCTCCCTCGCGTGCGTCTTGGCGAACTCGGTGATGGCCTTGACCGGAGCCGCCATCTCTTCGCCCACCAGGACGAGGGCCGTGGGGCCCTGGAGCATCTCGTCGAACCCCTCGATGCCTTGCTCCTTGAGCACGACGTTGATGAGGG
>CAZVCT010000183.1:0-2535 GCA_964625655.1 uncultured bacterium
AGATCGTCTCGGCGATGATGGCGCCCGACAGCAGCACGCCGAACTCGAGCCCCAGGACGGTGATGATCGGGATCAGGGCGCTCTTCAGGGCGTGCCGCATCACCACGACGCGCTGCGGCAAGCCTTTGGCCCGCGCGGTGCGCACGTAGTCCTCGCTAAGGACGTCGAGCATCGCCGAGCGCACGAGGCGCGCGATGATGGCCGCGGCGGCCACGCCCAGGGTGGCGGCTGGCAGGATGAGGTAGCGCAGGCTCTCCCAGCCGAAGCCGCTGCCGCGCCCCGAGGGGGGCAGCCAGCCAAGCTGGAGGGCGAAGACGAGCATCAGCAGCAGCCCCAGGAGGAAGCCGGGCACCGACACGCCCAACAGCGCTCCGGTCATGACGACGTTGTCGACTATGCCGTTGCGGTTGAGGGCCGCCAGTATCCCGGCGGCGCCGCCGAGGAGGGTGGCGATGATCAGGCTCGCGACCGTCAGTTCGAAGGTGGCAGGATAGAGCCGCACCAGGTCCTGGATCACCGGACGTCCCGTCCGGATGGAGTTGCCCAGGTCGAGCTGGAAGGCGTTCGTCACATACTTGTAGTACTGAACGATAAGTGGCTGGTCGAGCCCGTAGCGGGCGCGGAGCTGCGCTGCCAGCTCCTGGCTCCCGCCGCCCCCGCCCTCGGCGGGGATGAGCATGTCGATAGGGTCGCCGGGCGTCAGGTGCATCGCGAGGAACACCAGGGTCAGCACGCCCAGCACCACGAAGACCGCGTACAGCAGCCGGTTCGCGATGTAACCGAACATCTATCTCCTAGGGGAAGCGTCGTGCTGGAAGGGCCGGGGGCGGCGCATCGCGCGCCGCCCCCGAGCCGACGTCACTCGAAACGCCAGAGGTGGGAGTAGAGGAGGGCGCCACGCGAGGTGGTGACGACCCCTTCGAGGCCGGAATCCATCAGGTGGGCCTGCTGCACCCAGAACTGCTGGCACTGGATCGCTTCGTCGAAGAAGATCTGCTGCAGCTCGCGGTAGCCCTCCGCGCGGGTCTCCTGGTCGGGCGTCGAGCGGCCCAGCGTCACGAGCTCGTCCACTTCGGGGCGGTGGAACTGCACGACGTTCCAGTAGTCGTCGGAGTGGAAGACGTACTCCACGATCGGCGGCTCGGGCTGGGCGTTGCTGAGCCACCAGCCGAGGTCGTAGGCGCCGGTGCGGATGTTGGCGTAGTAGGTGTCGCGATCGGCGGCCGTGATGGTGGTGCCGATGCCCACGTCGCCCAGGAACTGCTGCATGACCTGCGTGGCCAGCAGCCACTCGCCGTCGGCGCGCGCCTGGAAGTCGAGGTTGAGGGGCACGCCGTCCTTCTCGCGGATGCCGTCGCCGTTGGTGTCCACGTAGCCGGCGGCCTCGAGGATCTCCATGGCGCGCTCGGGTTCGTAGTGGAAGCCGGGAACGTCGGGGTTGTACGCCCACCCTTCGGGCAGCGCGAGGGTCGTCTGCGGCCGGCCCATGCCCGCGTAGACGTTGTTGAGCAGGACGTCGCGGTCGATGGCGTAGCAGATGGCTCGGCGCAGGTCGACGTCGGGGACGGTGGCGTTGTTGATCGCGAGCACGGCCGTGTTCACGGAGCCGAACAGCATGGGCGTGAAGCCCAGGTCGGCGACGCGCTGCACGTGGCTGTTGGGCGCGAAGGTGATGAGGTCGACGGTGCCGGCCTCGAGCTCGAGCACGAGGGTGCCGGGCTCGGGGATGTTGCGGATGGTGACGGTCTCGAAGTGCGGGGTGCCGGCCCAGTAATCCTCGTTGCGGACGAGGTCGATCTGCTGGTCGGGGAGGTAGCGGCTGATGCTGAACGGGCCGCTGCCGACCGGCATGGAGCCGCTCTCGGTCGAGCCGGGGGCGACCATCCACACGTTGGTCAGCTTGAGGATGAAGTCGGGGTCCACGGCCGAGAGGGTGAGGCGGAAGGTGAGCTCGTCGAGCGCCTCGAGGCCCGTGACGGCGGTCAGCTGACCGGCGGCGTGCAGGGGGTCCTCGGGGTTCGTGATGCGCTCGAAGTTGAACTTCACGGCTTCGGCGTTGACGGGCTCACCGTTCTGGAAGGTGACGCCCGGACGCAGGTAGAAGGTGTGCTGGAGGCCGTCCTCGGACGTCTCCCAGCGCTCGGCCAGGGCGGGCACGTACTCGTTGTCGGCGTACATGACCAGCGTGTCGGCGATCATCTGCGCGACCGTGTAGGCGCCCATGTCCGACGCGCGCTGCGGGTCCGCAGGCGCGCCGGTGGCGCCGGGCATGCCGATGTTGAGGTGGGTGCGCGCCAAGGCGACCGAGGTGGTGGCCACCAGCAGCACCAGGACTAGCCGTAGGGAGTTCACGAGAAGCTTCCGGGACATCTATTGCTCCTTCCGCACCGCGGCGGGTGCCAAGGGGAGGACGAATGGGTGTCGGGCCGTCATGTGCGGGGGCACCTCGTTCCAGACCGCCGGATGGCCTTGCCTTAGGATTGTATGCAACATACAATATGCCATGGCCAGCTTTCAACGCCCCCAGACCGTGGC
>CAZVCT010000184.1:0-2443 GCA_964625655.1 uncultured bacterium
GGACGGTGACGTACGAGCCGTCGCGGCCCTGGATCTGGATGCTGGTGCCGGCCGAGCGGGCCAGCTGGGCGCCCTTGCCCGGGATCATCTCGACGGCGTGGACGACCGCGCCGACGGGGATGAAGCGGAGCGGCATGGCGTTGCCGACGTCGGGCTCGGACTCGGGCCCGCTGACGATGGTGGTGCCGACCGTGAGCTTGTCGGGGGCGACGATGTAGCGCTTCTCGCCGTCTGCGTAGTGCAGCAGGGCGATGCGGGCGCTGCGGTTCGGGTCGTACTCGACCGCGGCGACCTTGGCGGGCACGCCTTCCTTGTCACGGCGACGGAAGTCGATGACGCGGTAGCGGCGCTTGTGGCCCCCGCCACGGAAGCGGGTGGTGATCCGGCCGTGATGGTTGCGGCCACCCGACTTCTTCATCGGACGCACGAGCGACTTCTCGGGCGTGGTCCGCGTGATCTCGTCGAACTCGGCGGTGGTCATCTCCCTGCGGGAGGGTGTGTACGGACGATAATGTTTTGCCATTGGTTATCCCTCCCTCCTTAGGAGAGGCCTTCGAGCTGCTCGATGCGCTGCCCGGCCTTGAGCGTGACGATTACCTTCTTGCGTTCCGAGCGGCGGCCTTCGAAACGGCCCTGCCGCTTGACCTTGCCCTGAACGTTCACCAGGTTGATCTTGGTGACCTCGACGTTGAAGACCGTCTCGATGGCTTCCTTGATGGCAACGCGGTTGGCGTTCGGGTGCACGTAGAACGAGTACTTGCCGAGGGCCATGTCGCCCACTGCCTTCTCGCTCAGCACGGGCGCCAGGATGACGTCGTGCGGGTTCATGCGCTCTCCTCCGGCCCGTCGAACAGCCCGGCGTCGGCGATGACGCGGTCGGCGCGCAGGATGTCGTAGACGTTGAGGCCGGCGCCGGCGAGCACGTCGACCCAGGGCAGGTTGCGGGCGGCGCGACGCACGAGCTCGTCGTCCGTCACCAGCAGCACGCGCTCCTTGCCTTCGAAGCCGTTCTCCTTGGCCCACGCCACGAACTCGCGGGTCTTGCCGCCGATGCCGAAGCTGTCGACGAGCGTGAGGCGGCCGTCGTTGGCGCGGGTGGCCAGGGCCATCTGCAGGCCGAGGCGACGCACGCGCTTGGGCAGCGTGTAGGCGTACGAGCGGGGCTGCGGGCCGAAGGTGATGCCGCCGCCCACGAAGATCGGAGCCTTGCGCGAGCCGTGGCGAGCGCGGCCGGTGCCCTTCTGCGGGTAGATCTTGGCGGTGGAGCCCGTGACCATGCCACGCGTCTTGGTGGCGGCGGTGCCGCGGCGGCGCTTCGAGAGCTGCCAGGCCACGACCTCGTGGAGCACGGATTCCTTGGGTTCGGGCAGGTCGAGGGTGACCTTGCGGCCGCTACCGACTACGTCGATCGTCACCGGCATCAGCTCACCTTCCTCTTCGATTCGCGCACCACGACGACCCCGCCGTTCGGGCCCGGGATGGAGCCCTTCACGAGCAGCAGGTTGTCTTCGGGGCGGACCTCGACCACCTCGAGAGCCAGGGTGGTGACGGTCTCGCTGCCGTAGTGGCCCGCCATGCGCTTGCCCTTGTAGACGCGACCGGGGAACTTGCGCTGGCCGATCGAGCCGGGCGAGCGGTGCTTCTTCTTGACGCCGTGGCTGGCGCCCAGACCGCGGAAGTTCCAGCGCTTCATGACGCCGGCCGTACCGCGGCCCTTGGAGGTGCCAGTTACATCGACGACCTCGCCGGGGGCGAAGATCTCGACGTTCACGACGTCTTCTTCGGGCGTGTAATCACGGAACTCGACCAGGTGACGCTGGGGGGCGACGCCGGCACGCTTGAAGTGACCGAGCGACGGCTTGTTGACCCGCTTCTCCTGGAGTTCGTGCCAGCCGAGCTGGACGGCCGAGTAGCCGTCCTTGGCTGGTTCTTTGCGTTGCACCACGGGGCAGGGCCCGGCGAGGACGACGGTCACCGGCACGAGCCGGTCGTCCTTCCACACCTGGGTCATGCCCACCTTGGTGCCGAGAATGCCTTTCACTCTTACCGGCCTCCGACGGTCTTGATCTCGATGTCGACCCCGGTCGGGAGGTCGAGGTGCATCAGAGAGTCGATGGTGCTCTTGGTTGGCGACTTGATGTCGATGAGCCGGTTGTGCGTGCGGATCTCGAAGTGCTCACGGCTGTCCTTGTCCGTGAACGGGCTGCGAAGCACGCAGAAGCGGCGGATGCGGGTAGGCAGCGGCACGGGGCCGGCCACGGTGGCGCCGGTGCGCCTGACGGTCTCGACGATCTTCGTCGCCGAGCTGTCGAGGCTGCGGTGGTCGAACGCCTTCAGCTTGATGCGGATCTTGGGGGCTGCCATGGTTACTTCGTCACGGCCGTTACTACGCCCGCGCCCACCGTACGGCCACCCTCACGGATCGCGAAACGAAGGCCATCCT
>CAZVCT010000185.1:0-2430 GCA_964625655.1 uncultured bacterium
GCATGAAGATGACGCCCAGGTCGGCGCCCTCCGTCACGGGCTCGGTGACGTAGCAGCCGTACATGTCGGCGTGCCCGCGCGGCTCGAGCATCAGGGTGCGCCGCACGAAGTCCAGGTTCTCGCGCGCCCAGCGCCGCTTCGCCAGGATGGTGGCGCCGGGGATGCGCGGCACGCCGGCCGTCACGATGCGCAGCGGCTCGCCGGCGGCGTGGGTGTCGACGGTGGTGTAGGTGCGGCTGAACTCCATGCTCACAGCTCTATCAGGTCGTGGGTGAAGGTGTTGAAGACGTCGGGGCCGGCTTCCGTCACCAGCACCGTGTCCTCGATGCGCACGCCGCCCCAGCCGGGCAGGTAGATGCCGGGCTCCATGGTCACGACCATGCCCGCTTCCAGCGGCCGGTCGTAGCCCTCGCTCATGAAGGGGTCCTCGTGGATCTCCAAGCCCAGGCCGTGCCCGACGGAGTAGCCGTGCACGCGCCCCTCGTAGCCGGCCGCCAGCAGGGGCTGCCGGCTCGCGCGGTCCACCGCCCGTCCGGTCGTGCCGGCGCCCATCAGTTCGACGCCTGCGGCGTTGGCGCCGTTCACGAGGTCGTAGATCTCGCGCTGCTTCTCGTCGGCCGTGCCGCACACGACGGTGCGGGTCATGTCCGAGTAGTAGCCGTCTAGCACGGCGCCGAAGTCGAACAGCACGAACTCGCCCCGCTCGATCGCCTTGCTGCTCGCGCGGCCGTGCGGCAGGGCGGCGCGCCAGCCCGACGCCAGGATGGGCAGGTTCGGCTGGTTGTTGGCGCCTAGGAGCTCGATGCGGTGGCGCAGCTCCACCGCCAGCTCGTGCTCGGTGACGCCCGGGCGCACGAGCGGCAGGACCTGCTCGAACGCCGCCTCGCTGACGGCGAGGCTCGCGCGCATCCGCGACACCTCGTAGTCGTCCTTCACGGCGCGCAGCTCCTCCACTACCTTGGTGGTCGGCACCCAGGCGGCGTCGAGCTCGGCGGTCGCCTCCTGCGCGAAGGCGTGGCTGACGTGGGCGGACTCGAACGCCAGCCGCGCCGCGCCGTGCGCCTTCAGGCGCTGCCCCAGCGGTTCCCAGAGCCGCCGGTCGCCGCCCAGCAGGTTCACCTCTACGCCGGGGCACTCGGCGGCCGCCTGGTCTACGTAGCGCCAGTCGGTGAAGAGCTCGGTGCCCTCGCGTGTCACGAGCGCGTAGCCCGCCGAGCCGGTGAAGCCCGTCAGGTAGCGGCGGTTGGCGGGGTGGAACGTCAGGAAGGCGTCGGCTCCGAGGCGCTCCAGGCGCTCGGCCAGGCGCGCTTGGCGGGCTGTCAGGAACGGCCCGAGGTCGGGCTTGTCTCCGAGGTTCACGGTTCCAGGCATCGCGTCTCCTTCGAAACTGTCAGCGTTTGGGGGCGAGGGCGTCCCGGAGGGCGTCGCCCAGGATGTTGAAGGCGAGGACGGTCAGGAAGATCGCCACGCCGGGTCCGAGGATGATGTGGGGCGCCTGACGCATGAAGTTGCGGCCGGCGCTGATCATCGCCCCCCACTCGGCGGTGGGCGGCGAGATGCCCACGCCCAGGAAGCTAAGCGCGGCGGCCGTGAGGATGGCGCTGCCCATCAGCAGGGTGGCGTAGACGAGGACGGGGCTGAAGCTGTTCAGCAGGACGTGCTTCAGCAGTATCCGGCCGTGGCGGGCGCCGGCGGCGCGCGCCGACTCGACGTACTCGCGGCTGCGCACGCTCAGCACGGAGCCGCGCATGATGCGCGCGAAGGTGGGCACGGAGTTCGCCGCGACCGCCACGATGATCGCCCCGAGGCCGGCGCCCATGGTGCTGGCGATCAGGATGGCCAGCAGGATGCCGGGGAACGCCAGCAGCACGTCGATTACGCGCATGAGCCCGTTGTCGAGCGCGCCGCCGAAGTAGCCCGCCAGCAGCCCGATGCTCACCCCCACGATGGCGCCGAGGCCCACCGCCAGCACCGCCACCGTCACCGAGATGCGCGCGCCGTACAGGACGCGGGTGTAGATGTCGCGCCCCAGCTCGTCGGTGCCCAGCCAGTTCTCGGCGCTGGGAGGCTGGAGGAGCGCCGTGAAGTTCTGGCGGTTCGGCTGGTGGGTGGCCAGCTGCGGCGCGAAGAGCGCCGCCACGAGCAGCGCCAGCAGCACGATGATGGCGGGCACCACGAGCCGGTTGCGGAAGAAGCTCCGTAGGCCTCGGCTCATCGGTACTGCACCCGTGGGTCGAGGGCGGTGTAGATCAGGTCGACCAGCAGGTTCACGAGCACGAAGGTGGCCGAGATGGCGATGACGGCGCCCTGCACGGCCGGGAAATCCTTGCCCGAGATGCCGTTGATGAGGTAGCGGCCGAGGCCGGGCCAGGCGAAGATCGTCTCGGCGATGATGGCGCCCGACAGCAGCACGCCGAACTCGAGCCCCAG
>CAZVCT010000186.1:0-2423 GCA_964625655.1 uncultured bacterium
CATCGCGACCAGCCGCCGTCGAGCACCGCCACGTTGGCATGCCCCAGCGCGCGCAGCAGGAACCACAGCCGCGCCGCGAACGCGCCGTCGCCGCCGTCATAGGCCACCACCTGGTGATGCGGGGTAATCCCCCAGTCGCCGAGGCGCGCACGGAAGTAGTGCACCTGCGGCCACGGGTGGCGGCCGCCGCCTGTCCCGGGCGCGGCGGCTCCCGACAGGTCGCGATCCATCTCCGCGTGCACGGCGCCCGGCACGTGGCCGGCTGCGAACGCCGCCGCCCCGGCCTCCGGATCGGCGAGCGAGTGGCGGCAGTCGACCACCACCACCAGGTCTTCGCCGCCGAGGGCGGCCGCAAGTTCTTCCGCCTGCACCAGGGTGGACCAGGTGGCACTCATGCGTTCTCCTCCCTGACGCGGACCAACCGTTCGCGCAGGTTGTACAGGATCGAGGCGGTCACGCCCCAGATGCGGTGCGGCACCAGTTCAGGCTCGCCCCGGTATTCGAGCACCTCGCGCCTGCGGCCGCCATATTCGACCTGCAGGCGGCGCAGGTTGCCGGGCGAGAGGAGGAAGCCGAGCTCGACTTCGAACACGTCCGCCACTTCGTTGGGATCGGGCACGGCGACGAAGGCCGGATCGATCGCCGCCACCGCGGGCAGCACCCGGTAGCCACTGACGGTGAGTACCGGGTCCAGCCAGCCCAGCGGCTCGGCCTGGGCCGGCGCCAGCCCGACCTCTTCATGGGCCTCGCGCAGGGCCGCGGCCAGCGCATCCCGGTCGCCCGGCTCGACCCCGCCGCCGGGGAAGCTCACCTGCCCCGGATGGTGCCGCAGCACCTCGGTGCGCCGGGTCAGCAGCACCCGTGGGCCGTCGTCGCGCGGCACCAGCCCGACCAGGACCGACGCCTGGCGCAGCGCACGCCGGGGCGGCAGCAGGTCCTCGACCTCGTGGCTGTTCCAGCCTTCCACCAGCGGCGGCGCGCCCAGCGGATGCAGCGCGCGGACCAGGTCCGACAGGCGCGCATCCGGGCTCACGTGCGCAGCGCCTCGCGCGCGGGCAGCACGACGTCCATCAGGCGCAGGCGCTCGTCGTCGTCCATCAGCCCCCAGCCGGCGATCTCGTCGGTGGTGCGGTGGCAGCCCAGGCAGATTCCGTCGCCGTCCAGCGTGCAGACGCCGGTGCAGGGAGTGAGGATGGCGGGCATTGGCATGGTCATGTCACTCCAGGCGGAGGAAGAGACAGAAAAAAGCCGCGCCGGCTTGCGCCGGCGCGGCTGTCGTTGCGGCGCGGTGGAAGCGCCCGCCGGTCAGTTGATGCTGACCAGCTGGACTTCGAACACCACCGCCTGGTTCGGGCCGATCGGCGACTGCGGGGTGTTGCCGTAGGCGATGTCCGGCGGCAGCACCACTTCCCAGCGCGAGCCGGCCTGCATCAGGCCGATGGCCTCGCGCAGGCCGGTCAGCGGGATCTCGCCGACCTGCATGGTCACCGGGCCGCTCTGCTGGCCCTCGCGGGGCGCGGTGGTGTCGATGAAGGTCGGGCCTTCGGGCAGGCTGGCCTTGTAGTGCACCTGGACCTGATTCTGGGCCGTCGGGCGGGCGCCGCTGCCGTTCTCGATCACCCGGTACTGCAGGCCGCTCTCGGTGGTCTGCACGCCGGACTTGGCGCGGTTCTGCGCCAGGAACGCGTCGCTCTTGGTCTTGTTCTCGGCCGAGGCCGGGTTGAAGGCCTGCTGGGCGCGGGCCATCTGCCGCTCCTGCATGTTCTCAACGGCCGAGCGCAGCTGCTCGACGGGAACGGTGGGATCGCGGCGCGCGTAGCCGTCACGCAGGGCCTGGACGACGGTCTCGACGTTGACCTGCTCGCCGCTCTCGATGAGGTTCCGGCCCAGGTCATAGCCAAGCGCGTAGCTCAGCTGGCCCTGCTCGGTGGAGGTGTCCTGGGCCGCGACGGCGCCGCTGGCCAGGGTAAGAGCCGCGACGGTGGCGGCCAGAAGGCGCAACTTCATGCAGTGGTTCTCCAGAGACTTCCGTAGGGATTCGGGATTGGATCTGGCCTGCCGTGGAGGCGGGCCGGCTTCGGTCTAACGCGTTAGGATAACGACGAACGCGCTGAACTGTCACTTGATGACGGGCCTTGGGACCGCTCCGGGCCGCGCGAAGTTCCCTTCCAGCCCCAATCCCCGCCAGGTACTCATGAGCCATTCACCGCTGCAGATCGACGACCGCGGCGCCGTCCGCGTCGTCACCGTCAACCGCCCCGACAAGCTGAACGCACTGGACGCGGCGACCCTGGACGCGCTCCACGACGCGTTCGAAGCCGCCGCCGCGGACGCCGCCGTGCGCGCGGTCGTGCTCACCGGAGCGGGCCCGAAGGCCTTCGTGGCCGGCGCCGACATCTCCCAGATGGCGGACCTGAGCCCGG
>CAZVCT010000187.1:0-2418 GCA_964625655.1 uncultured bacterium
GCGCCACCTCCCCCGATGCCAGGCGAGCTCGCTGTACGCGAGCGCTGGGAGGTCGTATGCCGCGAGTTCCGCGGTCGAGCCGCACGAGGGTCGATAACGAACCGGAAGAACCGAGAGAAACGACGCGGTGGCGATCCGTTCGGTTAACGCATTTGTCCGACTGGTTAGCGACCACCGTTCCGCTGGCCACCGTTCCGCTCGTCGGCGTTCCGTTGGTCGCCGTTCCGCTGGTCGTAGTTCCGCTGATCGTAGTTCCGCTGATCGTGGTGCTGTCGCTCCAGGTGGCCGCCGCCCAGCCGGGGCCCGTCCCCGCGTCGCCGGCCCTGAACCCTGCATCCGCCTACGTCTGCGAGCCCGAGCTTCGCGCCGCCCTGAACGCGCGTTCCCAGGCGGCAGAGGCGCGCGCGGCCGACGTCGCGCGGCGCGCGGAAGAGCTGCTCCTGGCCGAGCTTGGCTTGGCGGCCTCGGTGTCGCTCGGCGGCGGCCTGGAGGTAGGCGAGAACCTGGCGCGCCCGGGCACCGGCCCTACCTGGGAGCCAGAACTGGAGCTGGACGCCAGCCTCGGCTACCGCTACGACGAGGTGGCGCTGGCGCGTGCCCGCCAGGCACTGGACCTGGCGGACGGAAGGCACTCGGCCCAACTGCGCGCAGACGTCCTCGAAGCGCTGGTCACGTTCAGCCGCCTGCGCGTAGCCCAGCGCACCGCGGCTCAAGCCGAGAACGCCGCGGCAGAAGCCGAGGAGCTGGCGGCCTCCGTTCGGACAAGCGCGGCACTGGCCGCGCCAGACGCGCCCGACGTCCTGCTGGACGTGCGCGAGCTGGAGCTGGCGGCGAGGCGCGCACGAGCCAACGCCGACGGGCGCAGTGCCGAGGTCGAGGCCGCCCGGGCGCATTTGGCAGCACTAGGCGCCGAAGCAGGGCCGTTGGACGGCGCACTCCCGAACGGGTGCGTCGCAACCGACCTCATGTCCGATGGCGCGTTCGACTCGGGCATACGACCACCCACCCTGCCGCCGCCCGACCCGACCGCCTCCCACGAGCGACTCCTGCTCCTGCGCAGCCTCGAACTCGCCGCCGCTCAGCACCGCCGCGCCGCCTTCGGTCCCCTGGCGGACCTGAGCCTCACCGGCCGCTACCAGGGCGCGGGCTCGCGCATCACCGCCGAGCTCGCCCTGGACGGTGGCCGGCCAGCCGCTGAAGTGTCGGTCAGGTACCGCGACGTCGCCACCCACGACTGGAGCATCGGGCTCTCGGCCACCTTCGAACTGGACCCCACCATGGGCCCGGAACTGGAGGCAGCCGCGCAGCGCCACGACGCCGCGCGCAACGCCCTCGATGCGTACGACGCGGGCTTCGACGAGCGGGTGCGAACCGAGATAGCGGCGGTGCACGATGCTTGGATGGAGGTCGAGTTCGCCCTCGAGGCGCACGCCATCGCCGTGGCCCGGCTCGAGTTGGCGACGACGGCCCCCGAAACGACACGGGACCGGGAAACGACACGGGCACGCGACATCGAGGGCCGCACCAGGGACGCCTTGGAGCGGGAGTACCAGGCCTACCTGCGAGCCGTCAACACGTACCTGAACGCGTTCGACCTGCCATGGAGCGCGCTGCTGGAAAGGCCCTGAGCCCTGACGCTTTTTACCAGGCGTGTTTCAATCGCCGGCCCGCGCCGCCAGGAAGATGCCCGACACCTCGGCCAGCTCCACGAACCGGTCGGCGATGTCCTGCAGCGCTTGGCCCGCCACCTCGCGGAACGCCATCACCTCGACGCGCTTGCCGCGCTCCTGCGCCAGTTCCAGGATCGGCACGAAGTCGCCGTCGCCGCTGGCCAGCACCACCACGTCGGCGTGCTCGAGGCTGCGCACTATGTCGGCGGCGATGCCCATGTCCCAGTCGCCCTCCATGACGGGCGCGCCGTCGTCGCTCGCGCGGTGCACCCGCACCTTGCGGCGCCTTACGCGGTAGCCCAGGCTCGTCAGCTTGCCGACGAATCCGTAGGCCGTGTTGTCGCCCTCGCGCTCCACGACGTAGGCGGTGGCGTGGCTCAGGCGGCGGCCCCGCACGGCGGCGGTCAGCAGCGTCTCGAAGTCGACGGCGGCGCCCTGGTCGCGGGCGGCGTAGTAGAGGTTCTGCGTGTCCACGAAGAGCGCGACGCGCTGCGCCGGCTCCTCGCCCACCAGTGGCGGCACAAGGTTGCTTCCCACCAAGTTGCTTCCCACGCCCCGAGTCTACCGCTCGGCCTGGGCGCTGCGCTTCGCGAGCCACAACCCCATGATCAGGTTGTCCTCGAAGCCGCCGCCCTCGTAACCCTCGCCCTCGTAACCGTCGCCCGGGTAACCATCGCCCTCGCCAGGCGCCAACCGCACCTGCCCCCGCTCGCGGCCCTCGTGCTCGAAACCCTCGCTCTCGTACAGG
>CAZVCT010000188.1:0-2404 GCA_964625655.1 uncultured bacterium
GCTCTTCGTCCTCGCAGGTGGCCTCGACGCCGGCCTCCTCGCGCACCTCGCGCAGGGCCGTCTGCAGCAGCGTCTCGCCCGGCTCGGGGTGGCCCTTGGGGAAGACCCAGTCGCCGTCGGCGTGCCTCAGCACCAGCACGCGGCCGAGGCGGTCGAACACCACCCCGCCGGCGCCGCGCACGCGCTTCGCGCCGCCCTCGTTACCCGCTCCGTTGCCGGCGCCCTCGGGCGTCGGTCCGTTCGCTCCGTGGCCCTCGTCTACGGGTTTCATAGTGTGGCAATGCTACCACCGGCGCGCGCGGCGCTGCGGGCAGGCTCCTCAGCGCTGCGCCGCCAGGCCGCCGTTGCCGAGGAACTCGAGCACCCCGTCGGCCAGCGCGCGGGCCAGCGTCTGCTGGTACGACTCGGTGGCCAGCTTGCGGCCCTCCTCGGGGTTGCTGACGAAGCCCAGCTCGACCAGGATGGCGGGGATGCGCGCGTTGCGGATCACGTAGAACAGGTTCGTGCGCACGCCGCGGTCGGGGGCGCCCGTGGCCGACACCAGGTGACGCTGCACCGAGCTGGCCAGGCTGTGCGAGTAGTTCATCTGCGCCTCGCGCAGGATGTCGCCCACCAGGTCCGACGCCACGCGGCGCGCCTCGGCGGTCAGCGCCTCGCCCTCGGCGCCGCCACCGTTCTCACGGATGGCACGCTCGATCATGCCGGGCTCGAGCGGCTCGCCGAACACGAACGTCTCGATGCCGTAGGCGCTCGAGTTGGCCGCCGCGTTGGCGTGGATCGAGACGAAGACGTTGCGGTCGGAGCTCGAGAAGAGCGAGCGCTCCTGCAACGACAGGAAGGTGTCGTCGCCGCGCGTGAGGATGACCTCGACGCCCTCGCGCTCCAGCATCTCCTTCACCCGCAGCGCCACCGACAGCACCACCCACTTCTCGGTGGCGTAGCGCGAGCTGGCGCCCGGGTCCTTGCCGCCGTGGCCGGCGTCGATGACGACCACCTGGCGCTGCTCGGGCACCGTCGTCAGGGCCACGGGCACCTCGATGGGCGCGGACGGGGCCGTCGGGTTGGAGGCCGGAGGTGACGCTGCCACGGACGTTCCCAGCGCCGCCACCGCGGCGCCCACCAGGCCCGGCGCGAAGTCGACGTACAGCGTGCGCGTGGCGCCCTTGTCGACCTGGCCGACGCGGAAGCCGCGGCCGGCGGCGTCGAGGCCGTGGCGGGTGTTGACGACGACGTTCACCTTGGTGCCATCACTGCTGACGAAGACGGTCGACACGTTCGGGTCTTCGACGAGGATGTTCGCGGTCTGGGCGTAGGCGCCGGGGAAGGTGAGGACGAACGTCGAGCCCTCGGCGGCCACCTGGAAGCTGGCGTCGGCCGGGACGTCGAGCGCGACGCGCGACACGCCGTCGGTGAGGCCCGTGCGGGGCCGGGCGAGGGTGTATGCGGCCCCGCTGGCCGTGCTGGACGGGGCTTCGGCGCTGGCCAGCTGTGCGGCCGGGATGATGGGGGTGTCGATCGTGATGAGGCGGCGGTCGGCGATCCAGCCGCTGTCGCCCTCGAACGCCCGCACCAGGGGCGCGATGGCCACGTACGAGGTGCCGTCGACCAGGAGGGCCATGGGGCTGTCGAGCGTGGACGCGCCGTTCACGGGCGGGTTCACGGTCACGACGCCCGGCGCCTTCACGAGGCCGGCGTGGATGTCTGCGGTGGCGCGGAAGCGGACGGTGCGGAAGCCGTCGGTGAAGACGAGGGCGCGCTCGGAGGCGAAGTAGTCGACCTCGAGGCCCATCGCTTCGGCCAGGGGCGCCGCCTTGGCGAAGGCGTTGGAGCTGTCGCCCTGCGCGATGAAGTAGTACGGGCCGGCCGCGTCGACGATGACGCCGTCCACCGCCAGGTAGTTATGGCGTTGCTGGGCGCCGGCGCAAGCCAGAGCCAGGAGGAGCAGGAGAACGGAGATCAGGCGCGCCACTTCAGGCGGAAGTCTACCATCGTCGGAAGGCCCGGCTACATGAGAGATTTCGCTTGCAGAGCGGCTTTCGTCGTCGTGGACGGCCTTCAGTGCTGGCCGGTGGTCCGACCATTCCCATCGTCCTGCTCGAGCTGCCGCAGGCGGTTCTGCACCGCTTCCTCGGTGGTCAGGCTGGCCGCGCCGCTCTCGAGGTGCTGGTAGAGGTGCTCGACGTCGGTGCGCAGGCGCGTGATGAGCTCGGCCGACTCCTCGAAGTGCTGCGCCACCTCGCCGTTGAAGCGGTCGAGCACGCTGTGCAGCCGCCGGAGGCGCACCTCGTTGGGGCGTTGCCGCCGGAACCACCAGCTGGCGCCGGCGCCGACGAGCGCGCCTGCCACGAAGGCGACTAGGATCCAGGCCCACTGGGTCATCTGCCAGGAGTGTAGCGCAGGCTCC
>CAZVCT010000189.1:0-2404 GCA_964625655.1 uncultured bacterium
CAACGCGGCGGTCGAGCGCATCCAGCGACACCTGCCGATCGGCGACGTGGACGTGGTGGTTCAGCGCAACCCGTTCGCAACCATCCCCGAGTTAGGCGTCGGAGGGTTCTGCCCGAGCGCTCACCTGGTGCACGTCTCGCTGGACCCGGAGAACCCCGGCTTTCCGGGCGTCCTAGAGGAGCATCTGGCCCGCACCCTCGCGCACGAGCTGCATCACTGCGCCAGGTGGCGCGGGCCCGGCTACGGCCGCTCGCTCGGAGAGGCGCTGGTGTCCGAAGGTCTGGCCGACCACTTCGACCTCCAGGTCCACCCAGGCTCGCAACGCTACGCCTGGAGCCGGGCCCTGGACGAAGCCGGCCTGTGTGAGGTTTGGGAGCTTGCTCATCCGGCTCTGTGGGAGGTGGGCTACGACCACGCGTACTGGTTCTTCAACACTTCGGCCGAGGGCCCGCCGTACCACGCCGGTTACGCGCTGGGCTTCCGTCTGGTCGAGGCGTTCCTGAACGCCAACCCGGGACGAAGCCCGTCCGACCTGGCCCCAACCCCGGCCGAGCTGATTCTGGAAGGGGCGCCGTTCAGCTAGAGCCTGAGCCGCACCTCGAGCTAGCGGCTTCCTGGCGGGCGCGGATCCGGCGGCGGCACCAAGAAGTTCGACCCGTTCCAAACCAGGCGCCCAGCGGCTACGTCCCTCCGCCTCTCGGCGCTCAGGGCGAGCCACTCCCGCACGTAAGTCGCCCGGTACGGGTCGTCGAGCTGCAGGTCCGGGCAGGCAATAACAGCGGCCGACACATCCTGGCTCGCATGGCCGCCGGTGATGCCGAAGCTGACCGTCGACCCGGGCTCGATCACGGCGTTCCACGCCTCCGGAGCGAACAGGTAGCGGTCTTCGTCGGCCAAGAGCCTCAGGTAGGCGGCGTTCGAGGCGGCATCCACGCGCGCGGGAGTGTCGAGCGCCACCAGCCACGAGGAGGGCTGCGGACCTACGTTCGTCACGTAGACCTCGGCCAGGAAACCGTGACCGCCGTTCTCGGCGCTCCAGGTGGCCTTGACGGTGACGGCCGTGGCGAGGGGGCAATCAGGCGCGATCGGCGGTGGCGCAGGTTGCGCGACCGTGACCCTGCCTGCCATGCCGAAGTTGGACGGCTGGGCGAACGCGCCCTCGTAGGTTCCGGTGAAGCCGAAGCTGCGCGCCTGCCCGGGCTCGAGGGTGGAGTTCCAGATAGCGGGCCGCGCCACGTAACGGCCTTCTTCGTCACGGCCGACGCCGGCGTTCCAGGCAGTGGTGATGTGCGCGCCCAGGTCGAAGCCGACCTGGTCGATAACGAGCGTGCCGGACTCCTCGCTGAGGATGGTCACTACGCCAGCGAAGCCGCGCTGGCCGTCACCGACCTCCCAGTCGGCAGTGCGCTCGAAGTGGAACCGGACGCGCTGACCAGGCGTGTAGGTCAACGAGGCGCTGTTGGCCGGCTGCTCCCACCACGCCATGCGCTGGGCTGCTGCCGGCGCGCCGAGCGCACAGTAGAAGACCAGGAACGCAAGGGCCAGCAAGCGACTACGAGAGACTTGGGTGAGCGACAGCGGCCTATAGGGTGTTCGCACTCTGCGGTTGCCTCCTGCAGCACGCGGCAACCGGGGTTGCGCGGCACTTGTTCGGGTTGGGTGCCCCGATGGTAGCGGATATCCGTCGCTACCGGCAGCGTGCTCCGCCTCCCGATGAGGCCGCTTCCGAGGCGCAGTCGATGGGCGCGTACAATCGACCATGCTCGAACTCTCCGCGACCGCGAACTTCGGCTACGTGCTCGTTGGGACGCGATGAGATGCTGACCGACGCCAACCCGTTCCAGTTCGACGCCGCCGAGCGCTACGCCGCCGGCCGGCCCTACTACCATCCGCTGGTAATGGAGCGCCTCACCGAACGCCTGAACCTGGCGGCTCCCCTGCGCCACGCCGTGGACGCCGGCTGCGGCACCGGCCTCTCGAGCGTCGCCCTGGCGGCGATCGCCGAACGTGTGTCGGCCTTCGACCCTAGCGCCGAGATGCTGGCCGCCGCTGCGCCGCACGAGCGCGTCACCTACGCCGTCGCCCGCGCCGAGGAGCTCCCGCTACAGGACGGCTCCTGCGACATGCTGACGCTCGCCTCCGTCTTCCACTGGCTGGAGCGCGAAGCGTTCCTGGCCGAGGCATGCCGCGTGCTGGCCCCGCACGGCCACCTGATCATCTACGACCACTTCTTCGCCGGCGAGATGAACGGCAACCCCGACTTCGCGCGCTGGCACGAGGAGCACCTGCGCCGCTTCCCGTCACCCTCGCGCCAACGCCGCACACCGTTCGAAGCCGCCGACGCAGCCCGCGCCGGCTTCGCCTGGGACGACACCGAGCGCTTCGAGCACGAGCTCGAGTTCAC
>CAZVCT010000190.1:0-2235 GCA_964625655.1 uncultured bacterium
CGATCGAGGGCGGGTCGGAGGCCGGGAAGCTCTCGTCGATGCCCTGGTCCAGCTCTTCCTCGACCTGCTCGCGGTCCAAGCCCTCTTCCCGCGTCTTGGGGACATCGGGAGGGATGACGTTCTCCTGCCGTACTTCCGGCGCGCTTGCCGGCGCGTCGGCGTAGCCGGTCCTGCGCGGCTTCTTCTGCTGGTCGTCGTCGTGCTGATCGCGGTTCAAGTCGTTCATGGGACCACCTCCGGATCGATGTCCGTAGATTAGGGCCCGTTCGCGGAATCGGGTGTGCAGGATCCGGCCACCGGGTGCACTTGCCCTTACCCAGCGGCCGCCGGCTCGTCGGCGCCCTCGGGCTCGTCGGCGCCCTCCGACTTGTTGGCACCCTCCGACTCGTCGGCGCCCTCCGACTTATCGGCGGCTTCGAGCTGCTCGACCCAGCCCGCCACGCGCGTCACGCTGGCGTCCACGTCGCGCAGCAGCGTCAGCACCTCGAGGTGGTGCGAGCTGGAGGCGCGCGACTCGGGCAGCTGCGCCTCGAGGCGTTGCAGGTGCGTCACCCGCATGCCAGCGACCAGCCCGTCGAAGGCCGGGCGGCCCTCCAGCACCGTGCGAGCCATGCCGACGTCGCCCGTCGCCAGCGCCGTGAAGGCGGTGCGCATGCGCTTCAGCAGCTTCTCGCTCGTCTCGGTCAGCTCGGCGCGGCCCGCCTTGCTGAACTCGAGCCCCTCGGTGCGCAGCTTCTCCTCGCGGCGGCCCAGGCGCCTGATCTGGTCGCCCACGTGCTCGAGCTCCGTGGCGATCAGCAGCAGGTTCGCCGACGCCTCGCCGTCGCCGTGCTCGCGGCGCAGCCGCGCCAGGTAGTCGACTACATCGTGCGTCAGGCGGTCGAGCTTCGATTCGCGGGCGCGGATCGGTTCGGGGTCCCAGCGGCCCGTGTCGAGGTTGCTCACGGCCAGTTCCATCATCACGGCCACCTGGTCGCTCATCCGCACGGTCTCGCGCAGCGCGAGCGCCACGGCCAGCCGCTCGTCTTCGAGCGCCTCGCTGCGCAGGTACTTCGGCGCCGCGTCGTCGTCGGCGCGGGGCACGAGCTGGCCGCTCAGGCGCGCCAGTGGGCCCGCGAACAGGGTGCCCAGCAGCGCCACGCCGAGGTTGAAGAACGTGTGGGCGTTCGCCACCTCGCGCGCTGGGCCGCCGCCCACCGCCTCGATGCCTTCCGCGGCCGGCCCCAGCAGCAGGACGGCGGCGACCGCCCCAGCGGACGTGAACAGCAGCTGCATGAGGGCGGTGCGCTGCGCGTTCGTGTCGAAGGTGCGCGAGACGAGCAGCGGCATCAGGGCGCTGCCCGCGTTGCCGCCGGCGGTCAGGGCGATGGCGGTGGGCAGCGAGATGGCGCCCGCCAGGTAGAGGCCCAGCCCCACGGCCGTCGCGGCGTTCGAGCTCGACAGCAGGGCGCCCAGCAGGAGCCCCAGCGCCAGCACCGCCAGCGGCTGGCGCTCGGCGGAATCTATGAGCAGGCCGAAGAGCTCGCCTTCGGCGAGGCCCGTCATCGAGTCGACGGTGACGTCCAGGCCCAGGAACAGCAGGCCGGCACCCAGCAGCAGCGCTCCCGGCGCGCGCGTGCGCCGCCAGAGCGACGCGAAGAAGCCGACGCCGATAAGCGCCCAGGCGTGGTCGCCGAGGCTGAAGGCGGCCAGCTGGATGGCGAGCGTTGCGCCGAGTTTGGCGCCCAGCAGGAGCGCGATCCCGGCCGGCACACCCACCAGTCCGGTGCCCACCAGCCCCAGCGCGGTCACGGAGGTGGCGGTGCCGCTCTGGGTGGCGGCCGCGACCGCCGTGCCGGTCAGCAGGCCGTGGAAAGGCGAGCGGGTGGCAGCCGCCATCAGGCGGCGCGCCGACGGACCGGCCAGCTCCTGCAGCGCATCCGAGATCTTGTTTATGCCCAGGAGGAAGAGCGCGAGGCCCCCGACGGCGGTCAGCAGCATGGGCTCACCCGCTGTCGACCGGAAGGGTCGAAGCGACCACGGAGGGAGGTAGCGGTGTCGGGGAAGGTCATGTAGGCATCCGGCCTCGTCAGAGTTAGCAGTCTACGCCTACCCTGCAGCGCCATCCGTGAACTTCCCGTTCAGCGAACGGCGCAGCGTTGTACTCCAACGCGGCCGAGCGCGTCCAGGGGTCCGGGAACGGCATTCGTATAGTTGTCTATACATCATCGACAGGGGTCGCGTCACCGCACCGGA
>CAZVCT010000191.1:0-2215 GCA_964625655.1 uncultured bacterium
GTCGTCGAGCAGATCAGCTACTACAAGGGCGAGCCGCAGTGGATGCTCGACTTCCGCCTGCGCGCCTACGACATCGCCGAGAAGAAGGGCCGCCCGAAGTGGGGCCCCAACCTCGACGACCTGACCTTCGAGGACATCTTCTTCTACGTCCGTCCGAACGAGAAGCAGGGCACGGCCGGCAGCTGGGACGACATCCCCGAAGAGGTGCGCCGCACGTACGAACGGCTCGGCGTGCCCGAGGCCGAGCAGCGCGCCCTGGCGGGCGTGGGCGCCCAGTACGAGTCCGAGATGGTCTACCACAAGCTCAAGGAGGAGTGGGAGAAGCTCGGCGTCATCTTCCTGGACACCGACACCGGCCTCAAGGAGCACCCCGAGCTCTTCAAGGAGTACTTCGCCACCGTCGTTCCGCCCGAGGACAACTACTTCGCGGCGGTCAACAGCGCGGTCTGGTCGGGCGGCTCGTTCGTCTACGTGCCCGAAGGGGTCCACGTCGACGTGCCGCTGCAGGCGTACTTCCTGTTGAACGCCCAGAACATCGGGCAGTTCGAGCGCACCCTGATCATCGGCGCGCCCGGCTCGAAGTTCCACTACATCGAGGGCTGCACGGCGCCCGCCTACACGACGAACTCGTTCCACTCGGGCGTCATCGAGATCCTCTGCCAGGAGGGCTCCGACGTCCGCTACTCGACCATCCAGAACTGGTCGCACAACGTCTACAACCTCGTCACGCAGCGCGCCATCGTCGAGAAGGACGCCTCCATGGGCTGGCTCGACGGCAACCTCGGCTCGAAGGTGACGATGAAGTACCCGAGCACCTACCTGGTGGGCGAGCGCGCCCACGGCGAGGTCCTCTCCATCGCCTTCGCCACCGACGGCCAGCACCAGGACGCCGGCGCCAAGGTGATCCACGCGGCTCCCCACACCACGAGCAGCGTCGTCAGCAAGTCGATCTCTAAGACGGGCGGCCGCTCCAGCTACCGCGGCCTCGTGCAGATCCACGAGGGCGCCACGGGCGCACGCTCGAACGTCGAGTGCGACGCGCTCCTGCTCGACGAGACGGCCCGCACCGACACCTTCCCCTACATCGAGATCAACGAGAAGACGGCGCACGTCGGCCACGAGGCCACCGTCTCCAAGCTCGACGACGAGCAGATCTTCTACCTCATGACCCGCGGCCTCGGCGCGGAGGAGGCGATGGCGCTGATCGTGCGCGGCTTCCTCGACCCCGTCGCCAAGGAGCTTCCTCTCGAGTACGCGGTGGAACTGAACCGCCTGATCGAGCTCGAGATGGAAGGGAGCGTGGGCTGAGTGGCGACGCTCACCGACAACGCCAACGTGACGGCGGCCGCCGCGGCCGCCATCTCGGAGCGCTACTCGGAACCCGAGTGGCTGCGCACCGAGCGCGAGGCTGCCATGCGCAGCTACGAGAACATGCCGTTCCCGACCGAGAAGACCGAGGAGTGGCGCTACACCGACCTGAAGCGCTTCGACATCAAGGGCCTCGAGCTGGCCGGCGCGCCCAAGGACGAGTCGATCTCGGAGCGCATCCGCATGCGCATCGCCGACTCGGACGCCGAAGGCGTGCTCGTGCACAAAGGGAACAAGGTCGTGCTGCACGAGGCGAAGATCAAGGAGGACGGCGTCGTCTTCACGGATCTGCGCACCGCCATCGCCCAGCACGAGGACCTGGTGCGCGAGCACCTCTACAGCGTCGTCAACGCCACCCAGACGAAGTACACGGCGCTCAACTCGGCGCTGTGGGAGAACGGCACCTTCGTCTACGTGCCGCGTGACGTCGAGGTCGAGCTGCCGCTGGGCGCCTTCACGACCGCCGACTCGGGCGGCATCGGCCTGGGCCGCACGCTCATCGTCGTCGACGTGAACGCGCGCGTCACCTTCGTCGACGAGTTCACCAGTGAGCCCTTCGACGAGCGCCTCTTCTTCGACGCCGCCACCGAGATCGTGCTGAAGGACGGCGCGAAGCTGCGCTACGTCAGCCTCCAGAACTGGAGCCGCAACGTGGCGCACGTCAACAAGCTGCGCGCCCACCTGGGCCGCGACGCGCGCCTCGAGTCGGTGTCGGTCAGCCTCGGCGGCGACGCTGCTCGCGCCGAGGTCGAGAGCCAGCTGATGGGTCCGGGTTCCGAGTCCGAGATGCTGGGCCTCTACTTCGCCGACGAGGGGCAGCACTTCAACCAGTACACGCTGCAGCACC
>CAZVCT010000192.1:0-2174 GCA_964625655.1 uncultured bacterium
CCCGAATCCCCCGGCGGGTTTTTCTATGTGCGGCGGCCCCCCCGCCGGGGCGCCGCCCCCCCCGGGCGCCCCCCGCTTCTCGTTGGGCATGAACGTCGGGCGTGAACGTTGCCTGGGGTCATCGGGCGTGATCGTTGGATGTGACCGCTCGGGTGCCGTACAGCGCGTGCGCGACTACCGTCTAGTCAGTGCGAGCGCGAACCGGCCGCGCCCAACGGGCGCGCGCAGAGCCTGCCCGGTTCGCGACCCTGGCCCGAGCCGGCGACCACCGTCGCGCGGGTCGACAGCACCCGCCCCGCGGGTGGGAAGGAGGCGACCATGGACACCGTTCGAACCCAGACCGAGCGAACCCGGACGGAACGGAGTGCGGGCAAGCGCTACCTCGTCATCCGCAACGGCCGCGGCATCATCGCCGAGGGCGACGACATGGCGGAGCTGGAGAGCCGTTACGCCGAGCTGGCGCGCAACGCGCAGCCGCGCGTCGAAGGCGCCGTCCGCTACGACTTCCCCGACTTCGGCAGACTGGCGATCTGCGAGAACGAAGGCGAGACCGGCAAGGTCTGCATCCTCGACCGCGAGAGCCAGCCCGACGCCGTCAAGGCGTACTACAACATCGGGTTCATCGACGCGCAGGCGTGAAGGCGGCGACGTCCGCCGAGGAATGAGAGCGCGGCCACCTGTGAGGGTGGCCGCGCTCTTCCGGCCTCGCTGAGCGAAGCCGCTAGTTCGGAAGGTTACGGGGCAGCATCACCGCCAGGCTGACCCGATTCGAGGCCGGCGCCCGTGCCCATCGGGGTCACGAGGTACCAGACGTCGCCCACGCCCTGGCCGGCGACGTCGCCAGCGCCGGCGTCGCCGACGTAGTAGTACAGCGGCCAACCGTTGTAGGTCAGCTGCATGCTGCCGTCTTCACGTTCGATGGTGCCCAGCAGCGAGGCGTCGAGGTCGGCGCTCAGGCTCGCCAGGTCGGTGTCGGCGGTCACGAGGACGGGCGGCCAGTTCACGAGGCAGTCGCCCGTGCAGTTGCTCATGCCGTTCGTGTCGTTGAGGAAGATGTACATCGCGCGACCGTCGGCGTCCGTCAGGTACTCGCCGAAGTCGGCCGAGCTGCCCACCATGATCTGCGAGACGGTCCCGTCGGCGGACGTGTCCGTCGTCTCCGTCGTCGTGGTCGTGTCGGTCTCGGAGCCTGCGTCGCCCCCGGTCTCGCCTTCCTGGGCGTTGGCCACGAAGCTCAGGGCCAGGCCGATGGTGAACAGGGTGGCGATTACGAAGCCGATCAGGAGCCTGTTGACGCTTAGCATGGAGCGTACTGAAGTCATACGGTTCCTCCTCGTGTTGCGTTGTCCTGTTGGTTCCGGGTCTTCCTAGAAGCGCGCGAGATCTTCGGATGTGGTGCGCCGGTGGCGCTCTCGCATCTACGGATCCGAACTCACCTCCTTTTACGGCGGTGTCGTCTTGCGCCGACGCCTCGAATGATGCGCCCCTAGCGTTAGAACGGTTTCGGCTCAGGATGAGATGTCTGGCAATCGGCCGACTATGAAGGCGTGAGCGCAGCGCGTGTCCGCCCGGCGGGACGTGACATAAGGCCATATGAGAGCGTCTGGGAGGAGCGGCCAGCGATCTGTCCCACAAGAAGATCGCGGACCCGAAGGGGCCCGCGACCTGCCGTATCTCGCTTCGCTGTTCGTGCGGCTCGAAGCCCGTTGCGTCCAGCCGTCTTCTGCCGGGTCAGCCGGCCACCTGCGACACTGGCTCGGCTGCAGCGCGCACGGCGGCCGCCACGCGCTCGGCCACGCTCGCCACCTGCTCGTCGCGTTCGCCCTCCACCATCACGCGCACGAGCGGCTCGGTGCCGCTGGGGCGCAGCAGCACGCGGCCCGTGGCGCCCAGCTCGGCCTCGGCCTCGGCCACCGCGGCCTGCACGCCCTCGGCGGCGGCGAGGTGGTCGCGCAGCTCGAGCGCCACCGGCACGTTCACCAGCAGCTGCGGGTAGACGGGGATCTCGTCCACCCACTCCTCCAGCGAGCGCCCGGACTTGCGCACGGCAGCCAGGGCTATCAGGGCCGTGAGCATGCCGTCGCCCGTGGGCGCCTTGTCTAGGAAGAGGACGTGGCCCGACTGCTCGCCACCCACCGAGAGGCCGCGCTTGCGCAGCTCCTCGAAGACGTAGC
>CAZVCT010000193.1:0-2157 GCA_964625655.1 uncultured bacterium
GTGGCTGAACCTTAGTGATGCGCATTACGGCGCGGTGACGGATCGTTCGGCGTTGCATTCGGCGCTCGGGGATCTGGGCGCTTTGACTGAGGGGGCGGGTGCGGTGGTGGTGTCGGTGTTCTCGCTTGACTCGATGAACCCGCAAGTGTCGCCGATGGCGCGTGGCGCTATGGAGGTCATCGGCCGTGCAGCGCGCGAGGCGGGTGGGGAGGCGCAGGTGTTCGTGGCGGCGCCGTGGGGTCGGCTGCCGGAACGGGAGGCGCGGGGGTCGTTCTTTCCCACCACCCCCGAGGAGCTCGAGGCGCAAGGGTACGACTGGCTGCTGGAGCCGGACGGTTTCCGGCTGGTTTGGGATCATGACAGCAAGGTGGCTGAGTTGACGGTGCCCCGCAGCTTCATGTACGGGCGGGAGACGCTCAGTGGTGTGGTCCTGTACCTGTGCGTGGACGGTGAGACGGTGCGCGGCTGGGCTCGGTCGTGGGCTTACCGGGGTAGTCGCGAGCCGACCGACGCGACGGTGGGTCGCTTCACGCGTGATTGCCTCCATGGTGCCTTGGGCATGCCGGACGAGTACGTGGTGCCGGCCGAAACGCGAGCGTCGTTGGGGCTTGAAGGTTGGTTCGCGGTGCTTCTGCCTAACGCTGTCACCGAGCATGTGCCGCTCGGAGTGGCCATCGACTCGGCGCGCGAGCTGCTGGCGCTCGCCAACGTGCCGATTCCGTTGCACGTGGTGGCGGTCGAGACAGTGAACGAAGATACGAGCGTGTACGTGACGCGCGAGGAGCATGAGGCGATGCTGGCGGAGTTGGGCGTGAGCGTGGATCCGGCGTTTCAGGCCGGCTTGCCTGCGTGGGTGCGCGACTTCGCTACAGGCAGCGGCACGGTTCTGGTGTTGTTCGATGATGCCGGGCGGGCGGTGGGGCACTTCGGCATCGCGCTTAGCAACCCGTTAGGCCGGGAGACGATGGTGGAGACCTTGATGCATAGGGGGTTGTTCTAACGATGGGCGTAGGGATGATCGAGAGCAGAGCCGGGGCCGAAGGGGTTGCACCAGGTAGTCGTTCGGTTGCCAGCGCACCCTTGCTGGAGGCGCAGGATCTGTCGCGCGTGCACCGCAAGGGCGCGCGCGAGGTGAGGGCGCTGCTGGACGCTGACATCGAGATCCGCGAGGGCGAGTACGTGGCCATCACCGGCCCATCGGGCTCGGGCAAGTCGACGCTCCTGAGCCTCTTGGGCATGCTGGACCGGCCCACGTCGGGCGTGTACCGCCTGGCAGGGCGCGACGTGGCGGCGCTCTCGGACCGGGCGGCGTCGGCGGCGCGCAACGAGTTCATCGGCTTCGTGTTCCAGTCTTTCCATCTACTGCTGCACCTGAGCGCCTGGCGTAACGTGGCGTTGCCGCTGACGTATGCGCCGGCGGGCAGGCGCGTGAGCGCGGCGGAGCGGCGCGAGCGGGCGTTGGCGGCGCTGGAGTCGGTGGGGATGCTGGAGCACGCCGAGCACCTGCCGCGTGAGCTGTCGGGGGGTCAGGAGCAGCGCGTGGCGATCGCCCGGGCGCTGGTGGGGAGGCCCCGTCTGCTGCTGGCGGACGAGCCGACCGGGAACCTGGACTCGAAGTCGCGTGATGAGGTGCTGGCGTTGTTCGAGCGCGCCAACGCCGAGGGCGTGACGGTGGTGATGATCACGCACGACGCGGAGGTGGCAGCGCGGGCGCGGAGGCGGATCGTGTTGGCCGATGGCCGGGTGGTGAGCTAGCAGTCCGCGACCGCCGGATCGACTGCTGCTTGCGTGCCGAGCATCTGGTGGCGGGGTCTCCTACTAGCAAAAATGTCTCGCAACTGAGCGTTACATCGGCCCGCGCAGGATGGAAGGACGACGGACGGGCGCGGAGATTTCTCGGAGACTCTGCGGCGATAAGGTTGCTCGTGCTTCCATGGAGCGGTGAGCCGGATCTTCTTCTCAGCGCCTACTGTGCCCTCATCACGAGGCGTCAACATAGACTTGGCTCGTGGCGCCTCGGTGCCGAGAAGAAAACTAAGCGCCAGAAAAGAAAACAATTCAGAAACCGACCCGATAAGGCTCTTGTCGAGCGTTGAGAGAAATGCTGTCGTAGACGCGATTCTATAAGAAAACAATAGGCAACTACTACCGCTGGTA
>CAZVCT010000194.1:0-2128 GCA_964625655.1 uncultured bacterium
ACGGCCGGACGAGAACAGTGCGAAGGAACCTCACCCCCGCTGACGTGCCGCGGCTCCGTGACCTTCGAAGATCGTAGGCGCGAAGCGCGGGGCGTGCACAAGGAAGAAGGCAAGCATGTCCACCACGCAACCTCGCAAGCGCCTCCTCGCACGCACACCGCTCTCGCTGCTGTTGACGTTGCTGCTTCTGGCCGCCTGCGGGAATCCCGCCGTCACGCCGGAGCCTGCGCGCCTCGCGCTGCATGTCTCCGGCCAGCCGGCCGACGCCCCAGCCAGCGTCAGCGTGCCGTTCGCCGGTAGCCGCACGCTCGACCTCGAGCTCACCTGGCCGGCCGGCTACGAAGGCGCCGTCGAGCTCAGCGTCGACGCCGCCGCCCTGCCCACCGGCGTCAGCCTCGCCGCCTCCGAGGCGAGCGTCGGCCGCGCAGACCTGCCGGCACGCCTCGTGTTCGAAGCCACCAACGCGGTGACCGCCGCCGACCTGGGCCGCGAGGTGAGCGTCACCATCACAGCCACCACCGCCGAGGAGACTCCTGAGCGCGGGATCGAGACCGCCACGCTCGAGATAAGGGCCACGGTCCGCGCCCTGGTCACGAGCGCCGCGGACGCCGGTACAGGCACGCTGCGCGAGCTGGTAGGTACCGTGCCAACCTCGGCCGCAGGCCCAACCGTCATCGGCTTCGACCCAGACGTGTTCGGCACGCCCACCTCCATCACTCTGCTCTCGCCCATCACCTTCGGCCAATCGCTCGAGGTCCGCGGCCCCGTCGACGACGGCGGAGCGCCGCTGGTGGAGCTGAACGGCGGCGGCGTCAGCAGTGGCCTGGTGGCCGTGAAGGACACTCTCAGCGTCACCCTCGGCTCGCTGAAGTTCACCGGTTCGGCCGACCACGCCATCTTCAACATGGGCAACCTGGTGGTAGCCGACAGCGAGGTGAGCGGCAACGGCACGTACGACCCCGTCGACGGCTGGCAGATCGCGCGGGGCGGCGGCCTCTACAGCACCCTGGGCACGCTCACCCTCAGCAACAGCAACGTGACCGGCAACGCGGCCGAGGACGGCGGCGGGATCTTCGTGGCGGGCGGCGCGCTCGAGGTCGTGGATAGCACCGTCGAGGGCAACCTCGCAGCGAACGGAGGCGGGGTCTACGTCCAGGATGGCGCCACCGCCCGGATCGTGGGCAGCACCGTCGAAGGCAATACGGCCAGCGAGGGCGGCGGCATCTTCATCGAGGCGGGCGCCGAGCTCGATCTCGACGGCAGCTTCCTGATCGCCAACGTGGCCGACCGTTGGGGCGGCGGCGTCAACAGCGAGGGCGACCTCAGCGTGGACGCGAGCACCATCAGCGGCAACCAGGCCGCCGCCGGTGGCGGAGTACATGTTACGAGCGCCGGCTCCCTCGCCGTCACCGGGTCGCTCTTCTACGAGAACGTCGCCAGCGGCAGCGGCGGCGGCATCTTCACCAACGGCCCGGCCACGTTCCTCAACAGCACCATCGCCGGCAACCGGGCCGGGAACGGCGGAGGGATCTTCTCGTCGGCCGGCGGCAATGCCTCCGCCGAACTGCGTTTCAGCACCGTCGCGTGGAACGTGAGCGCGGTGGACGGCGGCGGGATCTACGCCTACCGTCAGGTGGAGTTGGGCGCCACCATCGTCGCCGAGAACAGCGCCGGCTCCGACGGACCCGACATCTTCCGCCGGGACGGCATCGTCATCTCCGCCGGCCACAACCTGCTGGGTGACGACAGCGACGCGGGCTTCGCGCCCCAAGGCAACGATCGCGTCAACACCCTCTCGGGCCTCGACGACACGCCGGGCGCCCACGGCTCGAGCCGGCCACAGGTGCTGGCGTTCGCCGACCCGAGCAGCCCGGCCGTGGACCACGTGCCTCCGGCCTTCTGCACCGACCTGGCAGGCGCGCCCCTTACCACCGACCAACGCGGCTCGCCGCGCCCCGGCAACGGTTCGGCGGACGGCCGCTGCGACATCGGCGCGTTCGAGGTGACGGGGGGCTGAGGCGCCGCGAGAGGCCTGGGCGCCGCGCCCGGGCCTCGCAGCGCATCGAGTGACGACCGATCGCCTCAGGTGACGAGCAGGGGCAGGTCGGTGCGCTCGAGCAGCTCCTCG
>CAZVCT010000195.1:0-2105 GCA_964625655.1 uncultured bacterium
CCCTTGAAGTCGAAGGGGGCGTGGTCGGTGGCGACGGTGTCGATCATGCCCGCCACCAGCGCGTCCCAGAGCGGCTTCTGGTTGCGCCCTTCGCGCAGGGGCGGCGACATGACGTACTTGGCGCCCTCGAAGTCGGGGCGCTCGGCGTACGTCTTGTCGAGGATCAGGTGCGGCACCACCACCTCGATGGCCAGGTCGACGCCGCGCTGCTTGGCGGCCAGGGCCGCCTCGAGCGCCGGCTCGCAGCTCAGGTGCACCACGTAGCCCTTGGCGCCCGTCAGCTCGACGAAGGCGGCGAAGTGGCCGGTGCCGTCGGCCTCGACGCGCTCGGGGCGGCTGGGCTCGTGCCATTCGGGGCCGCCCTTCCCTTCGGCCAGCAGGCGCTGCTGCAGCTGCGCCACGATCTCGTCGTTCTCGCAGTGCGCCGCCACCGTCACGCCCAGCTCGCGGGCCAGGGTGAGGGTGCGGAACAGCTCCTCGTCGTTGACGCCGAAGAAGCCCTTGTACGAGAGGAACACCTTGAACGAGGTCATCCCCTCGGCCACGAGCTGGCGCAGGGCGGCCTCGGTGGCGTCGTCGAACTTCGTGACGCCGATGTGGAAGGTGTAGTCGCAGGCGCTGCTGCCCGCGGCCAGCTCGTTCCACTTGCGCCACCCCTCCAGCAGGTCCTCGTGCCGCGAGGGCGCGAGCATCTCGATGTAGGTGGTGGTGCCGCCCACGAGCGCCGCCTGGCTGCCGGTGGCGTGCGTGTCCTTCGTGACCGTGCCCATGAACGGCAGGTGGATGTGCACGTGCGGGTCGATGAAGCCGGGGAAGACGTACTTGCCCGTGGCGTCGATGACCTCGGCGCCCGGAGGCGCCTCGAGGTTCCGGCCGATGCGGGAGATGGTCTCCCCTTCCACGAGGACGTCGGCCACCTGGCGGCTGCCGGCGTTGACTATCTCGCCGTTCCTGATGAGCAGGCTCACGTTGCTCCTTCCGTGACGGCGGGGCGGTGGCGCCCGCGCGGCGTCAGAGGGTGTCGTCGATCGGCCCCGCGGTGGGCGCGCCGGCCCGCCGCAGGGCCGCTGCGTCAGTGGATCTCGATGCCGACTTCCTTGCGGTACGCCACCATCGCGTCCCAGTCGGTGGTCACCTCGGGGCGGGTGCGGACGAGCTCGTTCCAGGTGACGGACGGGATCTTGGGCGGCCGCTCGACCATGGTGATGCAGTTCTCGACGGGGCACACGAGGCTGCAGAGGTCGCAGCCGACGCAGTCGTCCTCGCGAACCACCGGCTGCAGGGTGACGGTGCCGTCGTACGTCTCGGGGTCGATGCGCAGGCCGTCGGCCGTCAGGTCGATGCACTGGTGCGCGCCCTCGTCGCAGGCGACGTAGCAGAGGTTGCACTGGATGCACTTGCTCTCGTCGATGACGGCCACGCTGCGGAACGAGAGGTCGAAGTCGCCGAAGACGGTGATGCGCTCGACGGAGGCGCCCACGACCTCGTCGACCTGCCGGGCGCCCTTCTCGTCGAGCCAGTTGGAGAGGCCCGTGGTCAGCTCGTGGACGAGCCGGAAGCCGTAATGCATGACGGCCGTGCAGACCTGGATGCTCGTGGCGCCCAGGAGGTGGAACTCGGCGGCGTCGCGCCATGTTTCGACGCCGCCCATGCCCGAGATGGGCACGGGGCGCTGCTGGTACTTCGGGTCGGAGGCGATCTGCGACAGCATGTGCAGCGCGATGGGCCGCACGGCCGGGCCGGCGTAGCCGCCGTGGCTGCCCTTGCCGCCGACGTTCGGGCGGAGCTCGAAGTTGTCGAGGTCGACGCCCGCGATCGAGTTGATGGTGTTGATGAGCGAGATGCCGTCGGCGCCGGCGTTGAGCGCGGCGTGGGCGGGCGGGATGATGTCCGTGACGTTGGGCGTCAGCTTCACGATGACCGGGATGCTGGCGGCGCTCGTCACCCAGCCCGTGATCATCTCGCAGTACTCGGGCACCTGCCCCACGGCGGCGCCCATGCCGCGCTCGCTCATGCCGTGCGGGCAGCCGTAGTTCAGCTCGATGCCGTCGGCGCCCGTGTCCTCGATCTGCTGCACCACGGTCTTCCACGCCTGCTCGTTGCTG
>CAZVCT010000196.1:0-2069 GCA_964625655.1 uncultured bacterium
GCACGCTCAACGACGCCTTCATCATCCTCGACGAGGCGCAGAACACCACGCCGGAACAGATGAAGATGTTCCTGACGCGCATGGGGTTCAACAGCCGCGTCGTCGTCACCGGCGACACCACCCAGACCGACCTGCCCGGCGGCGCCCAGAGCGGCCTCCAGGTAGCTCAGTCGATCCTGCAGGGCATCGAGGGGATCTCGTTCCAGGCGTTCAGCAAGGCCGACGTCGTACGCCACCCGCTGGTGGCGCAGATCGTTCTCGCCTATGAGCAGCACACTTAGGCGGACGCACCGCCCGCCCGTCAGGCGTTTCTGGCTGCTGACGCTGGTGGCCGCCGTCTGCCTGGGCGTGCTCCTGTACAGCGCCTACGGCTCGCGCCAGCGCAGCCCGCTGCGCGTGGGCCAACCGAGCCCCCAGACGTTCGTGGCGCCAGTCGCCACCCAGGTGGTCGACAACATCGCCACCCAGCGCGACCGGCAGGCGGCGCGCGAACAGATCGGCACCATCTACACCTCCGACCCGCAACTGACCGCCCTGGTGTCGGCGGCCGTCACCTCGTCGGGGCTGCCGGCCGACGTGATCGACGAGGTGCTGCGGCGCTACCGGGCGGCGGCCGGGATGCGAGCGGCGGACGTTCCGCAGCTGATCGAGGAGATGAGCGAGCTGGCGCCCGAGGGGCGCGAGCGCGAGACGCGCCTGATCCTGGAGCGGCGCCTGATGGCCACCTCCGTGCCGAACGACCGGCTGACGCAGGCCGCGCGGGACGCGGCCGCCAACGCCGTGCAGCCTGTGATGCAGTCGCTGGAGGCGGGCCAGGTGATCGTCGAGGCCGGCGCTCCGCTGAGCGAGGACCAGCTGCGCGTCCTCGACACCCTGGGCCTCTACAGCGCCCGCGCCGAGGCCGTGTCGCAGACCGGCTGGATCGTGGCGGGCATCCTGCTGCTGACGCTGCTGCTTATCACCCCCATGGTGCTGATGCGCCGCACCCTGACCACCGAGCTGACCTTCAGGAAGCTCGCCTTCCTGGTGGTGCTCACGCTGGGCGTGCTCGTGCTGCAGCGCGTGGCCGCCGTGGTGGCGCCGCACTTCCTCTTCTCGCTGCTCGTGCCGCTGGTGGTGGCGGCGCTGCTCGGGGTGCGCGCCGGTGTGCTGTGGGGCACCTGGATGGCTCTGGCGCTCGGCCTGCTCGTGCCGGCCTCCCCCCTCTTCGCCGTCACCACGACGCTGGTCGGCTCGACCGTCGCCGTGTTGTTGGCCGTCGGGTCGCGCAGCCGCCTCTGGCTGATCCTCGCTGGCGTCGTCGGCGGCGTGGCCGCGGCGATCACCCTGTTCGCCCTCGTTCTGGTGGGTGGTGGCATGACGCTCGCGGCCGCCGCCGGCGGCGCAGGGCTGCTCGTGGCCGGCGGCCTGTTGGCCGGAGTGCTGGCGCTCGGGCTGCTGCCCGTGGCCGAGTCGGGGTTCGGCTTCCTCACCGACTTCAGGCTCATCGAGCTGTCGAGCCCCACGCAGCCGCTGCTGCAACGCCTGATCGCCGAGGCGCCCGGCACCTACCAGCACAGCCTGATCATCTCGAACCTGGTCGAGCAGGCCGTCAAGAACGTCGGCGGCGACGCGCTGCAGGCGCGCGTCGGGGCGCTCTACCACGACGTGGGCAAGATGCGGCGCCCCCACTTCTTCGTCGAGAACCAGTTCACGGGCGAGAACCCGCACGACCGCATCAGCCCCCACCTGTCGTACCTGATCATCACGAGCCACGTACGCGACGGCCTCGAGCTGCTGCGCGAGTACCACATGCCCGAGGAGCTCGAGCCGTTCGTCGCCGAGCACCACGGCACCACCGTGCTGAGCTACTTCTACAAGCGCGCCCTCGACGAGGGGCAGGTGGAGGAGCTCAACTTCCGCTACTCGGGCCCCCGCCCACGCTCGAAGGAGAGCGCGGTGCTGATGCTGGCCGACGCGGTCGAGTCCGCGTCGCGCACCCTGTCCGAGCCGTCCAGTTCCAGCATCCGCTCGCTGATCGACCGGCTCATCCAGCAGCGCCTGCAGGACGGGCAGCTGGACGAGGCGCC
>CAZVCT010000197.1:0-2066 GCA_964625655.1 uncultured bacterium
CCATGTTCGCCGTAGCCCACTCCGCCACCGTGGTCGGCGTCGACGCCTACCCCGTGCGCGTGGAGGCCTTCGTCTCCAGCGGCCTGCCCAGCTTCACGCTGGTGGGGCTGCCCGGCGTGGCGGTGCAGGAATCGCGCGAGCGGGTGCGGGCTGCCCTCAAGCAGCTGGGGCTGCCGCTGCCGCCCAGCCGCATCGTCGTGAACCTGGCGCCGGCCGACGTGCGCAAGGAGGGGCCCGCGTTCGACCTGCCGATCGCCCTGGCGCTGCTGGCCGCCGACCGGCGCCTGCCGCAGCGCGCGCTGGAGGAGGTGCTGGCCTTCGGCGAGCTCGCGTTGGACGGCTCCGTGCGGCCCGTGCGCGGCGCCGTCAGCATCGCGCAGCTGGCGGCCGAAGCCGGCGCAGCCCTGCTGGGTCCGCCCAGCAACGCGGCCGAGTTCGCGTTGGTACCGGCCATCACGGCGTTCGCGCCGCCCACCCTGGCCGATGCGGTGGCGCACCTGACGGGGCGCGTGCGGTTGGAGCCCGTCGCGCCCGCGCCGAGGGCGGTCGAAGACCAACCAGCCGGCCCCGACCTCGCGGACGTGCGCGGCCAGGCGTTCGCCAAGCGCGCGCTCGAGGTGGCGGCGGCCGGCCGCCACAACCTGCTTCTGACGGGCCCGCCCGGCGCCGGCAAGACGATGCTGGCCACGCGCCTGCCTGGCATCCTGCCGCCGCTGACGCCGGCGGAGGCAATAGAGGTCTCGCGCGTGCACTCCAGCGCCGGGCTGCGCACGGTGGCGCTGCCGCGCACCCCTCCCTTAAGGCAGCCGCACCACAGCGGCTCCGAGGCGGGGATCATCGGCGGCGGCTCGGTGCCGCGCCCAGGCGAGGTCAGCCTGGCGCATCACGGCGTGCTCTTCCTCGACGAGCTTCCCGAGTTCCGGCGCCCCGTGCTCGAGGCGCTGCGCCAGCCGCTCGAGGAGGGCTTCGTCACCATCTCCCGTGCCCACCGCAGCCTCAGGCTGCCCGCGCGCTTCCAGCTGGTGGCGGCGCAGAACCCGTGCCCGTGCGGCGAAGCCCTCTCGGGCCCCACCGTCTGCAGCTGTCCGCCCGTCGCCGTCGAGCGCTACCGGCGTCGTTTGTCGGGGCCGCTGCTCGACCGCATCGACCTGCGGCTCACGGTTCCGCGCCTCACCGAGACGGAGCTGGTGCGGGCGCGCTCCGGCGAGCCGAGCAGCGTGGTCGCGAAGCGGGTGGCCGACGCTCGGCAGCGCATGCTCGAGCGCCAGGGATGCGCCAACGCCTACCTGACAGGGGCCGACCTGGCGCGCCACGCCGAGCCGGGCGACGCCGGCCGGAAGCTGCTGAAGGAGCTGGCCGCCCGCACGCGGCTCTCGGCGCGGGGGTTCGACCGGCTGTTGCGGGTTGCGCGCACCATCGCCGACCTCGAACAGAGCGCCGAAGTGAAGGAGGTGCACTTGGCGGAAGCGGCCGGTTATCGTGACGGTTGACAGGTGGCAGGAGCCGCGTCGTCATCGGAAGCTCAGCCCGTTGCGTCACAGACCTTGTGCTACATTGGGCCGAAGAATCTAGGGGTTCCCTACCCTGCCCCCTGTTCAAACCCTTGAGGAGGGAATCGTGCCCATGAGGTGGTTGAGGCGGGCGCTGCCCGCCGCCGTTCTTGCGCCGTTACTCGCGGCATGCAACTTCGACGGTGCCCAGTCGACGTTCATGCCTGCAGGCGAGATCGCCCAGAAGCAGTTGGACCTGTTCATGTGGACCTACTGGCTGAGCTGGCTCGTGATCGTCGGTGTATTTGGTGCGCTCATCTACGTCCTGTTCCGTTATCGCCGCCGCAAGAACGACGAGATGCCGGTCCAGAGCCACGGGCACCCGGCTCTGGAAGTGATCCTCACGATCATCCCGGTCATCATCGTCATCGCCGTAGCTATCCCGACCGTGCGCTCGATATTCGAGACCCAGACCTTCGTGGAGCCCGAGGGGGACGACGTCGTCGTCCACGTCACCGGCTACCAGTGGTGGTGGAAGTTCGAGTACCCGCAGTACGGCATCACCACCGCCAACGA
>CAZVCT010000198.1:0-2060 GCA_964625655.1 uncultured bacterium
CCTGGAGGTGGTACGCCTTGCCGCTACGCCCAGCCCCGATGCTCGCATCGCTACTGACCGCGCTCACGCTGACGGCCTGCGAAGGACGCGAAGCCGATGGAGGACTACTCGTCGCGAGCGCGCAGGCTGCGCCTCCCGTTCCTGCTACGACCCATGCCGCCTACGCTGCCGGTGCGGAGGACTCCTTCGAGCTGACCTTCGTCGGCGGGTTCCACTCGGGCACGCATTACGGCTCCGGCGACCTCGGCTGCTTCACCTACGGCGGTCTCTGGCAGGCCGCCTGGGAAGACCACGCCGGAACGGGGCTCTCCGCCTTCTTGCTGCAGCTGCAAGACGTGCCGGCCGCGGGCGGGAGCGGCACGAGGGTCACGTTCACGGCGGTTCTGGGCTCGCTGATGGCCGCGGAGGCGAGCCCTGCGCTGATCGACGTACTGGGCTCCGAGTTCGGCGGCGACGGCGAAGCCACGGTCACCCGCGACGGCGGCGCGGCGACCATCCGGTTGGTCGGCACCTCTCCCCAGGGCTCGTGGGTGACGGCGGAGCTCCGCTGCGCCACCGTGGAGGAGCCGGCGTGAGCGACACCGATTACGCCCTCGGCGGCAGCCGCCTTCCTAGCTCCAACCATTCGGACGCAGAACCCATCATCCGCATCGCCTCGGCGCCCGCCCTCGACCTCGGCACCTTCGGCGTGCGCTTCCTGCTAGGCGCCGGCCACACCGGCGGCTCGTTCAGCGTCGTCGAGCACCCGGTGCCCTCGCGCACCCTCGCGGCGCCGCTGCACCGGCACAGCCGCGAGGACGAGTACAGCATCGTGCTGGAGGGCACCCTGACCGTGCAGCTCGGCGAGCGCGTGCACGAGGCGCACGCCGGCGACACGATCCTGAAGCCGCGCGGCCAGTGGCACACCTTCTGGAACGGCACGGACAAGCCATGCCGCTTCCTGGAGCTCATCTCCCCCGCCGGCTTCGAGCGGTTCTTCGAAGAGCTGGGCGCCGACCCCGAGGCGATTACCGGCGAGCGCGCCGCTGCGCTCGACGCGGCGTACGGGCTCGAGGTGGATTACGGGAGCATCGAGCGGCTGTGTGAGCTTCACGGGCTCCAGTTCTTCTGACAGCGCTTGTCCCCTACGTTGCGACCCGCGGGGCGCAAGCTGCCTCGACACTTCGCCCGCGTCGCTCCTGCGACCGCTGTCAGCTGGAGCATTCGGCACGACGTTCAGAATCGCGCGGCCGCCGATCGGCTCCCATCCATCCGAAGGTTGCAGCCGAAGGCGGCTCACACTACAGTTGACGCTACAAGGCAGAACTCAGCTCTTCGTTCACCGTGGCGCGCTACGGTCGCCCGGCCATACTGTGAACTCACCGCCCTCTGATCTGCGAGGTAGCCACCGTGCCGTTCCACCAAACACTCAGTAGCAGCTCACCCTGGATAGATACCGGCGTGCTCTTAGTCGCACCGATGCTGCTCGGCGCGTTCCTCGGGAACCGGTTACGGTCGCACACGCCATCCGGACCTTGGGCGAACTTCCTGTACTTCGCAGGGATGTTGATAGCCGTCTGGCTGTTCGTGGGGGCGCAACTCGATCTTCCCGCCGCGGTTCTCGTCGCCGGACGGGTCGCCATTGGTTTCCTTAGTGCCTCGTTCAGGTCGCCGTTGGCGCGTCTATGGGAAGGCGCGGCGAGAAGTCGATCCGACGGTTATTGATACTCGCTGCACTGGTGGCGCGCCGGCTATCCGGCGCGGCGACCATCGCCAGCAAGGTTAAGTAACCTCATGCCGCCAGTAACCCAGACCCCCCACCTGATCGAACCGCTTCCTGGGTACACCTCCACCATCGGTCGGCTCGTCAGCATGCTGAAGTACGTGCGAGAGACCACGCTCGCGGAGGTCGAGGGCCTCACCCAGCCCGAACTCGATCGCCTGATCGACGACGACGCCAACAGCATCGCCATGCTCCTGGAGCACATCCCGAGCGTCGAAGAGTACTACCAACGCAATACCTTCGGCTTGGTCACACCCCTAGAGGGCCGGGAACGAACGCGTCTCGGCGGCAACTTAGG
>CAZVCT010000199.1:0-2038 GCA_964625655.1 uncultured bacterium
CGAGGTCGCGGTACTCGAGCGCGAGCCCCAGGGCGCGGAAGGTGGCCTCGCGGGTGGCCTCGATCTCCTCCAGGTACTGGACGCGCTCGAACGCGTTCTCGAGGCGCGCCACGAAAGCCCTGGCGATGCGCTCGGCGTTCTCGTCGATCCGCTCCTTGCGGCGCAGCGTTCCGAAGGCCATCGTGTGCCGCACCGTACCGCCGCGCCTTATGGGCAGCACCAGCATGCTCACGACGCCCGTCGCCAGGAACGCCTCGTTGCGGTCGGGCGACTCCCGGTAGTCCTCCACGAAGACCGGCTCCCCGCTGCGTACGACGCGGCGGTTCAGGCCGTCCCCCAGCGGCCTGGGCGCGGTCACGGCGCGAGCGAGCTCGGGTGGGTGAAGGCCGCGGATCTGCTTGAAGCGCACCTCGTTCCCGTCAACGTCGCTGAACATGGCCGTGTCGAACCCGAGGGTGGCCAGGAGGCTCTCCATGCCGCGCTCGATCAGCTCTTCGGTGTCGTGGATGGTCTCGATCTCGGCGCTGAACTCGGCGAGCCGCTTGTAGTCGCCCAGCAGCCTCTGAAGGCTCTCCTTGCCCTCGTACAGGTCACGCTCGAGGCGCACGCGCTGCAGGAGCAGGGCCAGGTTGCCGGCGATCATCCCGGCCATCTGGATCTCGTCGTCGTCGAAGCCGTCCCCTTCGAGGTCGTGCAGGTGGAGGTAGGCGATGACGTCGCCGTCGACGCGGATGGGGAGGCTCAGGAGGATGTGGACGTTCAGGAGTGGTCCTGCCGCCACCATGCGGGACAGCTTGTCGGAATCGGCCTCGCTGATCGCCCCCCAGGATCTTGCGGAGCTCGGCGCGCGACACGGCGCCGCTGAACATCTCGGCGTCCGAGAATTCGATGGTGGTCAGCGTCTCGTTGTCGTAGCCGATGGCGGCAGCGGCCCGGTAGAAGCCGTCGTCGTTCCGGAGCCAGATGGTCCCGGCTTCCGCCCCTCGCACGGCGTCGACCACGGTCTCGATGACACGCCGGTGGAAGGCTTCGCTCGCCGGGCTCTGCAGCGACTCGTCGAGCAAGCGGCCCAGGGCGAGCCGGAAGCGCGTCTCCCTGTCGACTCGTGCTTCTTCTACCTTCATGACGTCCCTATCACTGATCTCACTTCGGATCCCCCGTCGCCGGTCCTGCCGACCCGCTTCGCGTCAAGCAAGATACCTGCCGATGGCGCCTCGGCCCGTGCCCTGGGCACCGGCGTCCGGCGACGCGGCCGGGTCCTCAACTCTCGTCACGAGTGCACGATGGGGCGCCGTCATCCGCCGCCGAGCCACGAAACGGTCCGCACGATAACAAGGTCGGGCCGGTGCCTAAGTCTCAGCTTTCCGCGATCACCAGGGCGACGTCCAGGCCGCCGTTCCGGGTCGCGACGACCTGTTCCACGGACAGCAGCTGCTTCGCCCGCTCGGCCTCGGCCGGCGTGCATAGCAGCACCACCCGCCACCGCGCCTTGCTGGCGGCCAGTTGCGTCAGGAAACGCTGCGCGACCTCGGTGGCCGTGCGCTCCTCGCCCAGCCGCACGCCGTAGGGGAGGTTCGTGACGACGAGGCCGCGCTCGGCGCCCAGGGTGTCGAAGTCCAGGAGCGTGCTGTCGGCCTCGGCCAGCTCGATCCGGTCGTACGGCCCCGCAGCCAGGTTCAGGCGGGCGGCTGCGAGAGCCTTCGGGTCGGCGTCGAAGCCCAGTAGCCGCGGCCCAGGGCGCGCGGCCTCGGCGCCTTCACCCTCGGCCGGCGTTGCTGGCGCGCCGCGCCGCTCCGCCTCGCGCTGCACCTCGCGCCACCTGCCGGGCCGGAACCAGGCCGCCTGCTCGAAGGCGAAGCTGCGGTTGCGTCCGGGTTGCAGCCCGTGCAGGCGGTCGGCGGCTTCCATCAGCAGCGTGCCGCTGCCGCAGAACGGGTCGACGATCACGTCGGGCGCTTCCGCCTCGCCTGCCAGCCCGGCCAAGACCATCGCCGCCGCCAGCGTCTCGCGCACGGGCGCGGCGTGGACGTGGCGCCGG
>CAZVCT010000200.1:0-2008 GCA_964625655.1 uncultured bacterium
CGGTGGTGACGCCCAGGCGCTGGTGCAGCTTGGTGATGCTGGCGCGCATCTCGACGCGCAGCTTGGCGTCGAGGTTCGACAGCGGCTCGTCCATGAGGAAGACCTTCGGCTCGCGAACGATGGCGCGGCCCAGCGCGACGCGCTGGCGCTGACCGCCCGACAGCTCGCGCGGGCGGCGCTCGAGCAGGTGCTCGATCTGCAGGATCTGGGCGGCTTCCCTGACGCGCCTGTCGATCTCGGCCTTGGGCGTGTGGCGCAGGCGCAGGCCGAACGACATGTTCTGGTAGACGTTCATGTGCGGGTAGAGCGCGTAGTTCTGGAAGACCATGGCGATGTCGCGGTCCTTGGGCGGAACGTCGTTGACGACCCGGTCGCCGATGCTGATGGTGCCATCGCTGATCTCTTCGAGGCCGGCGATCATCCGCAGCGTGGTCGTCTTGCCGCACCCCGAGGGTCCGACGAAGACCATGAACTCTTCGTCCTTGATGTGTAGGGAGAAGTCGTTCACGGCGGTTACGTTGCCGAACCGCTTGAAGACGTTCTCGAGAAGTACCTCTGCCACGGGTAGGCCCTCCTAGGCACGGGTTGGCGTTTGCAGCGAGGATAACACGCGCTGGCAGCACGAGGAACGCCGCCGGCTAGGGTGCCGGCGGCGTTGCTTGGTGGAGGCGGCGGGAGTCGAACCCGCGTCCGAAACCGCCTCGATCGGGCTTCTACGCGTGTAGTCGTCGATCGGTTTTCGTCGTCAGGATGGCTCGACGACCGGCCTGCCTGACGCTTAGACGTCTAAGTTCTCGCCTTGGGGTCAACGTCCGAACCTTACGGCCAGCCCACTTTAGGACGTTCGTACCGGCGAGCCATGGGCGGGGCTTCCGGGGAACGCTAGTTGCGATTAAGCAGCTAGAGCGTAGTTACGGTTGCCAGTTAATGGCGTTGCAGATTTTTGACGCGGCCAACTGCAATCCGCGACGCGCAGCCTCGACCTCGGAACGGCCCCGTCGAAACCGTGTCGCCCCCTTGGGGGTCCTGCGGTAGGGCTTCCTTGGAGAAGACCGTGGCTCGTCGACTCTACGCCAGCCGACTCGCACCTCTGATTATACTCGGGCATGCCCTCTGCCGTACGTATGCGAGGTATCACGAAACGCTTCCCGTTGGTGCTCGCCAACGACCATGTCGACTTCGAGGTCGCGTGGGGCGAGGTTCATGCCCTGATCGGCGAGAACGGGGCCGGCAAGAGCACGCTGATGAAGATCCTGTACGGCATGCAGCAGCCGGACGACGGCACGCTCGAACTGGACGGGAAGCCCGTCACCATCGCCAACACGCGCGACGCCATCGACCTAGGCGTGGGCATGGTGCACCAGCACTTCATGCTCGTGGAGCCCCTGACGGTGGCCGAGAACATCGTGCTGGGCTCCGAGCCGCGTCAGGGGCCGATGCTCGACTACCGCGCCGCCCGCCGCCGCACCCAGGAGCTGATCGACGAGTTCGGCTTCGACATAGACGCCGACACCCGCATCGAAGACCTGCCGGTGGGCCTGCAGCAGCAGGTCGAGATCCTGAAGGTGCTGTACCGCGACGCGCGCGTGCTGATCATGGACGAGCCCACGGCCGTCCTGACGCCCCAGGAGACGGTGGGGCTGTTCCGCTTCCTGCGCGAGTTCGCCGCCAAAGGCAACGCCGCCATCTTCATCTCGCACAAGCTGGACGAGGTGATGGAGATCTGCGACCGCATGAGCGTCATGCGCGACGGCCAGATGATCGGCACCGTCACGCGCGAGGAGACCGACCAGCGGCGCCTGGCGAACATGATGGTGGGCCGCGACGTGCTGCTGCGCGTGCAGAAGGAGCCCGCGGCGCCCGGCGAGGTGGCGCTCGACGTGCGCGGCGTGTCGCTCAAGCACCCCTTCAAGCCGCGCAACGTCATCGACGACGTGTCGTTCGAGCTGCGCAAGGGCGAGATCCTGGGCGTCGCCGGCATCGAGGGGAACGGCCAGTCGGAGCTGGT
>CAZVCT010000201.1:0-1974 GCA_964625655.1 uncultured bacterium
TCGAGGCGCACGATCGCCACGTTGTCGGCGCCGCGCTCCTCGCGCTCGGCGAGCAGGTCGTAGTAGACCTTGCCGCTCGTCAGCAGGATGCGGTCGACCTTCGCCGCGTCGACGCTGTTGTCGGGGATGACGCGCTGGAAGGCGCCGCTGGTGAACTCGTCGAGTTCGCTGGTCGCCTTCGCGTGCCTGAGGAGGCTCTTGGGCGCCATGACCACGAGCGGCTTGCGCAGGGGCCGCAGCACCTGGCGGCGCAGCAGGTGGAAGATCTGCGCCGGGGTGGTCGGGTAGACGACCTGCATGTTGTCGTCGGCGCACAGCTGCAGGAAGCGCTCGAGGCGGGCGCTGGAGTGCTCCGGGCCGCCGCCCTCGAAGCCGTGCGGCAGCAGCATGACGAGGCCCGACAGCCGCGACCACTTCTCCTCGGCGCTCGCCAGGAACTGGTCGATGATCACCTGCGCCACGTTGACGAAGTCGCCGTACTGCGCCTCCCAGATGACCAGCGCGTCGGGCGCGTCGTTGCTGTAGCCGTACTCGTACGCCAGCACCGCCACCTCCGAGAGGGGGCTGTTGTGGATCTCGAACAGGCCCTTCTTCGACTCGACGCTGCGCATGGGCATGTACTCGGAGCCGTCCAGCGCGTCGTGGAAGACCTGGTGGCGGTGGCTGAAGGTGCCGCGCTCGACGTCCTGGCCCGTCATCCGGACCTTGACGCCCTGGCTGACGAGGCTCGCGAAGGCGAGCGCCTCGCCGGCCGCCCAGTCGAGCGGAGCTTCGCCTGCGGCCATCTGGCGGCGCACCTTCAGCTGCCGCAGGATCTTGGGGTTGAGGTTGAAATCGTCGGGCGCGTGCGTGATGGCGTCCAGTAGGCGCGAAGCCTCCGCGCGCTCGATGCCCGTCTCGCCGTCGGGCAGGGCCGCATCGTCGCCGCCCTGGTACTTGTTCCAGATGCCTTCGAGCGTCGAGTACTGCAGCTTGAAGTCGCCGCTGCGCGCCACCGACAGCTCCTGCTCGAGGTGGCTGCGGCGCTCCTCCACGATGCGCTCGGCGTCGGCGGCGCTGATCTCGCCCATCGCCAGCAGGTGGTCGAGGTACGCCTCGCGCACCCCGTCGCGCTTGCGGATCTTCTCGTACATGACGGGCTGCGTGAAGGCCGGCTCGTCGGTCTCGTTGTGCCCGAAGCGGCGGTAGGCGTACATGTCGATGACGACGTCGCGGCTGAACTCGGCGCGGAAGTCCATCGCCAGCTCGATCACCTGGGCCACGGCCTCGGGGTCCTCGCCGTTCACGTGGAAGATCGGGCTCTGCAGCATCTTCGCGATGTCGGAGGCGTAGGTGGTGCTGCGCCCCTGGCGCGGCCCCGTGGTGAAGCCGACCTGGTTGTTGACGACGACGTGCAGCGCCCCTCCCACCCGGTAGCCCACGAGGCGGCTCAGGTTCAGCGTCTCCTGCGAGACGCCCTGGCCGATGAAGGCGGCGTCGCCGTGGATGAGGATGGGCAGCACGCGCTCGCGGTTCGCGTCGCCTATGCGGTCGCCCTTGGCGCGGCTGCGCCCCAGCACCACCGGGTTCACGAACTCGAGGTGCGAAGGGTTGAACGCCAGCGACAGGTGGAGCCGCTTGCCGTTCTCGGTCACCCAGTCGTTCGAGTAGCCGAGGTGGTACTTGACGTCGCCGCGGCCGATGTACATCTCGGGGTCGGCGTCCTCGAACTCGCGGAAGATCGTGCGCGGGTTCTTGCCGAGGATGTTCGCGAGCACGTTCAGGCGGCCGCGGTGCGCCATCCCGATGACGACCTCTTCGACGCCCTGGTCGCCGGCCTTCTCGATGGTCTGGTCCAGGAGCGGGATGAGCGTCTCGGAGCCTTCGAGCGAGAAGCTCTTCGCGCCCAGGTACTTCTTCTGGAGGAACTCCTCGAAGATGGTGGCGTCGGTCAGCTTGGTGAGGATGCGCTGCTGCTTCTCGCGGCTCATCGGC
>CAZVCT010000202.1:0-1953 GCA_964625655.1 uncultured bacterium
GGGGCGTCCGCGCCACGAAGGCGAAGCCGTTCCTGAGCAGGACGATCTGCGAACCGACGTTGGATGGTGTCATGACCGCTTCGAGCCGCCGCAGCCGCAAGGGGCCGAACGCTTCCCTCACCATCAGGCCTACCGCCCTCGTGGTGTACCTCTTGCCGCCATGGCGTTCGCCGATGCGGTGACCGAGATCGGCGGTTCGGACGGGCTCATCACGCACGTTGACCAGGTTGATGCGCCCAACGATCTCGCCGTCCATCAACCAGCGACGCCCTTACCGAGGGTCTCGGTAACGTAAGCAGCCAGGTTGCCGAGGGTCTGCTGCCCGCCTTCGACCGCGCGGAACTTGTCGGCCGCCTCGTCGCGCTGCTCCTTGGTGCGGAACACGGTGCGCAGCTCGATGCGGGTCTTCGCGCCTTCGGAGGCGAACTCGAAGACCGATTCGAACGCTTTCGGGTCGCCTTCGTGCTCGCCGTGGAGCAACGTGATCCGCTCGGGCGGTGTGATCTCGGTCCACGAGATCCACTCCGGGTAGTCGACCCCGTCGGGCCCGTGCATCACGAACTCCCACACGCCGCCGGCGCGGAACTCGAACGCTCGCGTCGTGGTGGTGAAGCCGTCCGGCCCCCACCACCGCGCCAAGTGGTCGACCTGGGTGAAGGCTTCGAACACGAGCTCCCTCGGGGCGTCGATGAGCCTCGAGACGACGATCGTGCGTTCTGCCGGATCTGCTGCGCTGTCGCGTGTGTCCATACTCGCCTCCGTCATGCGTCACTCCTCCTGCCTTTCCTTCTTGAGGTCCTGCACGTACTCGTCCAGTCGGTCGAAGCTCTCGTTCCAGAACTCCTCGAAGCCGCCCGTCCATTCGTGGACCTGCCGCAGCCCGCGGGCGTCGACGCGGTAGAGGCGTTGCCTGCCCTCCTTGCGGTCTCGAACCAAGCCGACCTCCCGCAGCACGCGCAGGTGCTTGGACACGCCCGGCTGCGGCATCTTCAGCTCCTCGGCGAGTTCGGTGACCGGCAGTTCGCCCGCTCTCAGCAGCGCCAGGATCTGGCGCCGTTGCGGTTCGCCGATGGCGTTGAAGACGTCCGAGGTGGTCGTTGCTCGTGCCATGGATACATAATATGCCTATATGGGTATGTGTCAAGTGGGCTTGGCCCAACTTGACGCCGACCGAGCGTCCGCGCGCGCGGCCTGATCGCGCTGCTACTCGGGCTCGGCAGGGAATCCGCCGCCGTGACGCGCTCCGCCTGAGCCAGGTGTCAGCGGCCGTGCACGGCGATGATCGAGAGCGCGTCGTCGGGACGGCACGTGACCAGAGGCGCACGAGTCGGGCCTACACTTGGGGCATGGATATGACCACCATGGTCTCAGTCAGCTGGTGGATGATCGTGCCGTTGTTCGTCATCGGCTCGCTCCTGCACTTCCTGTACGACTGGACCGGAGAGAAGCGCTGGGCTGCGGTCTTGGGGGCCGTGAACGAGAGCTACTGGGAGCACATCAAGATCGCAGTGTGGCCCGTAGTTCTGCTGCAGGTCGTCCTGTTCGTACTGGGAGGCTACCGCTACCCAGCTTTCATCCCCGCTGCCACCGTGGCCATCTACTCGCTGCCCATCTCGATGATCGGCATAGTGTGGCTGTACAAAGCCTTTACGAAAAGGAACATCCTCTGGGTCGACATCACCGTGTTCGGAGTGGTCATCTTCCTCGCCCAGTTCGTCTTCGTCCAACTGTTCCAACAGCTGCGGGCAGACGGCGTGACCGTGGCGCTGGCCGTGCCATACCTGCTGGGGATCGTCGGAGCGTTCTGGCGCTTCAGCCTCAGGCCACCGACAGAGCCGGATGTCTTCATCGACCCGGTCACCGACGAGTACGGGCTCGAGGGGCACACGCACCACTCCTGATACCCCACTCGCGGTGGTGCACGGTTATTCACCGCAAGTTGAAGCGTCCCTA
>CAZVCT010000203.1:0-1885 GCA_964625655.1 uncultured bacterium
GTTTAGCAACGGGGCGGGCGCGCTTGGTGGGAGCTATATAAGTGTCGTTGTGAGGCCTGTCACAAGCGGGACGGACGGCCTCGAACGTCTCTACGCGCGTCCCTCACGGGGCCAACGCCCTTCTTCGGGTGCCAACGGGCAGTGCGGGTACTCGTTCAGTTCTCTTCGCGCAGGTGCTGCGCCACCGCGATGGCGCTTCCGCCCAGCCCCACCAGCAGCGCCAGCAGCGTCAGCAGCACGGTGATCTGCGCCAGCAGCACGTTGTCGCGCACGAACGGCACGAACGAGAACTGCTCGGAGAGGCGCAGGATGGCGAACTGGTAGCCGGGCACGGACAGGCCCAGCGTCAGCACGGCGCTGATGAGGCCCAGCAGGAACCCCTCGATGAGGAACGGCGCGCGGATGAACGAGTGCGATGCCCCCACGAGGCGCATCACCTCGATCTCTTCCTTGCGGGCCGTGATGGCGGCGCGGATCGAGTTGACGATGGCGAACAGGGCCGCGCCCAGCAGGATCACCACCAGGATCGAGCCGCCCACGCGCAGCACGTCGTTGATGGCGAGGAAGGTGTCGACGGCCTCGCTCGAGTCGTCCACTTCCGTGACGCCGGGCAGCTGCTCGAGGCGCAAGCGCACCACGCTCGTGTGTCCGGGGTCGAAGAGCCGCACGTGGAAGGTGTCGGGCAGCGGGTTCTCGACCAGCCCGGCGGCGCGGCCCAGCGACGGCAGGTCGGCGACCATGCCGGACAGCGCCTGGTCCTTCGACACGAACTGCACCCGCTCGACCTCCGGCCAGGCGCGGATGGTGTTCGTCAGCTGAACCACGTCGGAACCGTCGGCGAGGTAGGCGGCCATCTCCAGCTCGCCCTGCAGCGTCTGCAGCGCATTGTTCAGGTTGACGCTCAGCAGGCTGAAGCCCACGAGGATCGTCAGCGACAGCGTCATCGTCGTGAGCGTCGAGACGCTGGCCACCCAGTTCGTGCGGATGGCCCGCATGGCCTGCGCGAGGGCGTACATCAGATCAGATCTCTCCCATGAGGGAAGGGGCTTCAGGCGCGCACCAAGCAGCGTGTGCACATGAAGCCCCAAGCGCCTGCTGGGCTCCGCCCGCAAGAAGCGCGCGTGGGGTCCTTGGGATCACGGGCTAAATCTAACGTTTTATCGGACGCCGGATAGAACCCTGGATCGGAGCCTGGACCGAACCCTGAGCGCAACGATGGGCGTTCAGCCGAGAGCCTGGATGACCGCGTCGGTGAACTGTTCGGTGTTCGCCTTCCCGCCCAGGTCGGCGGTGAGGGGCCCGTCCTCCAGCACGCGGTCGACGGCGGCCTCCACCCGGCGCGCGGTCTCCTGCTCGTTCATGTGATCGAGCATCATCGCTACCGTGAGGAAGGTTGCGGTGGGGTTGCTGACGCCGCGGCCGGCGATGTCGGGCGCGCTGCCGTGCACGGGCTCGAAGATCGCGTACTTCTCGCCGACGTTGGCGCTGGGCGCGATGCCGAGGCCGCCGGTGAGGCCGGCCATCAGGTCCGAGAGGATGTCGCCGAACAGGTTGGTGGCCACGAGCACGTCGAACGCCTCGGGGTCGCGCACGAGCTTCATGGCGGCGGCGTCGACGATGATGTCGTACGTCTCGACGTCGGGGTACTCCTTGGCGACTTCCAGGACGGTCTCGAGGAAGAGGCCCGAGGTGAGGGGCAGGACGTTCGCCTTGTGGATCACGGCGAGGCGCTTGCGGCGGCGGCGCGCCTGCTCGAGGGCCACGCGCGCGATGCGCTCGGAGGCGCGCTTGGTGATGACGGCGTCGGCGATGGCGGTGTCGCCGTAGCGGCGCTCCTGCTCGACGTACAGCCCTTCGGTGTTCTCGCGCACCATCAGCATGTCGA
>CAZVCT010000204.1:0-1858 GCA_964625655.1 uncultured bacterium
GCGTGAACGTGCCGGTGGCCGAGTACGCGCTGCTGCAGGTGATAGACGGGCACCCTAACTTCCAGTTCCGGCGCGTGCCCTACGACGGCGACGCCTACCGCGAGGCCGTGCTGGGCAGCGGCATGCCGCACGCGGAGTGGTGGCTGCGTAGCTTCGCCGGGTAGGCGCCCACGCCTGCTCCCGCCCGACCGGCGCTGAGGGATACTCCTACTGACCTGCGCTCCTGGCTACTCCCGCCAGATCGACCAGGTGCTTCCCTCGAGCTCCTTGCGCGCCTCCTCCGGCCGGCCCGCCTGACGCAGCAGCGCCAGCACCTGGCCGCGGTGGTGCGAGTCGTGAACGATGCAGTGCTGCAGAAGGTGCGCGGGATTCGACTCGTAGACCCTTTCGAAGCTTCGTCCGTCTCTAACGGCCGAGGTCACCGCCTCGCGTAGCGCCGCGTCGCCAGCATCGAACGCCGCCTTCAGCTCATCGATGCTGCCTACGCCAAGCCAGGTGGGCGAGGCGCCGTCGATGACGTCGGGCAGGCCCTCGGCGTGCGGGGGCGAGACGTGAGAGAGCCAGTCGGGTCGGAAGCCGATGAGATCCGCCAGATGCTGGCCGATGTTGTAGCCGCCCGCGTTGTCTCCGTAGGTTAGGTCCTCCATCGTCAGGGTCGAGAGCAGGGCGCGGTTGACGCGGCCGTTGCGGTCGAACGACTCGAGGACGAGCGTCAGTTCGGCAGGGATCGACATGCGGGTGCCTCCGTTGGCCGACCGCCGCGCCGGAGCGGCGAGGCGACATGGGTTGTGGTGCTGCCGCATGTTACAGGCTCGCGCTCGCCGCCGTTCAGGCGCCGAGCAGGTGGCTCAGCACCGTCACCACGCCGTGCTCGTCGTTGGAGGGCGCCAGGTAGCGGGCGCGCGCCTGCACGTCGGGGTGGGCGTTCTCCATGGCGAACGACCAGCGCGCCGCCTCCAGCATCTCGAGGTCGTTGAGGTAGTCGGCGAACACGACCGTCCGCTCGGGCGTAACGCCCAGCGCGCTCTGCAGGGCCCGCACGGCGCGGCCCTTGTTCACCTCGCGGTTCATGATGTCGATCCAGTTCGCGCCCGACACGACCACCTGGTGGCCGGCCGCCACGGGCGCGAAGGTGGTGCTCGCCAGCTCCTCGGCCTCACCGAAGACGAACACCGCGACCTTCAGCACCTCGTCCTCGACTTCCATGAGGTCGTCGACCAGCTCCAGGCGGGCGTAGTACTTCTCCGTCTCCGTCACGAAGCCGGGGTCGCGCCGCTCGATGTAGGCGCTCTCCACGCCGCAGACGACCAGGCCCAGGTCGGCCTGGCCATCCAGCCCACGCGCTGCCTCGGTCACCTGGCGCACGAGGCTTGGCCCGACGGTCGTCTTCGACACGACCTCGCCGCCGTGCACCACGAGGCTGCCGTTCTCGGCGACGTACGCCAGGTCCGCGGGCGCCCGTTCGAAGGTGCGCGCCAGGGTGGCGTACTGGCGGCCGCTGGCGGGCACGAACGTGGCGCCCCGCTCGTTCAGGAGGTCGAGCAGCGGCCAGAACGTGTCGGGTACGGCATCGGCGCTGGTGAGCAGGGTGCCGTCCATGTCGCACACCACCAGGCCCACGTCGTGTGGTCCCGGCGGGATGTCGGACCAGGGGAGGGGGGCGGCCGTCAGCTCGGGGTCGCTCACCGCGCCGCTACGAGCCTCAGCTTCGTGCCCCACGGGTCGGTCGCCACTAGCGCGCCGCCGTCGGTCGTCACGTCGTTGCCGGCCTCCTGGAGGCTGGTGCTGGCGGCCTGTACGTCCGCCTCGCTCGGCAGGACGACATCCCAGTCCAGCAGACGCGCGTCGTCCTCGCCGG
>CAZVCT010000205.1:0-1849 GCA_964625655.1 uncultured bacterium
CGATGGCCAGGCGCTGGCGCTGCCCGCCCGAGAGGGTGGCGCCGCGCTCGCCGATCACCGTGTCGTACCCCTTCGGCAGCTGCATGATGAAGCCGTGCGCCTGCGCCGCCTTCGCCGCGGCCACGACCTGCTCGTCCGTGGCGCCGGGGAGGCCGAAGGCGATGTTGCCCTTCACCGAGCGGCTGAACAGGAACACCTCCTGCTCGATGACGCTGATCTGCTGCCGCAAGGACTCCATGTTCCAGTCGCGCACGTCGATGCCGTCCACCAGTACGCGGCCTTGGTCGACGTCGAAGGTGCGGTTCACGAGCTTCGTGAGGGTGCTCTTGCCCGAGCCCGTCTGGCCCACGATGGCGATGGTCTCGCCGGCCCGGGCGTGGAAGGTGAACCCCTCGAGGGTGGGCGCCTCGGCGCCGGGGAAGGTGAAGGTGACGTCCTCGAAGCGGATGTCGCCCTTCATGACGCCCGCGTGCCCCTCGGGGTTCTCGTCCATCTCGGTCTGCTCGTTGATGAGCGCCAGCGTGCGCCGGGCGCCCGCGAAGCCGAGCTGCACCATGGCGAAGGTGAAGATCGACAGGTCGGCCGGGCCGCGCAGCACGCCCACGAGGCCTATGACGGCGATCAGCTCTCCCATGCTGAGGACGCCCTGTCCGAGCAGCAGCAGCCCGTGGCCGAAGGTGGCGGCGAAGGTGAACCAGACGAGCAGGTAGGGGAGGTAGCGCGCCTGCACGTCGCCCTGGCGCACGAACTGGTCGCGGAAGGCGCGGGCGTTCTTCGAGAAGCGGCGCCTTTCGTGCGGCTCGGCGGCGGCGGCCTTCACGAGCTCGATGCCGGCGATGGTCTCGTTGAGGCCGGCGTTCAGATGGCCGAACGCGTCGCGCATGGCGGTCGACACCGGGTCGAGCCGGTCGGAGTAGCGCTTGAGCGCCCACGCGAACGCCGCGATGAACAGCAGCGGGAACAGCAGCATCTGCGGCGAGATGGTGGCGATGAACACGAGGGGCGTGACGATGTTGATGAGGCTGTCGAGGATCAGCTGCACGCCGGGGCTGAACATCAGGTTCAGCTGCCGCACGTCGTCGTTGGCGCGCGCCATGACGTCGCCCACGCGCTGGCGGTCGTGGAACGCCTGGCTCTTGCCGAGCAGGCTGGTGGTGAGCTCGGCGCGGGCGTCGCGCTCGAGGCGCTGCGCGAGGCGCTCGATGGAGCTGATGTTGAGGAAGTCGGCGAGCCCGCGCACGAGGATGACGCCCAAAAGCAGGAGCGCGAGCCGGGCCAGAGCGGCGGTGGCGTTGGGCAGGTCGACGGCGTCGAACGCCAGGCCCGCGATGCGCGGCACGAGCGACGAGCAGATGGAGAAGGTGAGGGTGCTGACGAAGAACCCCACGAGCAGCAGGGGGTAGCGCCGCACGTGCGAGACGATCCAGCGCAGGGGGGTGCTGGTGTCGTAGGTGTGCGCGGATTCAACGCGGAACTCGCTGGTGGGGGTGGTGGCGTCCGCGGGGGTGGTCACCCGAACATTGTGGCAGGGAGCGGGGTGAGTGGCTAGGGGCGGTGTCTGCCGAGCACTTCGCCGCGCCGTCATCAGGGGAGGGAATCCGGGTCTGCCGGGAGCCTGGAGGTCAGATCATGGGGCGTGGACCCCTTGGCAGCCTGCTACCGAGTACCTCCAGAACCTGTTCCACCTCGACGCCTAGAGCCCTGCAGGCGACCAGGGCGTGGTAGATGACGTCGGCGCACTCTTCGGCAGCTCGTTCCGCGTCGCCGTCGGCGCAAGCCAAGGCTAGCTCGACGGCCTCCTCGCCCAGCTTCTTCAGGCGCAGGTTCCGGTCCTGCAGGAGCTTCGAGG
>CAZVCT010000206.1:0-1825 GCA_964625655.1 uncultured bacterium
TACGAAGACGTGAACCCCGACTACGGCACGCTCGACGACATGAAGGAGCTGGTCGCGAAGGCGCACGAACTGGGCATCCGCGTGATAATCGACTTCGTTCCGAACCACAGCTCCGACCGTCACCCCTGGTTCGAGGCCGCCCGCGCCCAGGATCCCGAGTTCCGCGACTACTACGTGTGGTCCGACGACCCGCCCGACTGGCGGGGCACGCGCGGGGGAAGCGCCTGGCACGGCACGGGGGCGGGCTCGTACCTCGGCCTCTTCTCGCCTGCCATGCCCGACCTGAACCACCGCAACCCTGCGGTGATGGCCGAGATGCAGGACGTGGCGCGCTTCTGGCTCGACGTAGGCGTGGACGGCTTCCGCGTCGACGCCATCCAGCACATCGTCGAGTCGGAGGAGGGACAGATCTCGAACACCCCCGAGACGTACGCGTGGGTGAAGGAGTTCCAGGCGTTCCTGCACGCAGAGGCGCCCCACGCCTTCCTGGTGGGCGAGACGTGGACCGAGATGCCCGCCATCGTCCGCTACCACCAGGACGCGAACCTGGACATGTCGTTCGACTACCCGCTCTGGCGCACCATCCTTGCTGCCGTGCAGGCACGCTCGGCCGCCGACCTGGGGGACATCGTCGCCCAGGAGGAGCGGCTCTACCCGGAAGACGCCGTGCGGGGCACCTTCCTGGCGAACCACGACCAGACGCGCCCCGCCACCCAGCTGTCGTTCCCACGCCGCGACGAGGCTCGCCTCAAGCTGGCCGCCGGCCTGCTGCTGACGCTGCCCGGCACCCCCTTCCTCTACTACGGCGAAGAGATCGGCATGCCCGACGGCCCCGGAGCGTTCGACGTCGAGAAGCGCACGCCCATGCGCTGGGAGAGCGTCGACGAGGAGGGCCGCTTCGGCTTCAGCCGCTCGCAGCCCTGGACGGAGCCGGGCGACGCGCTCCCGGGCGTCAACGTCGCCGAGCAGATGGCCGACGAAGCCTCGCTCTGGCACGCCTACCGGCGCCTGATCGCGCTGCGCAACGACCTGCCCGCGCTCGATGTGGGCGACTTCGAACTGCTGGACGCCGGCCCTCGCGCACTGCTGGCTGCGCGGCGCAGCGCCGAGGGTGGTAACGCCGTTATCGTGCTGGCGAACCTCGGGGCGCGTGCCGTGACCGTGGAGCTGGCCGCGCTCGGGATCGAACGAGCCGACATCGCGGTGGTGCACCAGCCCCTGCTGCCGGCTGCAGATGCCGACGACCCCATGGGCGCGGACGGCGCCCTGGTGCCCGGCCTCGGGATCGTCGTTCTAGAGCTCCGCTGACCCGCCCAAGTCCGCCCGGGCGCGGCGCGCGCCTTATACTCGGCCACTATGAGTAGCGACCCTTCCGCGGCCAGGCCGCGCGTCTTCTCCGGAGTCCAGCCCACCAACACCCTCCACGTCGGCAACTACGTAGGAGCGCTGCGCCAATGGGTGGACAGGCAGCACGAGGGCGACAACTTCTTCTGCGTCGTCGACCTGCACGCCCTCACGATCCCCGAGGAGATCGACCCCGAGCGGCTGCGGGAGGCCGTGCGCAGCGTGGCCGCCCTCTACTTCGCCGTCGGCATCGAGCCCGAGCGCAACGTCGTGTTCGTGCAGTCGCACGTCCGCGAGCACACCGAGCTGACGTGGCTGCTCAACTGCGTGACGCCGCTCGGCTGGCTCGAGCGCATGACGCAGTTCAAGACCAAGGCCGAGGGCCGCGAGAGCGTCGGCACGGGCCTGCTCGACTACCCCGTGCTGATGGCCGCCGACATCCTCCTCTACGACACCGACCGCGTGCCGGTCGGCGACGACC
>CAZVCT010000207.1:0-1812 GCA_964625655.1 uncultured bacterium
CAGCTCTTCAACATCAGCGGCAAGAGCATCTACTCGCGCATCGAGGAGTCGGCGCGCGAGTTGCTCGAGCAGACCATCCAGATCAAGGAGCCCAACGGCGACTGGGTGATGTTCCAGTGGGTGTCGGAAGCCAGGTACGACAACGGCCGCGACGGCGGCCAGATGGCGGCCATCGAGATCAAGATCCACGACCGCCTCAAGCCGTACCTGCTGCAGCTCAGGCGCGACTTCAGCATCATCCCCACCGAGCAGCTCCTCAGCTTCGAGAGCTTCAACAGCATGCGCCTGTTCGAGGTGCTCTACACCGCCTCCTACGCCGGCGAGCGCACCGAGCTGATCTTCGACGTCGACGACCTCAAGCTGCGCCTGGGGCTCGACGGCAAGTACGAGCGCTTCAAGGACTTCCGCTACGTGCTCGACAAGGCCCAGGAGGAGTTCGCGGCGTACACCAGCCTGGCGTACGAGTACGAGCCCATGAAGGTCGGCCGCAAGCTGCAGCGGGTGCGCTTCCTGATCAGCCGCAACGACGTCTTCAAGCCGCGCGTGCGCCTGCCGGCCAGCCTGGCCAAGCGCGTGGCGCGCGACTCCGACAAGGAGCAGCTGCTGAAGGAGCTGCAGGCCGTCGACGCCCTGAACGACATCGGCTGGGCGCAGGACCCCGAGCGCACCGTCACGCGCTACGGACCCCAGCGCGTGCTCGACATCGTCGCCTACGCCCGCGTCCTGCAAGGCAGAGCGGAGCAGGCGGGCCGCCCCATCTTCAACCTCGCCGGCTTCGTCAACAGCCTCCTGCAACAGGGCGTCGAGCCGCCGAAGAGGGAAGAGCCCACCGAAGAGCGCGACCGGCCCCTCACCCGCGAGGAAGCGCGCTCCGTGGCCGCCGCCATCGCCGATTCGCTGCACCAGGCGCGCCGCCAGCGCGCCAACACCGCCTGGGAGCAGCTGACCAGCGAGCAGCGCGACCTGGTGCACACCCTCATGCAGGCCACCCTCCACCGCTTCACGCTGGAACGCATCGAGTCCGCCGGTTGGGAGGGCGCCCTGTACGAGACGAGCCGCCTCGACGTCATGGCCACCCACAACTTCGTAACCTTCCCGCCGCACCTGGTCGGGATGGACGCGTACCTTGAAACGTACGACCAACTGGCGGAGTACTCGGACGAGGACCGCGAGAAGATACTGGCCGAGCTCAAGGAGGTCGACTGATGTGCGGACGCTACACCCTCTACACCCATGAGGACGACCTGGCGTCGCTCTTCGAGGTGAAGCCGCTGCCCCTCAAGGAGCGCTACAACATCGCCCCCACCCAGGAGGTCCCGGCCGTGACGCAGCGCCCGGGCGGCACCCGCGAGCTGTCGTTCATGCGCTGGGGGCTCATCCCGCACTGGGTGAAGGACCCCTCCGACTTCAAGTCCACGCTCTTCAACGCGCGCGCCGAGAGCGCCGCCGAGAAGCCGTCGTTCCGCGACGCCATGAAGGGCTCTCGCTGCATCGTTCCCGCCAGCGGCTTCTACGAGTGGAAGACCGAAGGCTCCGGCAAGCAGCCCTACTTCATCCGGCGCGAGGACGGGCAGCCGCTCGCCTTCGCGGGGCTCTACTCCGTCTGGAGCAAGGGCAGCGAGCCGCTCGCCAGCTGCACCATCCTCACCACGGACGCCGCCGGACCGATGCGCGAACTCCACCACCGCGTGCCCGTGATCCTCGAGCCGCACGAGTGGGAGCGCTGGATGGACCCGGGCCAGCGCGACCCACACGAGCTGGAGGACCTGCTGGACGCCCCCGACGACGACGTGCTCGGCTGGTACCCGGTCG
>CAZVCT010000208.1:0-1811 GCA_964625655.1 uncultured bacterium
CAGCGGCTCGGCCGGCAGGCGCAGCTCGGCGATCATCATGGCCAGCAGCATCGCCACGGCGCCCACCAGGCCGAGCGGGCCCATGCGCTCGCCCAGCACCAGCGCCGCGAAGAGGGCTGCGAAGGCGGGCTCGAGCACGAAGATCAGCGCCGCCAAGTGGGCCGGCACCACGCGCTGGGCGTAGGTCTGCAGCAGCGCCACGAGCGCCGTGGCGACGATGGCGAGGTATGCGATGGCCAGGTAGGTCATGGGCGGCACCTGGGGCAGCGTGCCCACATGCGGCAGGGCCCAGAGCCAGGCGAGGAGCGCCATGGGGAGGTGCTGCATCATGGCCAGCGAGGTGGTGCGCACCTTCCCGGCCACCTCGCCCAGGTAGAGGATGTAGAGCGCGTAGGCGAGGGCCGTGACGAGCACCCACAGGTCGCCCGCGTTGATGGCCGCCACCCCGTCGCGCAGCGTCAGCAGCGCGAGGCCTGCCAGGGCCACGGCGGCGGCAAGGTAGACGCGCGGCGCCATGCGCTTGCCCCAGAAGACGGCGCCGAGGATGGGCGTCAGAATCACCGACAGGCCCGTGATGAAGGCCGCGTTCGAGGCGCTGGTGATGGAGAGCCCGATGGTCTGGGTGGCGAAGCCGACGAACGACAGCACCCCCAGGATCAGGGCGGGCTTCAGCGCTCGCCGGTCCCAAGGCGCCCAGGCCAGCATCAGCGCGGCCAGGGTGAAGCGAAGCGCCAGCAGCAACGGGACGGCGATGGTGTCGAGCGCTTCCTTGACCACCACGAAGGTCGTGCCCCAGATGAGCGTGATGAGCACGAGGAGGAGGGCGCCGACCACCGGAGACACGCCGCACATTGTCGCACGCCCCTCCTCGCGGCCGCCTTGGCCCCTGCCCCGGTAGAATCGGCAGCATGTCTCGTGAGTACCGGGTCGGCCACGGCCAGGACGCGCACCGTCTGGTGACGGGCCGCCGCCTCATCGTCGGCGGCGTCCACGTCGAAGGCAGCCCGCGCGGCGCCGACGCGCACTCCGACGGCGACGTGCTGCTGCACGCGCTGGCGGACGCCCTTCTGTCCACCTACGCCCTGGGCGACATCGGACGCCTCTTCCCCCCGTCGGATCCGGCTCTGGCCGGCATGGACAGCCGCGAGATCGTCACCCGGGTGCTCGAGAAGGTCCAGCTGCACGCCAGCGGCGTGCGGCTCGAGAACGTCGCGGCCGTCGTGACGCTGGACGCCCCCAGGCTGGGCCCGCTGCGCGACGCGATCTGCGGCAACGTCAGCGCGCTGCTGGGGATCGAAGCCGGCACCTTCGGCCTGACGTTCAAGACGAGCGAGGGCCTCGCCCCCGATCACGTGCAGGCGAGCGTATCGCTGCTGCTGTCGCGCGCTCCCTGAGGGGCGACGACTCGGCATCTGAAGAGGAACGACGGAGGGCCGCCCGGAAGCGGATCTCGTAGCCGTCGTCCGCTCCCGCGACGTCGCGGTTCTCACCCGTTCCGCTCGAAGCACGACGAAGTAGCGGCCGGCGCTCTCGGAACGCCGGCCGCTACTTGACCGCGTGACCACTGGGATCACTTCGTTACAGGCTCATCGCCTCACGCCTGCTGCAGCGTCACCACGACCCGCCCGCCCTGCTCGGCGGCCTGGAAGAGCTGGATCTTCTTGACGGCCGGCAGCGTGGGCCGGCCCGTGCGCAGGTCGAAGGTGGCGCCGTGGTGCACGCACTTCAGCTTGCCTTCCAGCAGCTCGCCGTCGTGCAGCGGGTAGCGCTGGTGGGTGCAGCGGTCGGGCATGGCGAAGAACTCGCCGCCC
>CAZVCT010000209.1:0-1808 GCA_964625655.1 uncultured bacterium
CCTTGCCCACCAGGTCGGCGCCGACGTCGGCGGCCTTGGTGTAGATGCCGCCGCCCACGCGGGCGAACAGCGAGATGAGCGAGGCGCCGAAGGCGAAGCCCACCAGGGGTTCGACGGGGTTGGGCAGGTCGAGCACGACGAAGAAGAGCCAGAAGAAGCCCGCCACGCCGAGCAGCGCCAGGCCAGCCACGGCCAGGCCGGCCACCGCGCCGCCGTTGAAGGCGATCTTGAGCGCCCCCGACAGCCCCGAGCGCGCCGCCTGCGCCACGCGCACGTTGGCGCGCACCGCGACGCCCATGCCGACGTAGCCGCTGATGGCCGAGAAGAGCGCGCCGACGACGAAGCCGAGGGTGGTCCACCACCACATCGAGCTTGCCTCGGGGTCGTTCGTCAGAACCGCGACCAGCGCGAAGATGGCGGTGATGATCACGGCCACCACGGTGATGGTGCGGTACTGCCGGTTCATGTAGGCGGCAGCGCCCTGACGCACGGCGTCGGAGATCTCCACCATGCGCGCGTCGCCCGTCGGCGCCGCCATGATGCCTCGCGCCAGCAGCCCGGCGGCGACCAGCGCCACGAGGGCAGCGACGGGGACTAGGGTTATCAGCAGATCCATGCTTCCTCCTGAGCCTCGGCGGCTACCGTGCCGCTGCGGCCACGACTCTTGTACCCGCACGTCCCGGGGGGCCGGCGGGGCCGCTTCCGGTCGGGCGGGCCTTGATAGCAGCGGCAAGCTTAACATTCATCGAACGCTCATCCGGCTGGTACCAGGGCGCTCGCGCGAAGCGCGCCGGGGGCGACGTCTGGCCCGCCCGCACGCGCCGAACGGTTGTACCCTGACGGTTGCGCTCCTCGGTTGCGTTCCTCGGTTACGTTCGACGGTTGCGCACTACGGTTGCGCTCCACGGTCGCACCCCGCAGCCGCCGCAGGCGGCAGCCTTCCGCCCGTTCAGTCCAGGAGGAGAGAATGAGCCCCGACCCTCGCGCCGGCCAGCCCGCGCCCCGCTCTCTGCTCGTCGACGTGCCGCGTCTGGTCACCGACTACTTCGCCGTGACCCCCGACGCGGACGTCCCCGCGCAGCGCGTCGCCTTCGGCACCTCCGGGCACCGCGGCACCAGCGGTGACGGCAGCTTCAACGAGGCGCACATCGCCAGCATCAGCCAGGCGGTCGCCGAGCACCGCTACAGGAAGGGCGTGACCGGGCCGCTGTACCTGGGCGCCGACACGCACGCCCTGTCGACGCCCGCGCTGATCACCGCCATCGAGGTGCTGACCGCGAACGGCGTGCATGTCGTGGTGGCGCGCGGCCTAGCCCCCGTTCCCACGCCCGTCGTCTCGCACGCGATCCTCGCCCATCGACGCGGCGGCGGCGAGAGGGCCGACGGGGTCGTCATCACGCCGTCGCACAACCCGCCCGAGGACGGCGGCTTCAAGTACAACCCGCCCCACGGGGGGCCGGCGGGCTCGGACGAGACGGCGGCCATCGAGGGGCTGGCCAACCGCTACCTGCAGGACGGCGTGCGGGGCGTCAAGCGCCAGAGCCTGGCGGCCGCGCGCGCCTCGGGGCTGATGACCGAGCAGGACCTGGTGACGCCCTACGTGGACGACCTGGGCGCCGTGCTCGACCTGGAGAGGGTCAGCGCCGCCGGCGTGCGCATCGGCGTGGACCCGCTGGGCGGCGCCTCGCTGGCGTACTGGGAGCCGATCGCCGAGCGCTGGAAGCTCGACCTGACGGTCGTCAACGACGTCGTAGACCCCACCTTCGGCTTCATGACCCTCGACCACGACGGGAAGATCCGCATGGACT
>CAZVCT010000210.1:0-1803 GCA_964625655.1 uncultured bacterium
GAGCTCGCGCAGCGAGATCTCGTCACGAGGTTCGTACACGTGGGGCCTCCACAACTGCTTAAGGATACGTCACTGCGCGGGAGGTCGGACACCGGCCGGCGGGGCCCGGGCGGCGCGATAGGCGCCGTCGAGGCGTGCGTCCAGGACCAAGTGGTTTTTCGGGTGGTTTCCGAACTCACTAACGTCCGCCTGAGCGTTGAGTAGTTCGGAAACCGGTCGAAAAAGGATCTCGAAACCTCTAGGCAGCAGGGCGCATGCCAGCATCCGGTCGGTGCAGCCGAGTGCGTAAGGAGCGATCGCCAGCCCCGACGAGTCGCTTCACATCACGAGGTGCGGCCCGTAGGCGGGAGGACCGATCCGCGGATCGAGCCCCTACCTGCGGGCCTTCCGCAGCATCCCCTCGGTCTCGAACCGTTCCAGCCACGGCTTCAGCTTCCCCAGTTCTAAGCCCAGCCGCGTGGCCGAGCGCTGCAGCGTCTCGCCGCGGCCAAGCGTCTCCAGCACGCGCAGGCCCTCGCGGCCGAGTTCTGTGCGCATCGCCATGTTCAGTTCCGTCATCGGGTCCAGCGCGTCGCGGCCGCGCAGGGTCAGCTGGTAGCGCTGGTCCTCCCAGCCGGGCGGCTCGGAGGGCAGCTCGATCTCGGGCGCCTTGGTGCCGCCCTCTTCGGCCAGGGCGTAGCGGCGCTGCGGGCCGCTCGTCTCGCCCGGCACCAGCAGGAACGGCTGGCCTGCGCGCCAGTAGCGGTAGCCGGCCGGCGTCACCTCGAGACCCGTGAAGCCCTGGCCGCCCGCAGGCGCCGTGCGCTCGAGCGCCAGGGCGGTGATCGGCATGATCACGCCCGCGTCCAGCGCCTCCAGCTCGAGCGTTCCCGTCGCGCGCGGCTGGCTCGCCCGCTGCAGCGCGCGCAGCGCCTCGGCGTGGCTGTGCAGCTCGCCGCCCGCCTCGTGCACCGCGGCTCGGATGCTGCCCTCCACCAGCAGCGCCACGGCGGCGCTGCCGTTCCCGCTGCCGTTCGCGCTCCCGTTCTCGCGGTAGGCGATGGCGCCGTCGAAGCGGCCCTCGGCCAAGCGGTCGAGCAGCTTCGGCAGATCGACCGCGCCCGGCCGCAACCGTTCGGGCGGCGCCAGGCGCGGCAGCGCGCGCAGCAGCGGCGAGGCGCTCTTGGGCGCCCTGGCCGGCAGGCGCGGCAGGTCGGTCGGTTCGTGCGGGTTCAGGTGGAAGCGCTGGCCGGGCGTGTCGAAGCCGTCGTAGCTGCCCAGCTTGAAGCTCGCCTCGACTTGCCCTTTCGCGAACAGCAGGATCGCGGCGCCGGTGGGGCCCGACAGGGCGAGGGTGCCCGTGAAGCGCAGGTTGCGCAGGCCGTCCAGCAGGGCTTCCGCCGGCAGGTCGCCGGTGTCACCCAACAGCGCATGGCCGGCGCCGGCGGCACGCTGCGCCGCCGGGAGTACCGTCACTCGTCACCACCACGCTCGTCGGGTTCGCCACCCGGGCGCGGGCCCGCGTCGGCGGCGTGCTCGGGGCCGCGGCCCGGCGGGTAGGCCTCGCCCGACTCCTGGACGCGGGTGCTGCCGTCGAACGGGTCCTCCTCGTCGACGGAGGTCTCCTCGCCCGCATCGCCCAGCAGCTGCCCCAGCAGGCCGCGGTCGGGCTCGTGCGTCAGGCGCCGCAGCGCCTCGGCGGGCGCCAGGAACTCGCCCTCGGGGAAGAGGTCCTCGGTGAGGGTGGGCGCTTCCGCGTCGGTCTGGAGGGCGAACCACGTGATGTGGCGCAGCTCGCCGCGCGGGTTCGTGTACTCGGTGGTC
>CAZVCT010000211.1:0-1802 GCA_964625655.1 uncultured bacterium
TCACGTTGGGGCGGCTGCTGATGACGTCGCCGATGCGGAAGGTGCCGGGGTTGATCAGGCCCAGGATGTCGCCGGGGAACGCCTCGTCGACCGTCGCGCGCTCGTCGGCGAACATCGTGTGCGCCCGGGCCAGCTTCACGTCGCGGCCCGTGCGGCCGTGCACGGTCTGCACCCCGCGGTGGAAGACGCCCGACGCCACGCGCACGAACGCGGTGCGGTCGCGGTGGCGGGGGTTCATGTTCGCCTGCACCTTGAAGACGAAGGCGGTGAACTCGGTGTCGTTGGGGTGGATGGCCCCCACGGTGGTGGTCAGGGGGCCGGGGGGCGGCGCCAGGTCCAGGAAGTGATGCAGGAAGACCTCGACCCCGAAGTTCGTCAGCACGCTGCCGAAGAAGACGGGCGTCATCTCGCCGGCCAGGAACTTCTCCACGTCGAACGCCGGCAGCGCCACGTCCAGCAGCTCGATGTCCTCGACGAGCTTCGCCTGCGCGGCCTCGCCGATCAGCTCGGCGACGCGCGGGTCGTCGGGCGCCACGCTGACGACGGGCGCCTGGTGGGCGTTCTTCTCGGTGCGCTCGTACAGGTGCAGGCGGCCGGTGGGGCGCTCGTAGACGCCCTTGAAGTCGGGGCCGCTGCCGATGGGCCAGGTGATGGGCACGGCGACGATGCCCAGCACGCGCTCCACCTCGGCCAGCAGGTCGTACGGGTCCTGGGCCGGCCGGTCGAGCTTGTTGATGAAGGTGAAGATCGGGATGCCGCGCTCGCGGCTGACGGTGAACAGCTTCACCGTCTGCTCCTGCACCCCGCGCGCGGCGTCCAGCAGCATCACGGCGCTGTCGGCGGCCGTCAGGGTGCGGTAGGTGTCCTCGCTGAAGTCCTGGTGGCCCGGCGTGTCGAGCAGGTTGAGGATGTAGCCGTCGTAGTCGACCTGCATGGCCGCCGAGCTGATCGAGATGCCGCGCTGCTTCTCGATGCTCATCCAGTCGGAGGTGGCGGCCGCGCCGCCCATGCGCGCCGACACCGACCCCGCCTCGCGGATGGCGCCGCTGTACAGCAGCAGCTTCTCGGTGAGGGTCGTCTTGCCCGCGTCAGGGTGCGAGATGATCGCGAAGGTACGGCGGCGCTCGACCTCGCGTGCGAGGCGGGCGGCGTCCGGGGTGGTGTGGGTCTCCGACATGCGGCGCTAAGTGTACTCCTCCGAGGCGCGCGCGTTCGTTCCCACGGTGGCCGCTTCCCGCTGCCATCAGGGGGTGCCGTGCTGTACTACCTGAACATGCCCGTTCGCCGAGCCGTAGCCAGCAGCCCTGGGGAGGGGAGATGACCAGCCGAACGCACCGCGTCTTCACCGCCGTGCCGCTGCCCGACGACATCAGGCGCGCTATAGCCCAGGCGATGCCCCGCCGTCTGCCGGGCTGGCGCTGGGTGGCGCCCGAGCGCTACCACGTGACGCTGACGTTCCTGGGCGAGCTGCCCGAGCCGGACCTGTACGGCGTGCGCGAGGCGCTTGCGGCGACGGCCGAGCGCGCCGCGCCGTTCGAGCTGCGCGCCGAGAGCGTCGGCGCCTTCCCCCGCCCCAGCCGCGCGATCACGGTGTGGGCGGGGATCGGCGGGGATACCGAGGCGCTGGCGGCTCTGCAGGCCGACCTCGTCAGCGAGCTGGCGCACGCCGGGTTCCTGCTGGAAGAGCGCGAGTACGTGCCGCACGTGACCGTGGGCAGGCCGCGCAGGCCCGAGCCCCTGCCGGAGCCGCTGCGGCTGCTGTTCGACGCCGAGTTCGGCGCCTGGACGGTCGACCGCATCCA
>CAZVCT010000212.1:0-1801 GCA_964625655.1 uncultured bacterium
GTGCGGAATGGATAAGCGCTGAAAGCATCTAAGCGCGAAGCCAACTCCAAGATGAGCTTTCCCATCCCTTAATGGGAGTAAGACCCCCGGAAGACCACCGGGTTGATAGGCTGGAAGTGTAAGCGTGGCAACATGTTTAGCTGACCAGTACTAATCGGTCGAGGACTTGACCTTTTCTCGGACTCATACCGAGCGAGGCACCTGATTCTTATCTTCTATAGCCTGTCCTATTTTTTCTCTTCGTGCTCTTGGCGTCGTGGACCCACCCGATCCCATTCCGAACTCGGAAGTTAAGCACGACAGCGCCGATGGTAGTTGGGGGGAAGCCCCCTGCAAGAGTAGGTCAGTGCGAGGAGGTTATTTTCCCGGGATGCGGTCTGAGGTTCTACCTCAGGCCGCTCCGTCTGCGGGAGTAGCTCAGCTGGTAGAGCACTACCTTGCCAAGGTAGATGTCGCGGGTTCGAATCCCGTCTCCCGCTCCAAAACATCCGCGAGGATGAACGAAACAACCCCAGCCCGCCGCATGCGATGAATCGCTGCGGCGGGCTGGTTCCGTATGGGTACGTTGAAAGCGCCTCTTCTATCAGTTGGCGCGAGGCTGGCGACCCAGGAGCCCCAGGATCACCATGATCGCTCCGACCGCCAAGGCGCCCTGAGAGGCGAGGCGGGGGATGTCTATGGAACGCTCCTCCGTGGCGGTGATCTCCACCGGCCCCAGATCGACGTTCGCGGTCTCCTCCTGGTACGTGACCCTATCGATGACGAGCCCGGCGATGCCCAGAACGACGAGGATCAGGCCGATGGTGACGATGCGGTTCATGCTGGCCTCCTTCCGCTTGCTGGTGAGTTGGTTGTCATCTTGCCCGACGATACCCGTGCAGCGGACGCCGGGACTGTACGGAAGCGGACGGAACGTCTCCGCAGGAGGCCTGAACCTGGTTCCGTTGAGGTTCCGTTAAGCCCGCTCGGTCGATTTATGATGTTCGCCCCACGGGAGGTAGCCGATGAACGACCCAGCAGGCGACGACCCCAAGAAGGCCGAGGAGTCGGCCGCAACGAGCGCGGATCGAGACCCAGCGCAGACCGAGGCTGCCAACGGCCTTCTCGATATCGGGACCTTCCCTAACGAGCAGGCGCTACAGGGCTTCGCCCGGAAGGCCTCAGCCGACGGGGTGAAGCTCGTGGTCGGCGCCCTGGTGGTCGACGACGCCGGCCGGATCTACGTTCAGCGCCGCAGCGCCGGGCGCGCCGTGTTCCCGGGTTGCTGGGACATAGTCGGCGGCCATGCCAAAGCGGGTGAGACGCCACTGGAGGCCCTGGCCCGCGAGGTGCAGGAGGAGACCGGCTGGACCCTGACGGACGTCGGCCCGGTCGTGGAGGTGCTCGACTGGAGCGCCGGCGACGGCGTGCGCCGCCGCGAGGTCGACTTCCTCGCGCGCGCCGCGGGCGACCTCGAACGTCCCCACCTGGAGCCCGGCAAGCACGACGAAGGGCGCTGGTTACGCGCCTCCGAGACGGCCGTGCTGCTGGAGGGCCGGGATCCTGACGACCGCTGGGTGTACGACGTTGTGGTGCGAGGCTTCAAGCTGCTGGCGACCTGGCGGGCCTAGCCGCACCGGCGTGCCGGCGCCGCGCGTCAGTTCTGCGTGCGCTCCGGGCTTGGCTCGTTCGACACCAGCTGGCCCCGCGCCATCCCGGGGTAGAGCACCCGGTAGATCGCCAGGTTCTCGTACACCCGCTGCAGGTACTCGCGGGTCTCGGGCTGGTCGATCTCGCGGTAGAACTCGTCCTTGTCCTCCGC
>CAZVCT010000213.1:0-1790 GCA_964625655.1 uncultured bacterium
TTGGATTCCAGCCTCGTCAGCCACGTCCGAACGACCGGCTCGACCCAGATCCTCGTCCTGGTCGACGGCAGCGAGCTCGTCGTCGGCGACTGGTTGCGCCAGTCGCTGCCGGAGGACGTGCTCTACCGCCTCAACTACGACAGGGGAGGCCGGCCGTGACTCGCGCCAGCAGGGGCGCCTTGGGTTTGACGCTGATCGAGATCCTCCTCATCCTGGCCATCCTCGGCATCCTGTTCGCGCTCGCCTACCCCGCGCTGAACCGCTTCGTGCAGACGTCGCGCTTCCAGCAGAGCGTTCGGGTCTTCGAGGAGGGCCTCGTCAGCGCCCGCGACATCGCGACGAGGCAGAGCACGCCCGTCAGGCTCGTGGCCGATGGCGACACCGTCGCCTGGTTCGACGCCACCTCCGGCGCGCTGATGAGCAGCCGCTCGCTGCCGTTCGGTACGCGGCACGAGGGTAGCGCTGCCGAGGTGCTCTTCAGCGGCCGCGGCCTGCCGATCACTCAGGCGCGCTTCGACCTGCGGCGCAACGACGACGCGGCCTCGGTGTTCCTGTTGCCTACGGGGGCGATCGTCCGATGACGCCTGCGCGAAACAGCGCGACCCGCGAACCCAGACGCCAGCGAGCGAACCCCGGGCACACGGTCGCCGGCCTCACCATCGTCGAGGTGCTCGTCGCCATCGTGATCCTCGGGATCGCCCTCACGGCCATCGGCGCCATGATCACCGGCGACCTGGGCTTGCGGCGCACGAGCATCGCCTCGAACACGGGCGTGCAGTTGGCCTCCAGCTACTTGGAGGCCGTGAAACGCGCCTGGAGCGTGCCCGACAACTACGAGGCGCAGGTCGGCCAGCCGTTCGGGCTACTGCCAGACGCGCCGACGGACCCCCGCTACAGCGCGTACACGATGACGCTCGACATCACTTGCCTGAGCACCAACGGCACTGAGGTGGCCTGCACCGCTCACCCGAACCCGGACCTGCGCCGCCTAAGCGTGGAGGTCTCTGGGCCGGCCGATCAGACCGTAACGCGCCTGGTTACCGAGGTCGGCCGCCCGTTCGAGCCGGCGCGGAGGCGCTGATGCGACACACCCGCGGCTTCACGATGATCGAGCTCCTCGTCAGCATGGCGATCCTCGGCATCCTCCTCGCCGTCGGTGGCTTCTTCCTCACCTCCACCATGCGGGTCACCACCCACCAGGGCCAGCTCGCCAGCGCCGCCGGCGACGTGCGCCTCGCGATGTTCCGCATCTCGGAGGTCGCCAGGCAGGCCGGCTACATCTACCCGCCGGGCGTGCAACTGAGCGTGGCAGGCAGCGGCACGTTCACCACCGGCACCAACGCGCTCGCCCTGCTGGTGCCGGCGGGCACGACTTACTGCATGGAGACGGGCCAGCGCTACTGCGGCTTCCTCTACTACGTCGGGGAGCGCGAGCCGTTCGTGCCGCCACTGCCGGCCACGGGACCGACGGAGTTCGCGCTTGGCGAGATCCGCGTCACGGGCATCGAGTGGCCCAAGAGCGTGGTGCCCGCCCTAGGCGTCACGAGCTGGCCGGCGGGCTCGCGCGGGCTGCTGGCCGACGGCATCGTCGAGGAGCGCACCGACCTCGGGAACGACGTCCGGATATCGACCCTGGAAGCGATCTACGACGACCCGTTGCAGTTCCGCTACGCCACCGAAGCACTGGCGACACGTTCACTGCTGAACGGCGTGAACGTGACCCTGGAGCTGAGCAAGCCGTCGATCGGCCGTTCGGCCGACTCGCGCCAGACGCTCGAGATCTTCACGCG
>CAZVCT010000214.1:0-1789 GCA_964625655.1 uncultured bacterium
CGCTGGTGAGCAGGGTGCCGTCCATGTCGCACACCACCAGGCCCACGTCGTGTGGGCCCGGCGGGATGCCCGACCAGGGGAGAGGCCCCGCGCTCAAGCCGGAACGCTCCCGCGCCGCGCGGGCACGTCGGCGAGCAGGACGCCGAGGCCTTCCGCCATCGTCGGGTGCGTGAGGATCGCGTCCCGAAGCGCCGTGTACGGCAGGCCGCCCAGCATCGCCACCTGCACCACGGCCACCACCTCGCCCGCGTCGGCGCCGAGCATGGTGAAGCCGAGGATCTCGTCGCTGGCCGCCGCGATCAGCATCTTCATGAAGCCGCGGGTCTCGCCGATGGCGCGCGCCCGCAGGACCTTCGACATGGGAACGGTGGCCACACGCACTGCCACGCCCTGCTGCTGGGCGGTGCGCTCGTCCAGGCCGACGCGCCCCAGCTGCGGGTCGATGAACGCGCAGTAGGGCACCAGGCGACCCGTCGTCGTGCGCTCCCCGCCGGCTAGGTCGTCCTTCACCACGCGGAAGTCGTCGAACGCCACGTGCGTGAACTGCGGGCTGCCCGCGCACTCGCCGAGCGCCCACACGCCGGGGGCGGTGGTCCTGAGGCGCTCGTCCACCTTCACGAAGCCGCGCTCGTCCAGCTCTATCCCCGCCTCCTCGAGCCCGATGCCCCGCGTGTTGGGCGTGCGGCCGGCGGCTACGAGAAGGTGGGAGCCTTCGACGGTTCGCGCTCCGCTGCCGGCGCCGGTCTTCACCCGTACTGACTCGCCCGAGCGACCCGCCACCTCCTGCGCCTGCGCGCCGAGCAGTACCTCGATGCCTTCCTCCTCGAGCAGCTCCTTGACCGCGGCCGCGACGTCTTCGTCCTCGCGGGCGAGGAGCTGCTCGCCGCGTTCGAGCAGCGTGACGCGGCTGCCCAGGCGCGCGAACGCCTGCGCGAGCTCGACACCGACGTAGCCGCCGCCCAGCACGAGCAGGTGCTTTGGCAGCTCGCTCAGTTCGAGCGCCTCGACGTGCGTTAGCGGCCCTGCGGCGGCCATGCCCGGCAGGTCGGGGACGGAGGCGTGGGTGCCGAGGTTGAGGAAGAGCCGCTCCGCCTCGAAGCGCCTGGTGGTTCCGTCCTCAGCTTTTGCCTCGACGGTGCGTGGCCCCACCAGGCGCCCTTCGGCCAGCAGGAACTCGATGCCGGGCGCCTCGAAGCGGCGGCGGTGGATCTCGACCATGCCCGCGACCATCTCCCGCTTGCGGTCGCGAACGCCTGCGAAACTGACAGCGACGGGTCCGGTGTCGATGCCGTACGCTCCCGCCCGTCGCGCCAGGTGCGCGACCTCTGCGCTGCGGATGACGTTCTTGGTGGGCAAGCAGGAGACGTTGGGGCAGGAGCCGCCTACGAGCTCGCGCTCGATGACCACGACGGGCCGCCCTTCTTCGGCGAGCTCCCAAGCCACGTACTTGCCGGCCTCGCCGCCGCCGAGTACGACGTTCTCGATCCGCTCTGGCTGAACCACCGTGCACCGCCTGACCGAGCTGAAGCGGCGCCCGGACCGCAACACGTTGCGGTGCCGAGCGCGGCGTCAGCCTCGGGCGTCAGGTTAGCGCACGTCCTTCGGCTTCCTCCGGGCGCCTTACCGCGCCGTTACGAGCCTGAGCGTCGTGCCCCACGGGTCGGTCGCCACTACCGCGGCGCCGTCGGTCGTCACGTCGTTGCCGGCCTCCTGGAGGCTGGCGCTGGCGGCCTGTACGTCGGCCTCGCTCGGCAGGACGACATCCCAGTCCAGCAGACGCGCGTCGTCC
>CAZVCT010000215.1:0-1773 GCA_964625655.1 uncultured bacterium
GCCTCATCGCGCTCTTCGGCGCCCCCCACTCGCACCCCGACGACCCGCAGCGCGCCGTGCTGGCCGCCGCGGCCAGCCTTAACGCCATCGAAGAGGTGGGCGCCGCGCGCCGGCTGCCCCTGAAGGGCCGCGCGGGCGTGAACACGGGCGTGGTCATCGCCGGCGCCGTCGGCTCGGGCCGCGTGCGCAGCTACACCGTCATGGGCAGCGCCGTGAACCTGGCGTCGCGCCTAGAGGAGGCGGCCGAACCCGGCGAGGTCTGGGTGGGCCCCGAGACGCACGAGGCCACCCGCCACCGCCTGCCGTACGAGGCCACCGGCCCGATCGAGCTGCGGGGCTTCCCGAACGTCACGTCGGCGCACCGCCTGGTGGTCACGCCGGGCAGGCGCCAGGCCGACCCGTACGGCCACCTTCCGTTCGTGGGGCGTGCGCGGGAGCTTGCCGCTCTCGAGGGCGCCCTCGCCGAGGTGATCACCAACCGCTACTCGCGCGAGTTCTGGGTGGTGGGCGAAGCGGGCGGCGGCAAGACCCGCCTGCTGCGCGAGTTCACCCGCCGCCTGGGCAAGCGCGTCACCACGTTGTGGTTCAAGGCGCGCCCCAACGAAGAGTTCTCGTGGGACCCGCTGGCGCGCCAGGTGTTCGGCCTGCAGCTGGGCGAAGAGGAGCGCGCCGCGGTGCACCGCGTGCAGAAGGTCCTCGACGAGGTGCTGCCCGACCAGCCCCGCTGGCACCGCCTGCTGCTGAGCAGCCTGGAACTGGCGCCCACCAAGACGTGGACGCGCCTCGAGCGCCGCAGCATCGACCGCACCTCGCTGGCATGGCGCGACCTGCTGGCCGCCATCCCCGGCCGCCCCGGCGGCCCCGAGGCGCTGGTGGTGCTGGTCGAGAACGAGCCGCGCGACGCGAACTTCCTCGAGTTTCTCTCGCTGCTGCTGACCTCCGAGGCGCCCGTGCTGGTGCTGCGCACCACCCGCTCGCGCCTGGAGATGGCGCAGCCCAACGCCCTCGAGGTGCCGCCCCTCGGCCGCCACGAGAGCCTGCAGCTGCTGGAAGCGATTGCCAGTCCGTCCGTGCACGACAAGGCCGCCGCCCTCGTCGATCAGGTGGGCGGCGTGCCAGCGCACGTTCTCGAGCTGGGGCGCGCGCTGTCGATCACGCAGGACGTGACGCAGGACGTCATCTCCGGCTCGCTCGCCTCGCTGCTGCAGGCGCGCATGGACCTGCTCGATGCCGCCCCCCGCCGGCTGCTGGCGCACGCGGCGCTGGTCGGCGAGGTGACGTGGGAGGGCCTGCTCCTCGAGCTGGGCGGCCCCGGGGCGGCCGAGGACGTCAAGGAGCTGCTGCGCGAGAACCTGCTGGTGGCGCAGACGTCGTCGGCGATCCCCGACCAGCTCGAGCTGCGCTTCCAGAGCGAGCTGCTGCGCGAAGCGGCCGTCAAGATGGTGCCGTACGCCGACCGCCCCCTGCTGCACCTGCGCATAGCCACGTGGCTGGAGCAGCGCGCGCCGCTCGCCTTCTCGGAGCTGACGGCCACGCAATTCGAGCTGGGCGGCTCGCCCGACGCCGCGTACGGTCACTACCTGGCCGCGGCCGACCTGGCCGCCTCGCGCGGCGAGGTGCAGGCGACCATGCGCCTCTACGGCACGCTGCTGCGCTTGGCCCTGCCCCCCGAGACCCGCGCCGAGGGCGCCCTGGCCTACGCCCAGGCGGCCCTGAGCATGGAGCAGATGGAGCAGGCGGTGGAGGCGCTGGAGCAGGCCGAGCAGCTGATAG
>CAZVCT010000216.1:0-1753 GCA_964625655.1 uncultured bacterium
GCACGTGCGAGACGATCCAGCGCAGGGGGGTGCTGGTGTCGTAGGTGTGCGCGGACTCTACGCGGAACTCGCTGGTTGGGGTGGCGGCGGCCGCGGGGGTGGTCACCCGGCCATTCTGGCAGGTGGGATGAGGTTGGGGAAGCTAACTACACGTTTTGCCTTTGGCTCTGGCGTTCATCCTCGGACCAGGGTCTCCAGTGACTCTATGAAACGGCCGTCGACTGGATCGCCGATGTGCCTGACGTTCCACAGCCCGCTCGTTCTGATCTCTTTCGGCAACGCATAGCGGCCGAGCCAACTGTCGCTAGTTCGTGCGTTGGGAAAGCTCCTGTTCGAGAGCGCGCCAATTGCGTTCCGTTCAATGAAGCTACGTAGGCTTGACGGGCCAGGTTCATCGAGTATGGGTACGTAGGTGACGAGCAGGTTAGCGAGGTAGTGCGAAACGCGTTCCTCGAGTTCGCGCTCTGCTGAACGCACCTCACGACTCGCCGATGCGCCTACGCCCCAGGAGGTGAGTTTGGAACAGTCTTTGGTGATAAGAGCGTTACCGACGTGCTTCCGGAAGATGGAACCACGATGGTTTCCAGAGCCGTTCCTTTGGCCCCGGTGCTGTGCGAGACGACCCCAGAGCGTGGAACCGGAGCCGGCCTTGAGCGCGTGCGTGCCTATCCTCACCAACCGGCCAGGGAGGACGGCGAACGGGCGTGGCTCGGCTGGATCTATGAAGAAATACACCCCGCGTTTCGGCCACTCTAGGCGGCCGGAGCACTCCCCGAGGCGACGCAGGCCGAGCCGATCACCAATCAGGGCCACAAGCTCGTAAAGATCTTGAGCCGGGGCGGCCCGGTGTGGAGTCACCGTGCGTTCTCCCGTGTCAGCCATGCCAGCTGTTCACCGATACGCATACCTGCCATTGGCACGACGACGTGGACGTCGCGTTCGCGAAGCGACTCTTGCACCCCTTCTCTGTACCTGGCTCCAGCTAGGAACAGAACCGTGTCACCTGCATCGACGATAGGTACTAACTGGTCGGATACCTTCTTCGCCCACTCCCGCCTTCCCTTTGTAGGCATGCTGTTCAGCGTGAGCTCGTACGGAGCGACTACGGTTTTAGGCTCGAGCAGGCCGTGCTTGGCGGAAAGGATGTACCAACTCTTTGCGTTGTTCATAGCGTACCGCCTGGCCTTCTCGAACAGGGCAGAGGTGTAGAGGTCTCCGGCGGGCGCCGCTTGGGCCCGCTTGGCGCTGACGCAGGACACCAGAGCCACGACTTTTCGTTCAAGCGTCATGTTCTTCCTAGCTTAGCTTGCGGTCTCCTGGAGCCAGTCGGGTAGACCTTCCGGTCCTGCACGTCGCGGTCCGGTACCGTGGGCGCCTCTGGCCAACACCGGCATGGTCTGGGAGTGCTCCACACTCTCGATCAGCCCCAGGTCGTAGCCGTCGCGCCGATCGTCGCGGTCGTTGCTCGTACGCAGCACTTCGTTCTCGCCGCGCACCTCGTACTCGCGCCGAGGCTCCCACTCATAAGGTGATTCACCGCACTGCAATTTCTGCGGTGATCCCCGGGTAGCCTGATTCGGGTCCTCCGCGCGTTGGCGGCACTGTGCGGCGAATCGAGCTGGTTTTCGCCGCATGGCGTGCGGCGAACAATCCCCTGCGCCCAGGGTCTGCTTCGATCGCAGATTCTTGACAAAACCCACATACAACCATTAGGTTGTATCAATGCTCAGCCCAGTGGAAGCCGACCGCATCT
>CAZVCT010000217.1:0-1751 GCA_964625655.1 uncultured bacterium
CGGTGCGGCTGCTCTACGCCCTGACCGTGCCCCTGTCGATCGGCATCACGGCGGTGGGCTACCTGCTGCTGTGGCTCATCATCCCCGCAGAGAACGTCAGAGAAGGAGCCTGACCGGCGCCTCGAGAAGCTCGGCGACGCGCGCCAGCAGCGCGGCCCCCCGCTCGAGCGGCAGGTCGCCGGTGAGCGTGAGGGTGCTGCGGTGGGCGCCGCCCTGCGTGTCGTAGAGGATGCGCCCCAGCGTCACGGTCGGCACGTCCAGGTCCAGCAGCACCTCGTCGAGATCGAAGCCGCTCAGGTCGACCGCCACCAGGCCCAGCTCGTCTTCCTCCGTACCCGGCTCCGACAGCTCGGCCACCAGCGCGCCGAAGGGGCGCCTGGCGGCGTCGTCGACGCGTCGCAGCAGCAGCTCACCCTGCAGTTCCGCCAACGCCACCTGACCGTTCACGACCACCTGCTCGGCTGCCGCCCGCGCGACGGCGCGCAGCAGGAACGGCGTGGGTGCCAGCGGCTCGTCGTTGCCTAGCTCGAGCGCGGCCGCCAGCTGCGCCGCGGCCAGGCCGCTCAGGTCGACGTGGCGCCGCAGGACGGTCCCGGTGCGCATTAGCGGCAGCGCGTCCGCGGCCGGCGCGGCGAGGCCTGGCTCGAAGGGCTCTTCGTCCCCGAGGGCCGGACCCATGGCGTCGGCGCCCGGCTCCGAGGCGCTCGTGTCGTCGAGACCGGAGGTGCCGTCCAGAGCTTCCAGTTCCCCCACGCCTTCGGCCTCGTCCAGCGTGGCAGCGACGTCGAGGTCGAGCATGTCGTCAGGCGTGTCGTCGTGCGTGTCGCGGTCCGCTTCGTAAGGGGTGGTGTCGTGCGTGGCGCCTTCGTGCGCGTCCGTGTCCGTCTCCGTGTCCGCCGTACCCAGGACGTCCTCCAGCGCTTCGTCGACGACTTCGTCCAACGCCTCGTCGGCCGAGCCCTCGAACCCGTCTTCCTGAGCCTGCGCCGCCGGCGCCTCGGTGAACTCGACCGTGTCCCACTCGAAGTCGTCGCCCTCGGCGCTGGCCCCGTTGGTTACCAGGCCGGCGCTGCTCCAAGCACCAACTGAGTCATCCGCGGAACTCGCGTCCTGGGGAGCGGCCTCGTGGCCCTCGCCCGCGAACAGGTCAGGTAGCCCGCCTTGCGCGCCGGCGTCGTCTTCGGCCGAACCGCCATCGTCCAGGCGCAGCTCGTCGCCGGCCCAACGGTCGGGCGCGTCACGGTCCGCGGGCGCGCCGCCCCAATCGCGCTGCGACCGCGTGAAGCCGCCGAGCGGAACGTCGAACGGATCGTCCTGCTCTTCGGCGCTTTCGGCGGACGGTTCGGTGGCACCCCAGGCGCTACCGGAGCCCTCGCCGGAGTCGTCGGCCTCGTACTCGGGGGTAGCGGTGCTGCCTGAAACCGCGGGGAAGCCTCCGGCCGTCTCGGAGGCACCGGAGTCGAACTCCAGATCGTCGTCGTCGGCCACCAGCAGGACGTCGTCGGAGTCGTCCACGGTGGTGGCCTCGTCGAAGCCGCCTGCCGAGAGGCCGTCATCGGCTGGGGCCATCTCCGTCTCGAAGGCGCGGAGCGGTTCTTCCGCTCCTTCGTGGAGCGGTTCTTCCGCTCTTTCGTGGAGCGGTTCTTCCGCTTCTCCGCCCACAGCGGGGAAGCCTTCATCCTCTTCGAAGGTGTCTTCGAAGGTGCCCGTGTCGTCGAACAGGAAGATGTCGCCGGAGAGCTCTTCGTTGC
>CAZVCT010000218.1:0-1744 GCA_964625655.1 uncultured bacterium
CCGCGTCGGCCGTCACCTCGAGCGGCACCCGGAGTTGCGCCTGCCGGATCAGGCAGAGCTCGGCGGCCACTTCGCGGCAGTAGTAGATGACCACGTCGACGCTCACCTGCGCCTCGCCCTCGCGGAACTCCGCCGGGAGCTCGAGGCGCAGCGGGTAGTCGGGCTCGGCCACCGACAGCGGCGCCGTCTCGAGGGGGCGCACCGCCTCGCCGGAGCTGCTCAGCCTCACCTGCAACGGCGCCAGGTGGTTGGCCTTGTAACCCTCGGGCAACGTCAGTTCCAGTACCAGGGCGCCGGTCCCGGCCGCCACCTCGGTGGCCGGCAGGTCGACGACCTCGTCGAAGCGCGTGGGTGCGTCCGCCACGCGCTCGAGCAGCCCGTTGGGGTCGCTCAGCGCCAGCGTCCTCACCTCGAGCGTGGTCAGGTTCGCTACCCGCACGGCGTGGTTGTTGGTGTCGGCGACGAAGAGCCAGTCGCCGGCCACGCTCAGGCCGCCCGGCTCGTAGAACTGCGCCTCGGCGCCGTCCTGCAGGCCCTCGGTGCCCGTCCCCAGGAGCGTGACGCTCTCGCCCGTCGCTGGGTCGATGCGCTTGATCTTGTGGTTGTAGGTGTCGGCCAGGTAGAGCTGTCCGCCTGCGTATACCAGCGCCTTGGGGTGCTGCAGCCGCACCTCGTCGCCCACCCCGTCCTGGTCGCCGAAGTCGAACAGGCCCAGGCCCACGATGGTGTCGAGGTTGCCGCCCGGCTCAAGCGGAACCTGGCGCACGGCGCTCGCTTCGCTGTCGGCGATGAAGAGCGCGTCGCCGTCGGTGGCGAGGCCGCTGGGCTGGTTGAGGCCGCCCGTCAGCGCCGGGCCGTCCAGGAGCACTTCCCGGCCGCTGCCCGCATGCAGCCACAACGTGTCGTTGCTGGGTTCTAGGCGCCAGACCTGGTGCTGCCCGGCCATGGCGATGAAGAGCTGCCCGTCCTGCCAGAGCACGTCCCACGGCGAATTGAGCCCGCCGCTGCTTGGCGCGCTGGTGCGGCCGAAGAGGTACTCCTGCTCGCCGGTGCCCGCCACCGTGGTGACGGTGCGCTGCTCGAGGTCGACGCGGCGGATGCTGTGGTTGCCCGTGTCGGCCACGTAGAGGGTGTTGGAGTCGGCCAACGCCATGCCGTGCGGCTTCAGGAAGGCGGCCTCGGTGAAGGAGCCGTCGCGCAGCGCGCCGTCGCCGCTGCCGATGACGTCGAGGACGACGCCCGTGAAGTCGGTGACGACGATGCGGTTGTGGCCGCTGTCGGCGATGAAGAGCCGGCGCGTGCCTGGGTCGGCTTCGATCTGCCCGGGGAAGCTCAGCGCCGTGCGGGGTTGGACGGTGGCTTCGGTGTCGAACACCAGCGGCGTCCGGTTCAGCGTGCCGCGCTCCGAGAACACCTCGATCATGCCGGCGATCACCTCGTCGAAGAGGTCGTAGATGCCCTCGCCTTCGTGGCGGCCCAGGACGTTCCCCTCGGGGTCGATGAGGATGAAGCTGGGCCAAGCCCGGATGTTGTACGAGCGCCAGATGGTGAAGGAGTGGTCGTTGACGATCGGGTGCGTGCGGTCGTAACGCAGCGCCACCTGGCGGATGTTCCGCGTTTCGGACTCGTTGATGAACTTGGCGGAGTGGACGCCGATGACCACGAGCTCGTCCGCGTACTTCTCCTCGAGCGCCTGCAGTTCGGGGATGACGTGGATGCAGTTGATGCAGCCGTAGGTCCAGAA
>CAZVCT010000219.1:0-1741 GCA_964625655.1 uncultured bacterium
ACCATCGTCTCGCTGATCACCGCCGTCAACGTCGTGACGGTCGGCGCCATCCCGTTCATCGGGCTGGTGGTGCCCAACGTCGTCAGCCTGCTGGTGGGCGACAACGTGCGCCGCGCCATCCCGTGGCTCGCCGTGTTCGGCGCCGGCTTCGTGTTGGCGTGCGACATCCTGGGGCGCGTGCTGCGCTTCCCCTACGAGATACCGATCGGCACGATGGTCGGCTTCATCGGCGGCGTGCTCTTCCTGCTCCTGCTTTTGAGGAGGTCGGCGCGTGTCGGTTAGCACCGTCCGCAGCGCGCGCCCGGCCCGCAGGCGCTGGGGGCGCTTCTCGCCCTCGGCGAGCCTCGGCCTCATGGCGCTGCTGGCGCTGGCCGCGGCGGTGCTCTTCATGACCATCGACGCGCGCGGCTCCTGGGACTTCATCATCCCGTTCCGCGGCCGCAAGCTGCTGGGCATCGCGCTCGTCGGCACCGCCATCGCCGCCAGCACCGTCATGTTCCAGACCATCACGAACAACCGCATCCTGACGCCGTCGATCATGGGCTTCGACTCGCTCTACATGCTCATCCAGACGATGATGGTCTACTTCCTCGGCTCGGTGAGCCTCATGCAGGCGAACGTCAACCTGCGCTTCGCCTTCGAGGTCGGCGTGATGATGCTCTTCTCCGGCCTGCTCTACTACTTCCTGTTCGTGGTGGGGCACCGCAGCCTGCACCTGCTCGTGCTGGTGGGCATCGTCTTCGGGCTCATGATCCGCAGCTTCACGAACCTGCTGCAGCGCGTCATGGACCCCACCGAGTTCGCGGTGCTGCAGGACGCCGGCTTCGCCAGCTTCAACTCGATCGACCGCAACCTGCTGCTCGTGTCGGCCGTCATCGTCGTGCTCGTGCTGGCGGGCGTGTGGCGCATGCGCTACACCCTCGACCTGCTGGCGCTGGGGCGCGACATGGCCATCAACCTGGGCGTGAACTACCGCCGCAGCGTCATGCTGGTGCTGGCCGCCACGACGGCGCTCGTGGCCGTGTCGACGGCGCTGGTGGGACCCATCACCTTCTTCGGGCTGCTGGTCGCGAACCTCGCCTACGCGCTCGTCCGCTCCTACCGCCACGGCGTCATCATCGCCGCCGCGGCCTTGCTCGCAATCGTCACGCTCGTCTCGGGCCAGTTGGTGCTCGAGCGGGTGTTCAGCTTCGATACCAGCCTGTCGATAATCGTCGAGTTCGTCGGCGGGCTCGTGTTCATCTATCTGCTCGTGAGAGGGGTAGTCCGGTGATAGAACTCCACGGCATAACCAAGAAGTACGGCCACAGCACGGTCGTCGACGACGTCAGCCTGAACGTCGAACGCGGCGGCATCACCGCCATCATCGGCCCGAACGGCGCCGGCAAGTCGACGCTGCTGTCCATCGTCAGCCGCCTGATGAAGCAGGACGCGGGCGTCGTGAAGATCGACGGCGACGACATCGCCAAGCTGCCCAGCGACCAGCTGGCGCGGCGCATCTCGGTGCTGCGGCAGGACAACCACCTGGCGGTGCGCCTGACGGTCGAGGAGCTGGTGGCGTTCGGACGCTACCCGCACTCGAAGGGGCGCCCGACGATGGAGGACAAGCAGCACATCGAGGCGGCCATCGACTACCTCGAGCTGGGCGCGCTGCGCAAGCGCTTCCTGGACGAGCTATCGGGCGGGCAGCGCCAGCGCGCCTTCGTGGCGATGGTGCTGTGCCAGGACACCGACTACGTGC
>CAZVCT010000220.1:0-1720 GCA_964625655.1 uncultured bacterium
TCGCGGGTGATGATCTTGAAGGCCGCGGTGACGTTCTCGGTGGTGGCGCCGCCGCCCACGTCGAGGAAGTTGGCGGGTTCGCCGCCAACCTGCTTGATGGTGTCCATCGTGGCCATCGCGAGGCCGGCGCCGTTCACCAGGCAGCCGATCGAGCCGTCGAGCTTGATGAAGCTGAGGCCGTACTTGCTGGCCTCGATCTCGGCCGGCTCTTCCTCGCTCGTGTCGCGCATGCCGCGGATCTGTTCGTGGCGGAAGAGGGCGTTGCCGTCGAAGCTGACCTTGCCGTCGAGGGCCATCACGTCGCCGCCCTTGGTGACGACGAGCGGGTTGATCTCGACCATGTCGGTGTCGAGCTCGATGGCCATCTGCGCGAGCGCCTTGATGAAGCGCGCGCCGTTCTTGTGCGCAGCGCCGCTCAGGCCGAGGCCGAACGCCAGGCGGCGCGCCTGGAAGTCGAGCAGGCCGACGGCTGGGTCGATCGACTCGCGGAGGATCTTCTCGGGCGTCGCCTCGGCGACCTCCTCGATCTCCATGCCGCCCTCGGTGGAGGCCATGATGACGTTGCGGCCCGTGGCGCGGTCGAGGACGACCGACAGGTAGAGCTCGCGGTCGATGTCGATGCCCTGCTCGACGTAGAGCCGGTTGACCTGCTTCCCCTCGGGGCCGGTCTGGATCGTCACGAGCGTGGAGCCGAGCATCGCCTCGGCGAGCTCGCGGACGCGCTGCTCGGTGGCCTCGACGCCGCCCTCTAAGCCGGCGGTGACGACGTTGACGCCGGGCACGTCTCCGTGCTCCTGGAAACGACCCTTGCCGCGGCCGCCCGCGTGGATCTGCGACTTCACCACCACGACGGCGTTGCCGCTCTCTTCGACGATGGGGCGCACGGCCGCCACCGCCTCGTCCACGCTCGTAGCCACGCGGCCGATCGGCACGGCGATGCCTCGCCGCTGCATCAGCTCCTTGGCTTGGTACTCATGGATCTTCAACTGATTACCTCCAGCGCGACGCTAGCGCGCAACCGCGTCAGCGTACCGCGATGGGCGCGTCGTTGCCGCAGATGCCGGACCCGCCGGCGGTACACCTCGGTCGCTGCTCCCGTGTGCCGCGAGTGGTCCACCTGGCAGAAGGGCGGCCTGTAGCCGCGTTAGAGTCGACGCATGATAAGAACGGCGCTCCTGACGGTGCTCGAAGGGGAGGGCGCGGCGGGCAGCGAGGACCGCGCGGCTCAGGCGATCAGGCAGGTGCTGGCGACGGGTCCGTTCGTCGAGGTCGACTACCAGGTCGTTCCCGACGAGCAGGCGATGATCCGCGCGCGGCTACGCGTCTGGGCCGACCAGGGGAACGTCGACCTGGTCCTCACCACGGGCGGCATAGGCCTAGGACTGAAGGGACGCACCCCAGAGGCGACGGCCGAGGTCATCGAGCGGCACGTGCCCGGGCTGCCCGAGGCGATGCGCCGCGCGGTCGCCGCGGGGCACCCCGAAGCGGTCCTCACACGGGGGCTCGCGGGCGTGCGGCGCGGGACGCTGATCGTGAACCTGCCCAGCCACCCCGACGAGGTGACCGTGGCGCTCAGGGCGGTCAGCGAGGTGCTGCCGGTGGCGGTGCGCAGCCTGGCCGGGCGCCCGCCCGACCTCGCGAACTGACCCCGGCCGAGGGCTTAGCCCATGTAACCGGGTGCCGCGCTCCGTTAGGATGTGGCGCGCATGACGATCCTGGC
>CAZVCT010000221.1:0-1698 GCA_964625655.1 uncultured bacterium
ACCGCGGCCGCCCAGCAGGGCGACGATCGCCGCCGCTACTACCTGGCGCGCCGCGCCGAGTGTCGTTACTTACCCAACGACGCGCCCTACGGCGCTCCGGTTCGCTTCCATGGGCGCATCCTGGAACTCGACAAGCGCAGCGCCAGGGCGGCGGTAGACGCCACGGCCAACGGCGCGCCGCTCGCCTCGTTCGAGGTCGATTACACGGTGCTTACCGACTCGGCCTTCGAGCGGCTCTTCCGCACCAGGGGCCAGCCCACGCCCAACGCCCCCAGCCCTTACGGCTCGCTGCTCACCACCAGTTGGGGCGGCACCACGGAGATGGCCGAACAGGTGGTGGAGTCGCTGCCGGTAGGCGCCTGCGTGGGCCATTTCGACGGCTACCCGGCGCTGCCCGTTGCCGTCCTCATGGGTCAGCTCTCGTACCTGGCGGGCCGCCTTCACGACGTGCCGTACCGGGTGGTGCGGGGCGAGGTCGAGGCTAGCGACCTCGTGTGGGCCGGCGAACGGGCCGTCTTCCGGGTAGCGCGTGACGGTAACGGTGATACCCAGGCCACGCTCGGTTCGCAGCGCTACCGTTGCGAGGCGTGGGCCGGCGATCGGCCCGTGGCCGCGATGACCTTGTGGCTCGAATCAGTTGACGAGGGTATCGGTGACGATGCGCTTCTCGTTCGGAGCTAGCTGAAGGAAGGGGCGCATCTCCAGCGCCTTCACGGGTCTCGAGAACAGGTAACCCTGGCCGAGGTGGCAGCCGAGGTCGCGCAGTACCTGGCGCTGCGCCTCGGTCTCGATGCCCTCCGCCACGATCTGGAGGTCCAGGTGCTTGGCGACGTGGGTTATCGCCTCTACCAGAGCCAACGCGAACTGCGGTGCCTGTAGCGGTGAGCCGAGGTCCTTGACGAAGCTGCGGTCGATCTTGACGGTGTCGATGGGCAGGTCACGCAGGTAGGCGAAGGAAGAGTAGCCGGTGCCGAAGTCGTCGATGGCGATCCGCACGCCAAGTCGCTGCAGGCGCTGAAGGGTCTCGACGACGTGGTCGACCCCGTGCATGACGATGCCTTCGGTCAGTTCCAGCTCGAGGAGCTCCGGAAGCAGCGCGTGGTCCTCGAGAGCCGCTTCGACGGTGCGGTAGAAGCCCGGATGGGCGAACTGCATGGCCGAGACGTTGACCGAAACGACCACCCCCTGACCGGAGAGCGCCTCCCAGGCCTTCGACTGGCGGCAGGCTTCACGCAGCACCCACTCGCCCAACGAGACGATGAGCCCGCTACGTTCGGCGATCGGGATGAACTCGTTCGGGCCGACATGACCCCACTTCGGGTGGTGCCAGCGAGCCAGCGCCTCGACCCGCAGCATGGCGCCCGTGTCTAGGTCGTGGATGCCCTGGTAGACCAGGGACAGCTGGTCCTTGTCGCTGCTGAGCGCCGTCTGCAGTTCGCGCTCGAGGTTGCGCTGCCTTTCGACCTGCGCGTCGGAGTCGTCGCGGTAGCGTTGAACGCCGTTCTTGCCGGAGCGCTTGACGCGGTACATGGCCGAGTCGGCGTGGCGTAGCAGCTTGGAGCCGTCGGATGCGTCGTCGGGGTAGAGGCAGATGCCGATGCTGGCGCTCACGTGGTGCGACATGCCCTGCAACTCGAACGGCGTCACCAACGCGGCCTGGAGCTTGCGGGCGCTGAACATGGCGGCCTGGGCGCTTTC
>CAZVCT010000222.1:0-1689 GCA_964625655.1 uncultured bacterium
GGTTCCTGTTCGCCGAGAGCCTGGCGCTCTTCTGGTTCCCCCTCACGAGCATCGCGTCGTTCTGGAGCCAGTTCCAGGACGGGCTGGCGGCGTCGGAGCGCGTCTTCGCGCTCATGGACACCGAGCCGCAGGTGGTGCAGACGGGCAACGAAGAGGTGCCCGAGCTGGCAGGGCGCATCGAGTTCGAAGGCGTGACCTTCTCCTACAAGCCGGGCTCGCCGGTGCTGGAGCGGTTCGACCTGGTGATCCCCGCCGGCCAGACGGTGGCGCTGGTGGGGCACACGGGCGCCGGCAAGTCGAGCCTCGGGAAGCTGATCGCGCGCGGCTACGAGTTCGAGCGGGGCCAGCTGCTGATCGACGGCCACGACATCCGCAGCTTCGACCTCGTCAGCTACCGGCAGCAGCTGGGCATCGTGCAGCAGACGCCCGTGCTGTTCACGGGCACGATCCGCGACAACATCCGCTACGGCCGCGAGGACGCCTCCGAAGAGCAGGTGCTGGCCGCGGCGCGCAGCGTGGCGGATGGCGACTGGCTCGACTCGCTGCCGGCAGGGCTCGACACCGAGGTGTCGGAGGGCGGCCGCGGCATCAGCATGGGCCAGCGGCAGCTGGTGGCGCTGGCGCGCGTGCTGCTGAAGGACCCCGCCATCGTGATCCTGGACGAGGCCACCGCCAGCATCGACCCGCTGACGGAGGCGCAGATCCAGGAAGGGCTCGAGACGGTGCTGAAGGGGCGCACCTCGATCGTCATCGCCCACCGCCTGTCGACCGTGCGCTCGGCCGACCGCATCATCGTGTTGCAGAACGGCGGCATCCTCGAGGAGGGGACGCACGACGGGCTGCTGGCGGCCGGCGGCCATTACGCCGAGCTGTTCGACGCGTACTTCCGGCACCAGTCCGCGAGCTACGACCCCACGGGCGTGGAGGCGCGGGACTAAGGTCCCTCCGGCTTCCATCGGACCCGTGCCACCATGGCGGCCATAACCGCATAGGGAGGGGTTCGGATGCTGAAGCCGAGAGGTCGGTCGGCCGCCGCGTTGGTCACCGCGGTGGCCCTGATGGTCGTGGGTGTAGAACTGTGGGCCCTGTCGCTGCCGGCGCTGGCGGCTTGGGAGCTCGGTTTCCCGGCCGGCTGGAGCGCCCGCGACGCCGGCATCGCGCTCGATCTCCTGCTGGTTGCGCCCCTGCTGACTCTGGTGCTGGTGCAGGTGTGGCGCCGGTCGGCCACGGCCACCGGCGTGCCCGGTGTGCTGCCGCCGTGGCTCAAGGGTTGGGTGCGGCCGCGCCGGCTCGTGTTCCTGCTCGTGCCGGTCGCCGTCGCCTACGTCGGGCAGCTCGACCTGAGGCTGGGAGCGTTGCTGGCGGGCGTGGCCGGGTTGGCCATCATCGGCGAGGTCGTCGCGTTCGGCGCCCTTGCCGTGAAGCTCGCCCAGACCGCCAGGGCCACGCGCGCGTTCCGCCACGCCGGTCACTCTGTGCCGTTCGCGCTGCTGCTCGCTACCGGTAAGACGTTCAGCTTCGCGCCGCCGCCCTTCCGTTTGGCCGTGCGCCTGGCGGTTCTCGAGGTCGCGCAGCTCTTCTACGTGACCGTTGGGTGGCTTAGGCCGCGTCGCAAGGCTGCCGCCGGTGTTTCGGCCGGTTTTTCGGCCGGTGTTTCCGCCGGTGTCTCCACCTTCACCTACCACCGCC
>CAZVCT010000223.1:0-1676 GCA_964625655.1 uncultured bacterium
GTGGCGATGAAGGACCCGCGCCACGTCTTCGCGCTCGACGACATCCAGCTCATCACGGGCCGCGAGATCCGCCCCGCCGTCGCCACCGAAGAGACGCTGACGCGCATGCTCAACCGCTTCTACCGCGAGGGCGCCGACATGGAGGAGCTGGCGCGCGCCGTCGTCGAAGAGGTCGGCACCGCCTCCAACCAGTCGGAAGAGGAAGACACCAGCGCGATCGACGACAACGCGCTCGTCAAGGTCGTCAACAGCATCATCCGCGAGGCGGTCCTCAACGAGATCTCGGACATCCACATCGAGCCGCGGCCCGACAAGGTGCTCGTGCGCGTGCGCAAGGACGGCACGCTGCGCGAGTACATGACGATGCCGAAGGTCACGGCGCCCGCGCTGGCCTCGCGCATCAAGATCATGGGCGGCCTGAACATCGCCGAGAGGCGTTTGCCGCAGGACGGCCGCGTGCGCTTCAAGGACCGCAACCTCGAGGTCGACCTGCGCCTCTCGACGCTCCCCACCGTCTACGGCGAGAAGTCGGTGATGCGCATCCTGAAGAAGGCGGCGGACATCCCCGAGATCGAGAGCCTCGGCTTCGCCGATTACAACTACCAGCGCTTCACCGACGTGATCCAGAAGCCGTACGGCATGTTCCTGATCACAGGCCCCACCGGCTCGGGCAAGTCGTTCACGACCTTCTCGATCCTCAAGCGCCTCGCGACGCCCGACGTCAACGTCACCACCATCGAGGACCCGGTCGAGTACGAGATCCCGGGCATCAACCAGACGCAGGTGAACGTCAAGGCCGGCCTCGACTTCGCGCGGGCGCTGCGCTCGTTCCTGCGCCAGGACCCCGACATCATCATGGTCGGTGAGATCCGCGACCACGAGACGGCCAAGATCTCGATGGAGGCCGCCCTCACCGGTCACCTGCTCATCGCCACGCTCCACACCAACGACGCGGCGGGCGCCATCACGCGCCTCCAGGAGATGGGGATCGAGCCGTTCAACGTCTCGGCCTCGCTCATCGGCGTGCTGGCGCAGCGCCTCGTGCGGCGCGTGTGCAAGGACTGCAAGGTCGAGTCGACACCCGACGCGGACGTGCTGCGCCGCCTCGGACTCGCCGACGCCGAGATCGCGGGCAAGAAGCTCTTCCGTGGGGTCGGCTGCGAGAAGTGCGGGGGGAGCGGTTACAACGGGCGTTACGCCATCCACGAACTCCTGGTCGTGGACGAAGAGCTGGAGAAGGCGATCGTCAGGGAGGCGTCGGCGCTGGAGCTCCGCGACCTCGCCGTCGAGCGGGGAATGAAAACGCTCCGCGACGACGGCATCAACAAGGCCTTCCAGGGGATAACCACCCTCGAGGAGGTACTCGCCCGCACAGCGGAGTGAGTAAGGAAGGCCGTCCGCGCCAAGCCGGACGCCAAGGAGAGAGATGGCAGACCAGATCCGTTCCACCCAGATCCAAGCGGACATCGTCGACCTGCTCAAGCTCGCGATCGAACGCCGCGCCTCCGACCTGCTGCTGACGGTGGGCCTGCCGCCGATGATGCGGATCAGCGGGGAGTGGCGCCCCACCGAGTACGAGACGATGAGCCCGACCATGACGCGCCGCCTGATGTACGCGCTGATGGACGAGAAGAAGCAGCGCAACTTCGAGGAGCGCAAGGACCTCGACTTCTCGT
>CAZVCT010000224.1:0-1666 GCA_964625655.1 uncultured bacterium
GCAGGCAGCCACCAGCAATGCGAGGACGATAAGAACGAATAGCTTCCTGTACATCTCTACCTCCAGCCGAGGGCGCGCGATTTCGCGGGCTTTAGTCGACGACGGTATATTCCGTGGCGGCCCGCTCCTCGCTGAACGTCGATTCGACGTCCGTTGGAGTCGCTTCCTCGTTACAAGGTAAGCGTGGCATGAGATATGCGATTTACGGCGTGACGGTTACCGACGCGGAATCTTCATGAATCCATTAGTTTTGTGAGTTGGGCTTGAGAATCGTGTTATAGGCGCAACTTCAGGACATCGCCCGATGGGCCCTTAAGCAGCCTCGAGCTCGGCTACGGCCACCGGACCCACCGCGCGCGGCTCGTCCAGCTTCACCAGCACCACGCCAGCGAAGATCAGCGTGCCGCCTGCCAACTGCATGGCGCCGGGCATCTCGCCCAACAGCAGGAACGCCCACACAACCGCGAACAGCACTTCCGTCAGGCCCACGAACGACGCCAGCTTCGACCCCAGTCGCCGACTGCCCAGCACGCCCGCTGCATACGCGAGCGCCGCAGCCACCAGGCCCAGCGCCCCGACCGCCAGCCACCACGGCACGATCGCGCCGCCCAGCTCGACAGGAGCGGTGTTCCAGTTGAACGGCACGATGCCGATGACGGCCGCCAAACCAAGCACGCCCGTCCCGGCGATCAGCCCGCCGGATGCGAGGGCGATGCCGGGCAGCCCGTCCTCGGTGTCGGCGGCGACGAGGAAGTAGCAGGCCAGACCGACAGCCGCCAGCAAAGCCCAAAGCGCGCCGACCAGATCGATGCCGCCGACGCCGAAGACGTCGAGCACCAGCACCAAGCCACCTATCGCCAGCACGGAGCCGGCGATGGTCAGCGGCCGCGGCTTCTGCCCACGGCGCGCCCACAGCCACATCACCACCATCACGATGCCCAGGTACTCGAGCAGCAGTCCGACCGCCACCGACAGCGTCTGTATGGCAAGGAAGTACGCCAGCTGGCACACCGCCACGCCCAACAGGCCGAACAGGAGCATGCGGCGCCACCCCTTGCGGGCGGTATGCCAACGCCCACGCAGCGAGAGGATGCCGAACGGCAGCAGCGCCAGGGCGCCGATGGCTACGCGCCAGATGACGGCGCCTGCAGGCGTCCAGCCGGTAGCCAGCAGGCCCTTGGCCAGCGGCCCGGAGGAGCCGAAAGCGGCGGCGGCGGTAAGCCCGCAGAGTAGTCCGAAGAGGAAAGTCCGGTTCAAGAGGTTCGTCCGATGCGCGTACGCCGCCCTGGGGCGGTGCCGGCCAGCTTACCGCCAAAGCCTGATGCGTGGCGAACCCGCCCGACCGGCGCGGACCTCTTCAGGCCGCTGAGCCTCGAACGCCGGCTCAGCGCTTCTTCGGGATGGAGAGCGTGCGCCAGCGGTCGCCGGCCAGGTGCTTGGCGAGCATGACGATCTGCCCGACGTGCTGAGCGGTATGCGCCTGGCTGCGCAGCATGGCGCGCACGACGGTGTTGGGCTCGCCGCGGATGGTGACGGTGCGCAGGAGGTCGTCCGGGCCCAGCGTCTCCAGGGTGCCGAACAGGGCGCCGTACCCCGCGTTCCACTCGTCCATCATCTCGGCCACGGTCAACTGGGTAGGCTCGAACTCGCCGTCGCGGTCGCGGTC
>CAZVCT010000225.1:0-1655 GCA_964625655.1 uncultured bacterium
GCCTCGCCGTCCTTGGTGACGAAGCCCGCTGCCCACATCCACCACAGCCACCACCCCTTCACAGGCCGGTAACTAAGCAGCACGGCGACGATCCCACTGATGACCAGCACCCACTCGAGTCCTTGGAACAGCCCGAACGCCACGATCAGGACGGCGGCTTCGACCGCCAGGAACAGGATCGCGACCGTGTAGGCCACGACCCAGGCGCCCAGCCAGGCGCCGGATTCGCGCTCGAAGCGGACGCCGCAGGTGGGGCACGTGTCCGCCACGCCCCAGAACGAGGTGAAGACCCCGCCGCCCCCGCAGTTGGGGCAGCGTCCCCTGATGGCGTCCCACATGGCGCCGAAGTCGGTCCAGCGTCCCTTGCGCCGGCTCTTGTCGTTGTCGCTCATGGTTCCTCCGAAGCCCGAACGCTGGTGGGTTCGGGCGGTAGTTCGAAACGGCTCGCGCGCATGCGGCGGTACTCGCGCCAGTTCTCCTCGTTGCGCTCGAGCTTCTCTTCCTCGCACCACATCTGGAACGGCACCATGAACGAGCGCGCGTGGCGCAGCTCCTCGCGGAAGATGGCTGCCGAGAGGCCTCCGACTTCCAGGAAGCCGGTGCGCTCGTAGGCGTCCAGGGCGCGTTGCCGGTCGTAGGGCACGCGGCGGAACTCGGGCCGCCACCTGCCGCCTTCCAGGCTCAGGATCAGGTAGTGCGCGCGCGGATCGCCGGTGAAGGGCGCCCCGACCGAGCCGGTGTTCAGCACCGTGTAGCGCCCCCAGCGCGACAGGTACGGCCGGTGCGTGTGCGAGCCGACCAGCACGTCCGCCGGGTGCTCCTCGGTGATCTCCGAGATGATCTCGGGGGTCGTCTGCGGCCCTATCCCTTCGCGGTAGTGCCGCGGGGTGCCGTGCGACACGAGGAGGCTCTGTGCGCCGGGCTCCTCGATGCGGAGCGTCAGCGGCATGGCGCGGATCGTGTCGAGGTAGTCGTTGCGCTCCACGTCCTCGGCCGCCAGGCGCGTGCTGCGCCAGAACGGGTCGAGGTACCACGGGTCGATGTCGACGTCGCGCCTTTCGACCACCATCAGCATGACGTCGTCGTGGTTGCCCATCACGGCGTCGTGCTCTACGCCTTCCAGCGCGCGCAGCACCTCGACGCTCTCGGGTCCGCGGTTGACGGAATCGCCGTTGACGATGACGCGGTCGACGCCCTGCCGTTCGATGTCTTCGAGGACGGCTTCCAGGGCGGGCAGGTTGGCGTGTACGTCGGCGAGGATCGCGATTCTCACCAAGCGAGTGTAACGCCGAACCGCCTTATCCCACGGAACCCGCGAGACCGCGTTCGGCGGCCGCGCGCATGTCGGTCACGGACGCTTGGCGTCCGGTCCAGGCCTCGAACGCCAGCGCCCCCTGCCAGACCAGCATGGGCAGCCCGTTCTGAACCTTCAGCCCCGCGGCGGCTGCCGCGGCCAGCAGCGGGGTGAGCGCGGGACGGTAGACGAGGTCGACGACGGCCGCCCCGGCGGGCAAGCGTTCGAGGGCGGCGGCCGGCAGCAACGGCAGGCCGGTCGGGTCGGGGCCGCCCGCCATGCCCACGCTCGTGCAGTTCACCAGCAGGTCGGTGTTCCCTAGTAGCGCCTCGTCCTCGAGGCGGCTCACCGCGAACGCCTC
>CAZVCT010000226.1:0-1640 GCA_964625655.1 uncultured bacterium
GCAACCTGCCGTTCGTCACCAGCCAGAAGGGCTAGGCAACGGTGCGCCGTCTCCTTGCCATCCTGCTCGCGCTCGCCAGCTTCGCGCTCGTTGGCCTGCTCGCTGCGGCCGCGCTGCGCGACACCACGCCGCCGCAGCTCTACGTCGAGGTGCCGGCACGCCTGCCCGTAGGCGCGCCCCTGCAGCTCTTCGTCAGTGCCGACGAACCCGTCACCTTCGTGCTCGAGTACGCGGGCACCACCGTAGAGGAGGTGGCGCAGGACGTCACCTTCGACCTGCCCGTAGTGGCCGGTCGGCAGCAGGCGCGGGTCGAAGCCACCGACGGTTCGGGCAACGTCAGCGAGGCGACCGCGCTGATAGTCGGCGTGCCGGCGCTCGAGCCCGAGCTGCTCGCGCCGGTCGCCCTGCGCTCGGGCGACCCGCTGGGCATCCGACTCCGGATCGCCGCTCCGGCCGCATCGCCGGAAGCCGCGCCGGACGCAGCTCCGGACGCCGCCCCAGAGCTGACGGCTCGCGTGACGGACGTGCTGCTCACCCTTGACGGCGTCACGGTGCCCACCCGTGCCGCAGCAGCTGGTGAGCCAGGGGCCGTCCTAGAAGCGCTCGTCGCCACCCCGCTGAGCGTCGACCCAGCCACCCTGAGCGTGAGCGCCACCGTCATCGACGAGTTCGGCCGCGCCGTCGAGCTGGTGCACGAGGTCGTTCTCGAGCCGCTGCCGGTCGAGGTCGAGCAGCTGAACCTCAGTTCCGCCACCCTCTCGCTCGTGACGCCTGCGGCGCGCGACCTCGAGGCGGAGGTCGTGGCGGCGGCTTGGGCGCGCGCCGAGCCCGAGCCCCTGTGGACCGAGCCGTTCCGCATGCCCATCGGCGGCGTCAACACCAGCGGCTTCGCCGACGCGCGCCGCTACGCCCCCGGCGGCCCCGTCTCGTTCCACAACGGCCTCGACCTGGCTGCGCCCACCGGCACCCCGGTGCACGCCACCAACGCCGGCCGGGTCCTGGTCAGCGGCCACTACCCCATCAAGGGCGGCTTCGTGCTCGTCGACCACGGGGCCGGCGTGATGAGCTACTACCTGCACCTCTCGCGCCTCCTGGTGACCGAGGGTCAGATGGTGGCGGCCGGGGAGGTCGTAGGCGAGGTCGGAAGCGAGGGCCTCTCGACGGGGCCGCACCTGCATTGGGAGATGCGCGTGCGCGAGCTGCCCACCAGCCCGCTCGCCTGGGTGGACCGGACGTTCCCCGGAGGCGACCGGTGAGGACGCCGCGCGTTCCGGCCCTCGTGATCGCCGGACTGCTCGCGGTGGCAGCCGCGACGGCTTCCGCCGCCGGGCAGGACACCTCCCAGCCGGCGGGCTCGGCGAGCGAGGAAGCGACCGGAGCGGGCGCCACGCCGGAAGGACACTGGAGCCAGGGCGTCTGGTACGAGATCTTCGTCCGCAGCTTCCAGGACAGCGACGGCGACGGGGTCGGCGACCTGCAGGGCGTCATCCGGCGGCTGCCGTACCTGCAAGAGCTGGGCGTGAGCGGCATCTGGTTGATGCCCATCCATCCCAGCCCCAGCTACCACGGCTACGACGTCACCGATTACGAAGACGTGAACCCCGACTACGGCACGCTCGACGACATGAAGGAGCTGGTCG
>CAZVCT010000227.1:0-1637 GCA_964625655.1 uncultured bacterium
GCTTGGTCACACCCCTAGAGGGCCGGGAACGAACGCGTCTCGGCGGCAACTTAGGTGCCGAGGCCCGCGAAAGCATACGCGGGCAGCCGCTAGACCACTACCTCGCACGCATGGCCACCGTCCGCGCTCGGACGCTCGAAGAGCTAGCCCGGCGCGACGATGACTGGCTGAGCGAAGTGCACCCGTTCGGCAACGGGAAGCTCGCCAACAACCATTGGAAGTGGTTCCACGTGCTCGAGGACGAGCTTGCCCACTTGGGGCAGATCCGCCTGATCAGGAAGCGCCCGCCCGGCTGAGCAGAGGCCGAACTGACCACCCGCCTCGGGTAGGGCGCCGGCGCGCCTCGGGCTACGATGCCCGTGTGCCCCACATTCCGTTGAGGACCGTGTCGCCGGCGGAACCGCTAGGCGATCTCGCGCCGTTCGTAGAGCTGGCCGCCACCCGTTCGGTGATCGGCCTCGGCGAGGCGACGCACGGCACGCGCGAGTCGTTCGAGCTCAAGCACCGCCTGATTCGCGCTCTCGCCGAGCAGGGTGGCCTGCGCACAGTGGCCTTCGAGTGCGGCTTCGCAGCAGGACGCCTCATCGACGCCTACGTCCGTCAGGGCCAGGGCGCGGCCCGCGAGGCGCTGGCGGAGCAAGGCTACTGGTGCTGGGAGAACCGCGAGGTGCTCGAGCTGATCGAGTGGCTGCGGCGCCATAACGCCCCGCTCGCCCCTAGCGAGCGCATCGCGTTCGTGGGAATCGACGTGCAGAAGGTTGAACCGGGCCTGCCAGAACTGCTCGCGGCCCTCGAAAGCGGCGTCGAGGGGCTGGAGCGTGAGCCACGCGGTGAGGGCGTCGGTCGGCAAGCCACGGCAGCCTCCGCCGTAGCGGTCCGCCGCTTGATGGAGGGGGAACTCGCTAAAGGCGCACCGGACGCAGGCGTGGCGGTGCGAAGCCTGCTGGAGGTGGCGCCCACCCTATCTACACCCGAGCTGCGCGCGCTCTGCCGCAACGTGGCCCGCTACGTCGACACCTACCTCAACCCCGAACGCGAGGACGGCCTGGTGGTGCGCGACGAGTACCTGGCCGCCACGGTGCTGGAGACGCTGGCCGAGCGGCCGGGGCTGATGGTGGTGTGGGCGCACAACGAGCACGTGGCGCTGAACCCCGACTTCTTCGGCACGCGCGCCATGGGCCATCACCTGCGCGAGGCGCTGGGCGACGGCTACCTCGCGCTGGGCATGCTCTTCGGCACGGGCTCGTTCCTGGCGCGCTCCTGGGGAGAGCGGAGTGTCAACAGGGTAGTCGAGTTCCGTGTGGAGCAGGCTCGTGAGGGCCACGTCGAGCGTAGCTTCGCGGGCCGGGCGCTCGGGCTGTACGGCAGGGCGAGCTTGCCACCCAGCGATGGCAGCCGCTACCGGCGTTTCCTTGGCAGCCTCTACGACCACGAGGTCGACGCCCAGCACCCGGACTCCTTCCGTGTCGAACGTCCGCTCTCGGACTTCGACCTCGTCGCGTGGCTGCCAGAGGCGAACGCCGCCCACTACCTCGGCGCGGCCAGCACGGTTTGAACCAGCGCCGGCTGCCGGAAGCGGCCGGGGCTGTGTGTATACTCGGGCGCAGAACATGGATAGCGACCCCGTTGGTCATCTG
>CAZVCT010000228.1:0-1637 GCA_964625655.1 uncultured bacterium
GCTTGGTCACACCCCTAGAGGGCCGGGAACGAACGCGTCTCGGCGGCAACTTAGGCGCCGAGGCCCGCGAACGCATACGCGAGCAGCCGCTAGGCCACTACCTCGTACGCATGGCCACCATCCGCGCTCGAACCCTCGTAGAGCTAGCCCGGCGCGACGATGACTGGCTGAGCGAAGTGCACCCCTTCGGCAACGGGAAGCTCGCCAACAACCATTGGAAATGGTTCCACGTGCTCGAGGACGAGCTTGCGCACTTGGGGCAGATCCGCCTGATCAGGAAGCGCCTGCCCGGCTGAGCAGGGGCCGAACTGACCACCCCCCTCGGGCCGGGCGCCGGCGCGCCTCGGGCTACGATGCCGGTGTGCCCCACATTCCGTTGAGGACCGTCTCACCGGTGGAACCGCTAGGCGACCTCGGGCCGTTCGTAGAGCTGGCCGCCACCCGTTCGGTGATCGGCCTCGGCGAGGCGACGCACGGCACGCGCGAGTCGTTCGAGCTCAAGCACCGCCTGATTCGCGCTCTCGCCGAGCAGGGTGGCCTGCGCACAGTGGCCTTCGAGTGCGGCTTCGCAGCAGGACGCCTCATCGACGCCTACGTCCGTCAGGGCCAGGGCGCGGCCCGCGAGGCGCTGGCGGAGCAAGGCTACTGGTGCTGGGAGAACCGCGAGGTGCTCGAGCTGATCGAGTGGCTGCGGCGCCATAACGCCCCGCTCCCCCCTAGCGAGCGCATCGCGTTCGTGGGCATCGACGTGCAGAAGGTGGAACCGGGCCTGCCAGAGCTGCTCGCGGCTCTCGAAAGCGTCGCCGAGGGGCTGGAGCGTGAGCCACGCGGTGAGGGCGTCGGTCGGCATGCAACTACAGCCTCCGCCGAAGCGGTCCGCCGCTTGATGGAGGAAGAACTCGCTAAAGGCGCACCGGACGCAGCCGCAGCGGTGCGAAGCCTGCTGGAGGTGGCGCCCACCCTATCGACACCCGAGCTGCGCGCGCTCTGCCGCAACGTGGCCCGCTACGTCGACACCTACCTCAACCCCGAACGCGAGGACGGCCTGGTGGTGCGCGACGAGTACCTGGCCGCCACGGTGCTGGAGACGCTGGCCGAGCGGCCGGGGCTGATGGTGGTGTGGGCGCACAACGAGCACGTGGCGCTGAACCCCGACTTCTTCGGCACGCGCGCCATGGGCCATCACCTGCGCGAGGCGCTGGGCGACGGCTACCTCGCGCTGGGCATGCTCTTCGGCACGGGGTCGTTCCTGGCGCGCTCCTGGGGAGAGCGGAGTGTCAACAGGGTCGTCGAGTTCCATGTGGAGCAGGCTCGTGAGGGCCACGTCGAGCGTAGCTTCGCAGGCCGGGCGCTCGGGCTGTACGGCAGGGCCAGCTTGCCACCCAGCGATGGCAGCCGCTACCGGCGTTTCCTTGGCAACCTCTACGACCACGAGGTCGACGCCCAGCACCCGGACTCCTTCCGTGTCGGACGTCCGCTCTCGGACTTCGACCTCGTCGCGTGGCTGCCCGAGACGCACGCCGCCCACTACCTCGGCGCGGACAGCGCGGTTTGAACCAGCGCCGGCTGCCGGAAGCGGCCAGGGCTGTGTGTATACTCGGGCGCAGAACATGGATAGCGACCCCGTTGGTCATCTG
>CAZVCT010000229.1:0-1627 GCA_964625655.1 uncultured bacterium
ACGAACTTCGGCGTGTCGATCCCCAGCTTGCCCCAGGTGATCTTCTCGTTGGGCACTGCGCCCGAGTACGAGCCGTAGCTGGTGGTGGAGTCGGAGATCTGGCAGTAGTAGCCCCACAGCGGGGTGGGGCGCTGCATGTCCTGCTCGAGCATCGGCACCACGCAGATGGGGAAGTCGCCGGCGATGCCGCCGCCGATCTGGAAGAAGCCGACCGAGCGCTTCTCGGCCTGCTCGGTGTACCAGTCGGCAAGGAACGTCATGTACTCGATGCCGGTGCGCACGGTGTGGACGTTCTTCACCTCGCCACGCAGGTTGGCGGCGGCGTACATGTTGCCGCTCGTCGAGTCCTCCCAGCCGGGCACCACGATGGGCAGGTTCTTCTCGGCGGCGGCCACGAGCCAGCTGTCCTTCGGGTCGATCTGGTAGTGCTCCTCGAGCCTGCCGCTCTTCAGGATGCGGTAGAGGAACTCGTGGGGGAAGTAGCGCTCGCCCGCCTGGTCGGCGTTCGTCCACTCGTCGAGCAGGGCGTTCTCGAGCCGGCGCATCGCCTCGCCTTCCGGGATGGCGGTGTCGGTCACGCGGTTCATGTGGCGGTCGAGCAGCGCCTGCTCGTCCTCGGGCCGCAGGTCGCGGTAGTGCGGGATGCGCTCGTAGAAGTCGTGGGCGATGAGGTTGAAGACGTCCTCCTCGAGGTTCGCGCCCGTGCACGAGATGATCTGCACCTTGTCCTGGCGGATCATCTCGGCCAGAGAGATGCCCAGCTCGGCGGTGCTCATGGCGCCCGCAAGGGTGATCATCATGGCGCCGCCCTCGTCGAGGTGCTTGCCGTAGGCGTCGGCCGCGTCCACGAGGGCGGCGGCGTTGAAGTGCCGGAAGTTGTGGCGCAGGAACTGCGAGATGGGTCCGGGGCTGCTGGCGTTCGTCATGGCTGTCTCCTTGGAGAGGTCGAGCGGGGCCGCCGGGCGGCGCGCGTCATGGGGTCATCGTATGCGCGATGAGGGACGGAGCGGGTGCGAGCATCGGTGTCCGGATGCACCGTTGCGCCAAGCCCGCCGCTTCTGCCACCTTCGTCTGATGCGCGCCTGGCGTCCTTGCCTGTAGCATCTGCCCATGCTACGAGCCACCGGCCTGCGCAAGGCCTTCAAGGGCAAGCTCGCCGTCGACGGCGTAAGCCTCGAGCTGGGCGCCGGCGAGTCGGTGGGTCTGCTGGGGCCCAACGGCGCCGGCAAGTCGACCACCATCGCGATGCTCTCCACGCTGCTGAAGCCCGACACCGGCACGGTGACGTTCGAGGGCCAGGACGTGCTGGCCGATCCCGGGCCCGTGCGCCGCGCGCTGGGCGTGGTGCCCCAGGAGATCGCGCTCTACCCCGAGCTGACGGGGCAGGAGAACCTGGTGTTCTTCGGCGGCCTCTACGGGCTGAAGGGCGCGGCGCTGAAGCGCGCCATAGGCGACGCGCTCGAGCTCGTCGGCCTGACGGACCGGCGCAACGACGTCGTGAAGACCTACTCGGGCGGCATGAAGCGCCGCATCAACATCGCCGCGGCGCTGCTGCACGACCCGAAGCTGGTGATCATGGACGAGCCCACGGTGGGCATCGACCCGCAGTCGCGCAACCACATCCTGG
>CAZVCT010000230.1:0-1613 GCA_964625655.1 uncultured bacterium
ACGCGCTCGAAGACGCCCACCATGATCTGCTTGTAGAGCTGAGGCGACTGCGCCAGGTAGGCGCGCTTCCCGTAGTAGTCGACCTCGAACAGGTTGGCGCCGCCCTCGGCCCCTGCCGACACGAGCTTGGGGGTGAAGATCTCGGTGAAGCCGCCGTCGTCGAGGAAGGCGCGGAAGGCGCGCACGAGCTCGGCCTTCACCTTCAGTACCGCCCGGGTGCGGGGGCTGCGCACGGTGACGTGGCGGTAGGCGAGCAGCGTGTCGGGGTTGGCGCCCCACTCCTCCTTCGACAGCTCGACGGGAGGCGGCGCGGTGGCCTCGCCGACTATCTCCAGGCTGCGCCCCTGCACCTCGAAGCCTCCGGGCGCCTTGGCGTGCGCCACCACCTTGCCCGTGATGCGCACGCTGCTCTCGTGGAGCGGCACCGGGACGCCTTCCAGCACGACCTGAGCCACGCCGCTGCGGTCGCGCAGGATCAGGAAGCGGATGCCCCCCAGGTCGCGACGCGTCAGGATCCAGCCCTGCAACGTCACCTCCTGCCCTTCGAAGGCGGGCAGGTCGCGGGTCAGCACACGGCCGCCGCCTGCCGATCCGTGCTCGGAAGCCGGCTGCTCCTCCCAGCTTCCCGCCTCGCTCTCCGAAGCCGAACTCTGTCCGTTCGTCTGCCTGCTGCTCATGCTGCCTCCCGCGCCGTAGCGCCCGACCGAGATGCCGGAACAAAGAAGAACCCCCCGAAGCCGGCTGCTTCGGGGGGTCGATGTGTAGATACGGAACGACGCCTACGCCCGAAGCGACCTCGGATCCGAATCGGCGTCATTCAGGCCGTACGCGCCTAGGGCGTACGCGCACTGGGTGCTGGGCGTCAGCGTCATGCGCGGAAGTCTAGCAGCGGGCAGACGTGCCGTCAACGGGCGCTCCGCTCGAGGAAGCGCCGGATGGCCGCCAGGTGAACCTCGTCCTTCGGGCGGCCGAGGCGTTCCTTGAAGCGGATAACGTCCGCCAGCGGCACGCACGGAACGCCCTCTACCAGCTCGGCGCGGTCGATCACCATGTCGCCGGGCTCCCCGAGCCAGCCGTCGTACAGCTCGACGTCGTCCCCGACGCTAACGCGCTGGTCGTGGCTGCCCACGTCCAGGGTGGCGGTGCCTTCCTCCACCAGCGCCAGCGCCGCCTCCCAGGCCGCGCCGCGGCACACCACGTCCACGTCGCCCGCTTCGTCCAGCACGCCGCGCAGCACCAACGACGCGCTGGAGTGGACGACGAACTCTTCCCCAGGAAGGCGTAGCTGGCCCAGGCGGGCGTGGATCTCGGCTGCGTTCATGCGCGATTCTACGCTGGCCGTCGGCGGCTTCGTCCTATCATCGCGCCATGGAGCCGCTTTCTCAGGAGCAGACGGAGGCCGTCGTGGCGATGGCCATGGAGCTGGCGCGCACGGGCCGCGCAGACGAGCTGGAGGAGCTGGTGCGCCGCGGCCTGCCGGTGGACGTCCAGGACGACGCAGGCAACAGCCTGCTCATGCTGGCCGCCTACCACGGTCATGTGGAGGCCGTGCGCAAGCTGACGGAACTGGGGGCCGACGTCGACCTGCGCAACGCTCGCGACCAGTCGCCCAT
>CAZVCT010000231.1:0-1599 GCA_964625655.1 uncultured bacterium
GGGTGCCCGTCTATCACCTGCAGCAGCGCGTACTCGGCCACCGGCACGTTCACGCCCGCCTGGGCGCCCTTCGGCACGACGTAGGCGGTGCCCACGCTGCCGGGGTTCGCGACTATCGCGTCGCGGTAGCGCCGCACGAACTGCTCGTGGGTGTGCGCGCCCAGGTAGACGTTCGCTTCGTAACCCTCGAAGTACTCGTCGAGCGTCTCGTCGGGCGTGGTGGCGCGGATCTGCTCGTCGAAGCTGCGCGGCGAGCCGTGGTAAGCCAGCACCCTGACGCCGTCGAGCTCGAGCGTGAGCGTTGGGTCGAACGCCTGCACGAACTCGCGGTCTGCATCGTCCAGCTGGTCGGCGCACCACTGCTCGATCTCGAGGAAGCGCTCGGTGTCTTCGTTGGGCGCCTTCACGTCGGCGCGCGTGCGGCGCTCGAGCAGGTAGGCGTCGGTGTTGCCCATGATGGTCAGCGCTTCGAGCGCCCGGATGCGCTTCAGCGCACCCGAGGGGGTTGGGCCCAGGTTGGCGACGTCGCCGAGGCAGATCACCTCGTCCACGTCGAAGCGCAGCATGTCGCCCAGCACCACCTCGAGGGCGGGCAGGTTGCCGTGCACGTCGGCTATGACCGCGATCCAGTTCCGGTTCAAGTTCGTCTTCCCCCTTCGGCGCATTGCGCTCGCGAAGCCCGGCGCGGCGGGGCCGCACCTATAAGAGTCGGTAACCACACGGTAGCAACTGGACGGGTCGGGCGAGCAGCGATGCGGCCCGCAGCTAGGTCTCTGACGCGCTACTGGCCCCGAGGGAACGCACGAGACGCGAATCGAGGCCGATGACGTCGCTGTGGATGACGCGGAGGCTCTCGGCCCGAGGGTGAAGCGGGTTGACGAGGACGTTCTGCTCGTAGGGCATGACGACGCTTGGTACTAGCAGCGCGAGGCTACGTTGCTCCTGGAGCCATCTGCTGCCGAAGTCGCGCGTGGCCTTCTCCGGCTCTCCTGGTGGAGCGTCACCGAGGAGCCTCGACAGGCGCTGGGGCGTGACCGTCTCGGCGTCGTCTTCGAGCTCCAGCTGCAGGAGCGTGCGCTCGCGGAAGCTTTCGCTGGTCTCGTGCACCAGGACCTCGAGGAGGGCAAGGCTCGGGCTGCTGGCCGCGTAGAGGATCGGCTGCCCCCTGTGGTGCCAGCGGGCCGGCCGGTGCAGACCACCGGCGCCGGCGAGAGGATCGAAGCCGCGAACCTGCGCGTGGATGGCGTTGTGGTCGTAGATGCGCCAGGCGCGCACTCAGTACATCCCGTACTCGATCTTCCCGAGCGTGTCCTTCACGCGCTCGTACCCGCCGATGCTGTCGAGGTGGTCGATGGGCCGCTTGTTGTCGAGGCTGACGATCGGGCTGCGAAGCCACTTGCGCGCGAGCTCCTCGTCCCTGAAGACCCGGGCGGCCTCCTCGAGCACCCTTTCGACCATCTCCACCTGCAGGCTCTCTCCGCTCTTGAGTCGTGATTCCTCGGCGCGGCGGCTGTAGGTACGTGGGTCTATGCCCAGGAAGTCGGCGTACTCCTGCTGAGTGAACCCGACCTTGAGGCGGACGTCTTCCGCTCGTGCGTA
>CAZVCT010000232.1:0-1589 GCA_964625655.1 uncultured bacterium
CAGAACACCAAGGGCATCGTGCTCTACCAGCTGGGCGACCTCGCCCAGGCCCGCTCCACCCTCGAGAACGCCGTGTCGCTCGCCAACGGCGACGCGAACCTCTCGAACTTGGAGAAGAGCACGCTGCACGTGAACCTGGGCCGCGTCTACCGCGACCTCGAGGACCTGGAACTGGCGCAGCAGGCGTTCAGGCGCGCCGTCGTCCTCGACCCCTCCAGCGCCACCGCCCACAACAACCTCGGCAACGTGGCGTTCCGCCTGGGCGACTGCGCGACGGCCGAGTACGAGCTCTCGCAGGCCGTCAACCTCGACCCCACCTCGCTGTCGGCCGCCTCGCAGCTCGGCATCGCTCTCTTCGAGTGCGGCGACGTCGAGGCCGCCGTACAGCGCCTCGAGGCCGCCACCCGCATGCCGGGCGCCGCCTTCGTGCCGCCGCTCTTCACCTACCTGGCGCGCGCCTACCTCGACGTCGGCCGCGTGGACGACGCCGTCTACGTAGCCCAGCAGGGCGCCCTGCTGCCCCCGCAGTCCGCGGACGCCTACTACTGGCTGGGCCAGGCCCACGCCCGGCGCGGCACGGGCAACGACGCCCAGGCCGCCCGCCAGGCGTACGAACGCGCGCTCGAGCTGGAACCAGATCACACCGACGCCCGCGAGGCCCTGGGACTCTAGGCTTCAACCAGAGATACAGGCAGAAGCCCGCAGCCGGTCGAAGGCTGCGGGCTTCTTCGTGCCAGGAGCCGACGCCTGCCTGCCGGGCGCCGTCCCGAGCGTTCGGGAGGCGCTTTACGGCGACGCGATAAACGGCTATACTCGGTAGGTTTGCCTGACGGCAGCGGGATGTCCGTCGCACGGCAAGTTCATTCGGGTGACCTGAAGGCAGGGTGGTCCGAGCCGCTGACGCGGCCGGGCGCGAAGCCGGGCACCGAATCCAACCTCAACATCCCGCCACGGAGGAACAAAATGTCGTACCTCGGAATGAAGCAACTACTGGAAGCCGGCGTGCACTTCGGTCACGAGACCAAGCGGTGCAACCCGAAGATGAAGCGTTACATCTTCGCGGAGCGCAACGGCATCTTCATCATCGACCTGCAGAAGACGCTGGTCGAGAGCGAGAAGGCGTTCGACTTCCTGAAGGACGTCGCCGCGCGCGGCGGCACCATCCTGTTCGTAGGCGCCAAGAAGCAGGCCCAGGAGATCCTGGCGGCCGAAGCGAAGCGCTGCGGCATGCCGTTCATCAACGAGCGCTGGCTCGGCGGCCTGCTGACCAACTTCAAGACCATCCGCACGCGCGTCGAGCGCCTGCGTGAGCTCGAGGCGATGTTCGAGGACGAGTCCATCCTGCGCTTCAGCAAGAAGGAGCAGATCGACCTCGGCAAGGAACTCAACCGCCTGCAGCGCTACCTCGGCGGCATCAAGGACCTCAACCGCCTCCCCGACGCGCTCTTCATCATCGACCCGGCCAAGGAGTCGATCGCGGTCAAGGAAGCGAACAAGCTCGGCATCCCCGCCGTGGCTCTCGCCGACACCGACTCGGACCCCGACGTCCTCGACTACATCATCCCCGGCAACGACGACGCCATCCGCTC
>CAZVCT010000233.1:0-1584 GCA_964625655.1 uncultured bacterium
GCCGGTTTTTCGGCCGGTGTTTCCGCCGGTGTCTCCACCTTCACCTACCACCGCCGCCGCGACGAGACGACGCTGATCGGCCTTCTCCTGCTCATGAGCATCGAGGCCGTGCCCATGCACGTCGTCATCCACCATTTCAGCGTCCTGGCGGCCTGGATCGTAACGGCCCTGCACGCCTACTCGGTCGTCTGGGTGCTCGGGATACTGATGGCGGCGCGACAGCGTCCCATCACGCTGTCGGACGGGCGCCTGCGGCTGGTGTCGGGGCTGTTCATGGAGGCCCTGGTGGAACTGGGGTCGGTCGTCCGCGTACTGGACGCGCGGGAGGCCGACGAGGTGCCCGAGGTGGACGCCAGCTTCGGCTCGCGGCAGGACGTGATCATCGAACTTAAGGAGCCGGTAGCAGTTCACGAGATGTTCGGGGAGGCCAAGGAGGCCACGTCCCTCAGCCTCGCCTTGGACGACCCCGACGCTTTCCTCGAAGCCATGCGCTGCTGAGGGGCCTCGATCCGCAGGCGAGTACGCGCACGTCGGTAAGGCGCGCTAGCCTGGGAACGCAGCCGGCCGACGTGGGGCATCGTGTAGGCCTGCCGAGCCCCAAGGAGCCACACCGACCCAGGAGGTACCGGATGAACGCCTACCGCAGCCGCCACGCACGCCCGACCGCTTCGGAAGCCTCGACCGCGCAGGGAGCGCCAGCGTGACCGGCCGGCACGAGCCCACCATCGCCGCCCGCTACGGCGCCCCGCTGGAGGCGGCCGAGGCCGCCATGATCATGGTCCACGGCCGCGGTGACAGCGCCCAGGGCATCCTCAGCCTGGCCGGCGCCCTCGAGGTGTCGGGCGTGGCGTACGTGGCTCCCCAGGCGACCAACAACACCTGGTACCCCTACTCGTTCATGGAGCCCATGGAGCGCAACGAGCCGTGGCTGAGCTCGGCGCTGGCGGCCGTCGACGGGGTAGTGAACGAGGTGACGGGCGCCGGCATCCCGTTGGAACGAGTCGTGCTGCTGGGCTTCTCGCAGGGCGCCTGCCTCTCGAGCGAGTACGTGGCGCGTAACGCCCGGCGCTTCGGCGGCCTGGCGGTCCTGTCGGGCGGCCTGATCGGCCCCGAGGGCACCCCGCGCGACTACGCCGGCACCCTGGACGGCATGCCCGTCTTCATCGGCTGCAGCGACATCGACCCGCACGTTCCCGTCGAGCGCGTGCACGAGACCGAGGAGGTGCTGGCGCGCCTGGGCGCCCAGGTCGAGAAGCGCATCTACCCCGGCTTCGGACACAGCGTGAACCAGGACGAGGTGGACGCCGTCAGCGCGATGCTGCAGCGGCTGGCGCCAGGCGGCCAGGGTCAGCAGGCGCAGGAGACCTAGAACAGGCGGCCCTGCACGATGTCTGACGGAACCGCCCGACCTTGGTCGCCTCCGAAATGGGAACGCTCGTGCTCGAGCAGCCAGCGCTTGCGCTCGAGGCCGGACGCGTAGCCGGCGAGCCCGCCGTCTGAGCCGATCACGCGGTGGCACGGCACCATCACCGCCAACCGGTTGGCGCCGTTGGCCTGAGCCACGGCCCTCACCGCCTTGGGGTC
>CAZVCT010000234.1:0-1584 GCA_964625655.1 uncultured bacterium
CACCGCGACGGGCGCCGATCCCGTAGGCGATCAGGTCGGTGGGGACGGTCCTGATAACTACGACGTCGTTCTCGCCTCTGCTTCCGTCGATGCCGGCTTACTGACGGTTCGGATCGAGCTGACCTCCTCCCCGGATATCGGCGACCCCGGCGTAGGTGGCGAGTTCGCAGGCGTAGTCCTGCTCGACCTGACCCCGGATCAGGGCGCAAGCTACGAGGACGCTAGGGCGGCCGTGCCCTGCGAAATGCCCCTCGATATCAGGGAGATATTCGATTACACCATCGACATGATGGACTACGAAGCAGAAGACTGGTACGACGTGACCGACATGATCGGGGACGCCGATTTCACCCTCACTCCCACCGTCGACGAGAACGTGCTCACACTGACCGGTACGGCTCCTGCAGGCATCGCGAACGGCGCCGTCACGTTCTTCGGGTTCGTGGGCAACAGCGGCGGGCCCACCGACTGCTTCCCCTCCGCAAGCCCACCGGTGTACTGAGCCCACCCCGCGCCGCCGCGGCGCCAACATCAATGGCGGCGGCTCACCTTCAGTGGTGGGCCGCCGCTTCGCCTACTCCGCAGGCAGCAACACCACCGGCACCCAGGTACTAGCATCGTTCTCCCGCAGGTCCGAAGGATTGTCGCGCTTCAGCACCAGCCGCGCTTCGGTCGCCTGTTCCACCTCGAACTCGAGCTCGCCGCTGAACGGCACGAAGTCCGTGGTCATCCAGTGACCGTCGGCGATCAGGAAGCCTGAGGCCAGCACCTCGCCATCCTCGGTCACGAGCTCGACCGGGAACGTGGCCTCGAAGAACCAGGGGCCCACGGCCTCGCCCGTGATGGTCAGGGGGCTCGTAACGGAGGCGCCGGAAAGCGGCGACGCCACGCTCACGAACGCCTCGAGGGTCGAGCGCGGCGCGCTCGGCCACGTCACGCTGCTGCCGTCGGCCAGCATGGCGCTGTCCAGCACCTCGTCGAAGCCCGCCAGCAGCTCCGCCTGCTCCTCCTCGGTGAACTCCGTCACCGTGCCCGGCTCGTAGTTCTCGGGGCGCGTCAGCACGAGGCGCTTCTCGAGTTCGAAGCAGCGCTCACCCGTCCAGAGCCTGAGCACGTCGCCGCGGGCGAAGCTGCCGGCGGCGCCCTCGCTCAGGTCGCCGAAGCGGGCGGTCGAGACGCGCTCGCCGCGCTCCAGGCCGGGCCGCAGGTCGCTGCGCCCCGCGGGCTGCGCCAGGAGGCAGGAGACCTCCGCCGTCAGCTCCTCGCGGGCGCTCACGCGCAGCGCGGCCGCCGCGAGGTTGCTCCCCGCGTACGCCTCCTCGGGCAGGTAGAAGCAGAGTTCGAACCCCTCGCCACAGCCGAGCGCGGCTCCGTCAGTAAGTTCACCTTCGCCAGCGGCCAGGACGAGCGTTTCGGGATAGGAGAGCTTCAGCTCGCCACCAGCTACCGTCACGCTTCGCGCCGCGGCCTCGTCGGCTCCGGCCGGCCCGGCCTCCTCTCCCCCACCGGCGGCCCAGGCGAGCGCGCCACCCAGCAGGGCGAGGAGGGCACCCGCCATTACGCAATGGCGCCTCGCGGCCTTAC
>CAZVCT010000235.1:0-1578 GCA_964625655.1 uncultured bacterium
ACGTCTGCTGCATAGGAAGTAAGGGTGTGACTGCGCCGCCCAGGATGAGTGGGTAGCGGCCGCCCAGGCGCCCCCAATGTGGGGATATCGTGAGAGTTCCCAGGTGGAACTATGGTTGTGGGTAAGGCGTCACTGAACCAAGTTCAGCATCTTCTCCATGAACGTCATCGAAACCCGCGTCCAGGCCGCAAGAAGCGTATTAATCCCAGCTTCTTCGCGTTCCCGAGGCGCGTTGCCACCGGCGCCCGCACCAACCAACCATCCCGCGTACACCCGACGACAGGTCGGGGCCGCGCCACCTGGAGAAGAACATGAAGCGCCTACGGAACATCCTTTTCGTCCCACTCCTGGCCGTGATCCTCGCGGCTTGCGGCTTCGCCGGCAACCTCGTTCCGCCCGTCGAGGTCGGCGACGTCTTCGGCATCGGCACCCCCGCAACCCCGACCGCCATCAAGGCGCCCGCCTTCCATGACCCCGCCGCGCTCGTGCACCTCACGCCGGCCGCCCTGGGCGCGGTCGACTTCCACGCCAACGATCTGACCTTCGACGACGTCGAACTACCGAACCTGTACGGCTTCTCGCTCGACGCCCTCTGGGTAACCATCGGCCTGGGCGACACCATCACCCTCGAACGCGAGGCAGTAGGCGCCACCTACCCGGACGCCTTCACCCTCACCGGTGTGGAAGCTTTCATCCGCGTCAGCGACAGCCAGAACGTCCGCCAGCCCGTCGAGTACCGCTTCAAGGAACTCGAGCTCGCCATCACCTACGAACGCCAGGGCGAGTGCGGTGCCGACGACGCCTGCATCTACAAGGCCACCGCCACCGCCGCCGAGCTCGAGCGCGCCATGCTCTTCAACATCCCTGAGAGCTCCGGCAACGTGGTCAAGGACCTGATCACCATCGCCAGCGAGGGCGGCACCAACACCGCGCGCGTCACGGCGCGCCTCACCGCCGACGCCCCGAACGGCAGCCTCCTAGGCCTGGCGCCCACCTTCCAGATCAGCAACCCCAGCACCAAGGTCTCGCTCGGGGGCTGACCCTCAATTCGAAAGGGCGCAACGCTCCGGTAGCGTGCGCCCTGGGTTCGACTTCAGGCGGCTGACAAGGCCGCCTGAAGTCGTTTCTCGACCTCGTGGATGGCCGCGAAGGCCTCCCCGACCCGAGCGAACGCCTCCAGCCGGGCGGCATCGTCGAGGTCGCAGCGCTGCATGACGTCCTCGCGCTGGGCGCGCAACTCCATCACTCTGGCGCCTAATCTCTCGCCGCCAGAGCGCTGCAGGTCGTCGATCCGTTCGCTGATGGCGACGGTTTCGGCTACCTCGGGCGTCACGGCCACGACGTCGTCGGTGAGGCGTGCGAACAGCTCGGCGCTCTCGTGCGCCAGCCTCGCAGCGTCCTTCAGGCTTTCCAGCCCAGGAAACGTGGCCGAATCGCTCAGGAAGTCGGCGTAGAGCTGCCGACTGCCGGCGGGCGCGGTCAGTTCAAGGGTCAGGCCCTCCCAGGTGCGCACGAGCGCCAGACAGGCGAGCGGGCCGGAACCGAACACCTTCGGCCAGCCGCGCTTGTCCTTCGTGT
>CAZVCT010000236.1:0-1573 GCA_964625655.1 uncultured bacterium
CGCGGATGTACGAGGACAAGGTGTCTAAGGCGCGGTAGGGCGGGGGTCGGGGTGCAGGTCAGCCGAGAGTTGTGCCGGTCACCGAACGCCAGAGGCGCTCGGTCGGCATCACGTGCAGGCGGTCCTCGAAGCTGTAGGAACGCGACCCGAGGCTGAGCGCTACGCCCGCGATGAACCTGGCGCCGAGGCTGTCGCGAAGCTTCCGGAGAGCTGCGAAGTCCTTGCCGGAGACGCGCTCGCCCGCCTTCACCTCGAACGCCAGCACGCGGCCGTCTTCGAACTCGACGACGAGGTCCACTTCGTCGCCATCGCTGGTGCGCCAGTGACCGACCGTGACCGACTCGTCGATCCAAGAGGTCTGCTTCAGAAGTTCGCCGACGACGAAGGTCTCGAGCAGATGGCCGAACTCGGTCAGGGTTCCAGGATCGAGGCTGGCCAGCTTGTCGGGCCCGATGCGCAAGAGGCGCGCGGCGAGCCCCGAATCGACCATGTGGATCTTCGGGCTGCCGGTGGCCCTCGCGTTCAAGGTCCTTCCCCAAGCCGGTAGCCGGTAGACGAGGAACAGGTCCTCCAGCAGGCGCAGGTAGCCCTCTACCGTCTTCCGGTTCAGCTGCAGGGCGTTCGCGAGGCTCGCGACGTTCAGGACTTGTGCCGAGCGAGCCGCCAGCAGCGTAAGCAGGTCGGCCAGGGACTGCCTTTGGCCTACCCGCTCCAGTTCCGCAGCGTCACGGTCGATGGAGGTGCGCACGTAGTCGTCGAACCAGCGGTTCCGCGAGCTTCCGGATCGTTGCAGCGCCAGTGGAAACCCGCCGGCAGCGACGCGGGCCGCGTACTCTTCACGGGTGGTCGAGGAAGCCGGGTGCGCCATGACCGTAGCCGCGGCATCCTCGCGCAACGCAGGGAGCAGGTCCTCGTGCACGCCGCCTATCTCGCCCTGGGAGAGCGGCAGGATGACGAAGCTGTGCAGCCTTCCGGTCAGCGCCTGGGCCGTTCGCGGTACGGCGTCCTGTCTGGTGGATCCGGTGAGCACGGCTACTCCGGGCCGAACGCCTTCACGGTTCAGCTTGGCTTTGATGGCGTCCAGGACCTCCGGCACGTACTGGTACTCGTCGATGCAGATCGGCGTCTTCGCGGTGGTGATGGCAGATGGCGATGCTGCGACGGCGTCGCGCACTAGCAGGTCGTCGAGGTCGATCACGTCGACCTCGTGCTCGGCGGCGAAGCGCCGGAGGACGGTCGACTTGCCCACCGAGCGAGGCCCATGCATGGCGATCACGGCTTCCTCCCGCGCGAGCGCATCAAGCCGCGCTTCCGCACGGCGACGGAGGATACCCGTAGGGAAGCTGTCCATGGAACGACGCTACCACATTGCGAGGGCTTTTAGTACCACTTTCCGAGGACAATCACTACCACTTCTCGAGCACATTCGCTACCACTTTTCGAGGACAAGAGCTAGCAGTAGCCGGATCTTCGCCAGGCCCGAGGACTTTCGCAAGGGGAACCGGCGCAAGCAGACCCGCCGGTTATGCTCCGCCTCATGTCGATAGAAACGGTCCGCGAACACCTGCAGCGG
>CAZVCT010000237.1:0-1540 GCA_964625655.1 uncultured bacterium
GAGCCCGCTCAGCAGCTCGCTGCCGAGCGCAGCGGCGTGCCCACCACCCGCTGGGCGCGTGGATCGGACGAGGTGCGGTGAGGGCGCGGCACGGAACGAGCCGCGCAGACCACGCAGCGCCGCGGCGGCGGCGAGGTAGAGCGCTGCGCTGGCCGCGAACGGCGCTGCTGGGCTAAACCCGAACAGAGCCCCACCGAAGGCCGGCCCCACGAACTCGTTTCCCACGGTGTTCGAGCCGACCAGGCGGGCGTTGGCCTGCTCGAGCTGGCCGCGCGGCACCACGGCGGGCACGATGGCGGAGGTCGCCGTGTCGGTCAGTACCTCGGCAGTACCGAGCGCGAAGGCGATGGCGTAGAGCGCCGCCAGCGAGAGGCCGGGGCCGAAGGTCAGGACGATGATGAGCGAGACGAGGCCCACCCTCAGGAGGTTGCCGACGAGCATGAGACGCCGCCGGTCGGCGTGGTCGATAAGGCTGCCGGCCGGCACGGACAGCACGAGCCACGGCAGCGAAAGAGCGGTCATCACGCCCGCCACCAGCCCAGGCGAACCGGTCGAAGTGGCTACCCAGAGCGGCAGCGCCATCTTGAAGAAGCCGTCGGCCAGGTTGCTGGCGGTCGCTGACGCCCACAGGTACCCGAACGGCCCGGACGGGCCGAGCACCCGCCGGATCAGACGCCGGCCAGGTGCCGCGGACACGCCTTCGGTGAAGCCTGCGCCCTTCAGCCCACGTTCACGGCCCAGGACACCGCCGACCACGGGCCGGCCTCCGTTCCGGGCTGCCATACGAGCCTCCTTCACCGTTCACCGCGCTGTCGTGCTTGGCGTTCACCGACCTGCGCTTGACCGCGGTGCAGCCCAGCACCTATCCTCCTGTAAGGGGCTACCGCTGTTTAGGTGATTACATTAGCGGCTGCCTCGTAAGGAGTCAAGGAGCTTTGAGTACTTACGACCCGGGCGATAAGCGAGACCACGACCGAGCGACGCGGCTGGCGCTGGATCTGATCAACAGCTACGATCCCTACTTCGCCGAGCCGGAGCAGCTACTCACCACGCGGGATCTAATCGCCTTCCTCGAGGAGCACGATGTTCGGACCGAGCAGCTGCCGCGTGAAGACGACCTCGTCGCCTTACGTGAGGTGCGCGGGGCGCTCAGGCGCGCGTACGAGGCGCGGCACGGCGAGGGGGGCGCTGCCGCGCTCAACACGCTGCTGGCTACAGCTACCGCCGAGCCCGCCGTTGCACCGACCTTCGAAGTGACCTGGCGCGTAGACGATCAGCTGCCATTGGCCGTCCGCCTCGGGACCGAGGCCACCCTTGGCCTGGCCAACGCCCTACGGGAGTTCGGTCCCGACCGCGTCAAAGAGTGCGCGGCCGACCCCTGCCAGCTACTCTTCATCGACCGATCGCGCAACCGCTCCCGCCGCTTCTGCGACGAACGTTGCGCCAACCGCTATCACGTCGCGAAGTTCCGCGACAGGCAGCGCCCCTCCTGAGCCGACCTGACGCCTCTTGCCGCGCCACTTGCTAGCGCGCGGCGCGG
>CAZVCT010000238.1:0-1532 GCA_964625655.1 uncultured bacterium
CTCCACCGCTCGAACCCGAACGACGTGGCGCGGGTGGAGCACCTGACCTTCATCTGCACCCCGACGAAGGAGGACGCCGGTCCGACCAACAACTGGATGGATCCGGACGAGGCCTACCACAAGGTCGGCAACCTCTTTGAGGGCAGCATGAAGGGCCGCACCATGTACGTGGTGCCCTACATCATGGGTCCGGTCGGTAGCCCCTTCTCGAAGATCGGCATCGAGCTCACCGACAGCATCTACGTCGCGCTCAACATGCGGATCATGACCCGCATGGGGAAGGTCGCGCTGGATCAGCTCGGCGAGAGCGACGACTTCAACCGCGGCCTGCACTGCACCGGCGACATCGATCCGGACCGCCGCTACATCTGCCACTTCCCCCAGGACAACACGATCTGGAGCTTCGGCAGCGGCTACGGCGGCAACGTGCTGCTGGGCAAGAAGTGCCTGGCGCTGCGCATCGGCAGCGCGCTCGGTCGCGACGAGGGCTGGATGGCCGAGCACATGCTCATCCTCGGCGTCACCAACCCCGAGGGCGAGACCTCCTACGTCACCGCGGCCTTCCCCAGCGCCTGCGGCAAGACCAACTTCGCGATGCTGGTTCCGCCCGAGGAGTACAAGGGCTGGAAGATCGAGACGGTCGGTGACGACATCGCCTGGATGCGCGTGGGCGACGACGGACGGCTCTACGCGATCAACCCCGAGGCCGGTTACTTCGGCGTGGTCCCGGGCACGAACAACAAGAGCAACCCGAACGCGATGGCCTGCATCGCGAAGGACACCATCTTCACCAACGTCGCGATGACCGAGGATGGCGAGCCCTGGTGGGAGGGCAAGGACGGCCCGGTCCCCGAGAAGCTCACCGACTGGCGCGGCCGTCCCTGGACGCCGGCCTCGGGCGAGAAGGCGGCGCATCCGAACAGCCGCTTCACCGCGCCCATGAGCAACAACCCGGTCCTCAGCCCCATGGCGAACGACCCGCGCGGCGTGCCCGTCGACGCGATGATCTTCGGTGGCCGTCGCCGCAACACGGTGCCGCTCGTGCTCCAGTCCTTCAACTGGACCCACGGCGTGTTCCTCGGCGCCACGATGGGCAGCGAGACCACCGCCGCAGCGACCGGCAAGATCGGCGTCGTGCGCCGTGACCCCATGGCGATGCTGCCCTTCTGTGGCTACAACATGGGCGACTACCTGCAGCACTGGCTGGACATGCAGGAGGGCATCAAGCGGATGCCGAAGCTCTTCATGGTCAACTGGTTCCGCCAGGACGACGACGGCAAGTTCCTCTGGCCGGGCTTCGGCGAGAACATGCGGGTCCTCGAGTGGATCGTGAACCGCGTGCACGGCCGCGTCCCCACCCGCGAGACCCTCTTCGGCTGGGTGCCGCGTCCGGAGGAGGGCCAGGGCCTCAACCTCGAGGGCCTGGACATCTCTCCCGAGCAGCTCGCCGAGGCGACCTCGGTCAAGCCCGAGGAGTGGCGCACCGAGCTCAAGAGCCAGGAGACCTTCTTCGAGCAGCTCGGAAGCAAGGC